>JAKLIJ010000012.1 GCA_022709665.1 Bacteroidota bacterium
TTTTAGAAGTTAAAATTAACAGGTATTATTTTTTTGCGGCTGCCTGATTGGCAGTGATTGCAATCATGCTTACAATATCGCTGACCGAACAGCCTCTCGAAAGATCGTTTATGGGCGCAGCCATTCCCTGAAGTATCGGGCCTATCGCTTCGGCGTTTGCCAGCCGCTGGACCAGTTTATACGCTATATTTCCGCAGTTAAGGTCAGGGAAGACAAGAACATTGGCAAGGCCGGCTATCTGGCTTCCGGGGGCCTTTTTCTGGCCTATTGCGGCAACCAGGGCTGCATCGCCCTGAAGTTCTCCGTCGATCATCATATCCGGAGCCATCTCACGGGCTATTTTAGTAGCATTCACAACTTTGTCGACCATAGCATGTTTGGCGCTTCCCTTTGTTGAAAAGCTGAGCAAAGCAATTCGAGGTTCGAATCCGCATATTGCCCTGGCAGTCTGTCCGGCTGCAACAGCTATCTCGGCAAGCTCGCTGTCGGTCGGATCCGGGTGCACGGCGCCATCTGCAAACACAATAACTCCGTTCTCACCGAAAGTTTTGTCTTTCAAGATCATGACAAATGCGCCTGATACGACGGAAATACCCTGAGCTGTCTTTACATACTGAAAAGCAGGACGCAGTACGTCGCCTGTTGCATGATCGGCTCCCGAAACCTCACCGTCGGCATCTCCGTTCTTGATCATAAGAACTCCGAGATAGAGGGGATCTTCAATTAGTTTTGCAGCTTCTTCCCTGGTAAGTCCCTTGCTCTTGCGCAGCTCAACCATCATATTGATATAGTGATCCTTCATCGGATGCGACAACGGATCGACTATTACCGCCCTGTTCAGGTTCTTCAGTCCGAACTGTTCAGCCTTAGCGGCTATATCCCTGGGATCACCGATAAGTATTATTTGTGCAAGGCCCTCTCCTATTGCAATATCCGCAGCTTTAAGATTCCTTTCCTCATACCCTTCAGGCAGGACAATGCGTTTGTTGTACTTCCTTGCGTTCAGTTTGATCTGGTCAATTAGTTCCATTGTATTTCAATAAGTTAAAATTTAACACATAAGGCTCTAAAAGTAGAAAAAAAAATCCCTAAATAACCAAGTGTGTCAGATGATTATTTTGTCCACGCATAACCGTTGAAAAAAAATTTTAAGCAGTAAAAGCGTTTCAGGTTAGAAATAAAATCATTTTTTAAATTTGCGGATCAAAAATGTAAATTTCATGGAGTTTCCGGTTGAAAAATTTAATTCACTGAGAGCATCCCTGGAGGGTGAGCTCAAATACGACAGGGTAAGCAGGTTAATATATTCAACCGATGCTTCCGATTACAGGGAGGAGCCGGTGGCTGTCATATGGCCGCGGAATGCCTCTGATATAAAGAAGATACTTTGTTTTGCATCACAGGAAAAGATCGGGGTCACATTGAGGGCTGCCGGGACTTCACTCGCGGGACAGGTAGTTGGTTCGGGGATAATAGTGGATATCTCGAAACATATGAACAGGATACTCGAGGTTAACAGGGAGGAAGGCTGGGTCAGAGTTGAGCCGGGTGTGGTTCTTGATGAATTAAATATGTACCTGAAGTCTTTCGGGCTCTTTTTCGGACCTGAGACATCTACTTCCAGCAGATGCAACATGGGAGGAATGCTTGGTAACAACTCATGCGGATCGCATTCTCTTGTTTACGGCTCGACAAGGGAGCATACCCTCGAGATAAACGCGATTCTCAGCGACGGAAGCGAAGCTGTCTTCGGTCCCGTTGACAGGGAAACCTTTGAAGGTAAATGCAGGCTGGATAACCTTGAAGGAAAGATTTACAGGAACATAAGGGAGATGCTTAACGATCCCGTCAATCAGGCCTCAATAAAGGAAGGATATCCCGATCCGCGTATTCCAAGGCGGAATACCGGCTATGCCCTCGATCTTCTTCTTGATTCTGAGATTTTTAACGGCAATTCGGATAAAACGTTTAATTTCTGCAAACTGCTTGCTGGATCGGAAGGCACTCTTGCCGTGACAACGGAGATCAGGCTCAATGCAGTTCCTCTCCCTCCCGCATTCAAAACTCTCGTATGTGTTCATCACAGGCATCGCGACGAGGCATTCCGTGCAAACCTGGTAGCGCTCAGGTTCAAACCCACCGCAGTTGAGCTGACGGACGACAGGATACTGGAGCTGACCAAGGATAACCTCAGTCAGAGGAACAACCGTTTCTTCATTGAAGGGGACCCGGGAGCGATCATGATGGTTGAATTTGCCAGGAACACCGAAGAAGAAGCGGAATCTGTCACTTCAGCCCTTATTGATGCTTTAAAAGCAGAAGGATACGGCTATGCCTATCCGGTCTTAAGGGGTAAGGACATGGCTAAGGCCTGGGAACTCCGGAAGGCTGGTCTGGGTGTTCTGGGCAACATGAAGGGTGAGGGCAGGACAGTCTCCCTTGTTGAGGATACTTCCGTAAGGGTTGAGGATCTGCCCGCCTATATGGACGATTTTGCCAGGCTTCTGGCGGCACATGGTAAAGATTCAGTTTATCATGCCCACATTGGAACAGGAGAACTTCACATACGTCCTGTCCTTAACCTGAAGGATCCGGGCGATGTAGAGCTATTCAGGACCATAGGCCTCGAAACAGCTCAGCTTGTGAAGAAATACAGAGGATCGCTCAGTGGTGAGCATGGCGACGGAAGACTGAGGGGAGAATTTATTCCTCTGATACTTGGCGAGGAAAACTATAAACTTCTCAAGGAGCTGAAAGCAGCGTGGGATCCTGAAAACATTCTTAATCCCGGCAAAATAGTCGACACCCCTCTGATGAACACATTCCTGAGGTATGAGCCGGGCGCCTTAAGCCCAAGGCTCGAGACTATCTATGATTTCTCATCAACCGAAGGCATAGTCAGGGCGGCCGAAAAATGCAACGGTTCGGGCGACTGCCGGAAGTCGCTGAAGATAGGAGGCACAATGTGCCCTACATTCATGGCCACGATGGACGAGGACAAGTGCACCAGGGCAAGGGCAAACATACTGCGCGAATTTCTGAGCGTGAAGAATGGCGATCCATGGGATCAGAAAGAGATATATGACATTCTCGATCTCTGTGTCGGATGCAAGGGATGCAAGGCGGAATGTCCGTCGGGAGTTGATATTGCCAAAATGAAGTCGGAATTTCTTCAGCATTGGTACGACCGGCACGGTGTTCCACTCCGGACATTGCTCATTGCATATATCACAACCTTTAACCGTTTGGGCTCACTTGTACCGGCAGTATACAACTTCTTCCTTAAAAACAAATTATTCTCTGACCTTCTCAAACGAACAATAGGTTTCGCAAGGGAAAGGTCGATCCCGCTTCTGCACAAAACCACTCTTAGGAAATGGCTGAAAAAGAATCTTGAATCGCTCAATCCGTCAAATCCGTCGGGGACAGTCTGTCTTTTTGTAGATGAATTCACCGATTACAACGACACTGAAGCAGGAATTGCAGCTGTCAGGCTGCTGACATCCCTCAATTACAGGGTGAGTTCGGTGAGTCATGACCTGAGTGCAAGAACTTTCATATCGAAAGGACTGCTCAGGAAGGCAAAGAAAATTGCCATAAACAACATAAACACCTTTTCAGATATAATTTCCGATGAAACACCGCTTGTTGGCATAGAACCTTCTGCCATTCTCGGCTTCCGCGATGAATATCCCGATCTGGCGGGTGATGGCCTGAAAGAAAAAGCCATGAAGATTGCACGGAACAGTTTTCTGATTGATGAATTCATCTCAAGGGAATTCAGGGCAGGAAGGATAAAAAGAGAGTCGTTTACAGACAAAAACCTCGATATTCTTCTGCATGCACACTGTCAGCAAAAAGCCGTTTCATCGTCTGTATGTTCTATGGAAATGCTATCCATACCAACAAATTACAAGGTTACCGAGATACCTTCCGGATGTTGCGGCATGGCCGGTTCATTCGGATATGAGAAGGAACATTTCGAACTGTCGAACAAGATCGGTGAACTTGTTCTTTTCCCCGGGATCAGGAACAGCGGAAGCGAAGTTCAGATCGCAGCTCCGGGAACAAGCTGCAGACACCACATCAAGGACGGAACGGGAAGAACAGCAAAACCGCCGGTAGTAATTCTCTACGAAGCGCTGAAAAAGCAGACAAACTGAAAGGGTTGCTGGTTGCTGTGTTACCGAATACCGTCCCGATGGCTATCGGGAACCGAATACTGAATACCGAATACCGAATACCTGCCAACTGCCAACTGCCAACTTGTTGCTTATTACCTGTTGCTACAGTTGTATAGTGAAATTATCCGCGTCTCCTGCCACTGAGAATCTGGTCCGGAATTCCCTTAACTCATCAGTATTGATATCACATGATATTATGCTTTCCAGGTACGTCTCTCCTGAAGCCAATATCTCTCCCTTTGGTCCGATCATCATCGAATCGCCGGAATATTTTATACCCATGCCGTCTATTCCCGTGCGGTTGACACCTGCAACAAAGCATTGATTTTCAATAGCTCTTGCCTTAAGCAGGGTGAGCCATACATCCCTTCGGGCTTCGGGCCAGTTTGCCGAGTTAATGAGAAGATCATAATCGTTCCGGTTCCTGCTCCAGACGGGAAAGCGCAGGTCGTAGCAGATATTGGGACATATCCTCACCCCTTTGTACTCAAAGACCACCCTTTCGGTACCAGGCGTATAATTCACCTCCACACCGCCCTGGGCGAATAAATGCCGCTTATCGTATTTGAACAGTGAGCCTTCAGGCGATATGAACACCCACCTGTTGAAATGGTTTACCCCTTCAGCAACCATATAGCTTCCGGCGATTGCAAATCCCTTTTCCCGCGATGTCTTCTGCATCCATTCAAAGGTAAGTGACCGGGGCTCTTCGGCAAGGACATCCGCTGCAGGAGAAAAACCGGTATTGAACATCTCGGGAAGTATGACGAGCTCAGTTCCTTCGGGCACTCTTCCCAACATTTCCGAAAGCTTTGCAAAATTGCCTTTTTTGTCCTCCCAGAGGATGTCGTATTGAATGAGAGATATTTTCATGTCAAAATGATTTGGCTGCTGTAAAAATAAAGCATTAAAATGTAAGATAAACCAGAAAAGGATATTTACCACGGATAGCACGGTCCCGATGGCTATCGGGATCACAGATAAGATCAGGGTTTATATTTGTTGAAACGATCCGTGTATTGTCCGTGTTCTCCGTGAAATCAGTGGTTAAAACCAGAAAAAAATTTTAGCATTGATCATCCGGTTACGAAATTATTCGTATTAATTATTCCGAAAAATTTCGGAACTATATTTCCTGATTTGCTGTCTTTTCCTTTGTCCTGTGCCTTGAATCCTTCGCCTTGTGCCTTGTGTCATGCTTCCCCGACGAAAAATATTTCACCTTTCCTGTCACGTTTAGCAAGTATGATTCGTATATGTAAGGTATGAATAACCTAAATCCAGTACTTACTTACAAATAACGACATGAAAAAATATCTTGCATTCATTCTGCCGGGACTGGCAATTCTTTTCCTTGCCCTCTCCTGTTCAAAGGGAAACAATGAAGAACCCGACCTGACACCAAAAGACATTACCCTCTCTGCTGCGGCACCCGTCGCCATTCAAAGCAGCAACGATTTCGGAATTGAGCTTTTCACAAAGGTGACCGCTGAAGAAGACAAAAACCTCATGCTTTCGCCCCTCAGCGCAAGCACTGCCCTTACCATGCTTCTCAACGGTTGCGGCGGCGATACTTACTCACAACTGCAGGGTACACTTAAATATCCGGCCGGGATGAATATTTCCGAAATCAACGAAGCTTACAAGAGTCTTGTCAGCCAGTTGCTCGTTATCGATCCGAAGGTGCAGCTCGCTCTTGCAAACGCGATCTTCTACCGCAACGGATTCAGTGTCAAACCGCCTTTCCTTGCCACAATGAGCAATGATTACAAGGCAACCGTCAAGGGACTTGATTTCGCTGCCCCGTCATCCCTCACCACGATCAATAAGTGGGCCAGCGACAATACGAACGGGAAAATACCTGAAGTGTTAAGTGAGATATCAGAGTATGCAGTAATGTTCATCATGAATGCCCTCTATTTCAACGGCGACTGGAGCTACCAGTTTGACAAATCCCTGACAGATGAACTTCCTTTCCATCCCGATGGCGGCACTACGACTGATGTTACCACAATGAAGGGTGAAGTGGGCTCAAAGGTTGCCTGGGGCAATGATTTCAGGGCAATTGAAATGCCTTACGGTCAGACCAACTTCACCATGGTGGTGATTGTCCCGGACGAAACCCTCAGCGCCCTTTATCCTTCTTTTACATACCAGGTATGGGACAAGCTGACCTCCGACCTTGACGCTCATCCTGAGTTCGGCAAAACAATTGTAACTATGCCAAAATTCAAATTTTCTTATGAGAAATACCTTAACGACCAGTTGATGAGCATGGGTATGATTGATGCTTTCAGCGATTTCAGAGCAGATCTTTCAGGAATCTCCGATAATCAGATCTATGTCGACTTCGTGAAGCAAAACACTTTCGTCGAAGTAGATGAGGAAGGAACGGAAGCTGCCGCTGTTACAACGATAGGAATAAACCTGACAAGTGTAGGCGATCCGCAGCCAAACCAGTTCATCATCGACAAATCCTTCATCTTTGCCATTCGTGAGCGTACGACAAACACACTGCTTTTTATAGGGCAGGTGATTAATCCGAAAGAGGAATAGACTATGAAAAGGGCACAGGGCTCAGGGCGCAGGGCACAGGGCGAAGAGTATGGCAAACTTTTCTTCATTCTCTCTATAATTTATACTGCAGTAATTCTCCTTTCAGGCTGCAGCAAGGACGATTTTCCCGTAGCCGAAGATAAAGATGCTGTCGGCGAAATTCAGATGAATACTCTTTTTAATATCAGGGAGATATCTGATGGTTTCATAATTGCAGGAGTAAGTGACTCGAAAATAAAAATCTCAAAACTGGATGTAAATTTCAACACTGTCTGGAGCAAAGATGACTTTGACTGGGGGAACAATTCTTCAGAAGGCGGCTGGGGCGGTGCTTTTTATTCCGTTGAGATAGTTAATGTTGTTGAAAAGGGAAATGGCAACATCCTCATCTTTTGTTCAATTGTGGAAGGCTCCGATGTTATGCTCAGTTCAGCCCTGATCGTTATGCTTGACGGATCGGGGAAGGAACTTTTCAGGAAAGAGCTGGACGATTACATGCTCATCAACGCTTTAGCGACCAATGGTGAAAGATTCCTTCTGTTTGGCAGCAGCCTGATCAGGCTGAACTCAGATTTTTCAATCGCATGGGAGAATGATGACCATAATTATGTATTCTCAGGAGCAAATGCCATTCAGACTGACGATAATGGCTTTGCAGTAACAGGCACATGGAGCAGCCAGCAGGTTTTGCTTCAAAAACTTAATGAAAACGGGATTATCCAGTGGGACAAAAGCAACTTTAATTCAGATCCATTCAATGATCTTGGTTACGATTTATATCAAATGTCTGATAAGGGATTTTTAATAATCGGCAGAACCAGAAGTATAAATGAACCCTGGGATATGAATTGTTTCATTATCAGGACTGAATCTTCAGGAGACACCCTCTGGACCAGGAAATACGGAGAAGGATCGGATGAGTGGTTTGAAGAAATCCTGTATGCCTCCGATGATGAGTTTGTGATAAGAAAAACTGTTGGTTATCCTGTCGACACTGAGCGGAAGGGGTTTCTGATGAGCATTTCCGGGAACGGTGAGGTATCTGAATCCCGTGAGATAAATATCAATGACTATTTCCTCCGGACTTCATCCGGATATTTTGTCAGGGCTGTAAAAGAAGGAGACAGGATCATATCCTTATCCAAAATACAATTGCAAAACCTGTGTGACAATTAAATACTTAAAAAACTGCAACTCACTCAAATCCATAAACCAATCATGAAAACAACAATCAGATTATCGCTTACGGTTCTGGTCCTGACGGCATTTCTGTCGTCATGTTCCGACAAGACTGTGGAAAGGATCACTTACGAGGCTAACGTACCTGTTTACATTTCGTTCAATGAATTCCGGACCAGTTTCACAAAGAGTGACCCCATTGAAATATGCCAGCCGGGAAAGATCTACTTCAAAGACAACTATCTATTTGTCAACGAAATAGGCAAAGGGATCCATGTCATCGACAATTCTGACCCTGCCAATCCCATAAAAAAGGCATTTTACGAAATAATGGGAAATGTTGATATGGCAATAAGGGGGAACATTCTTTTTGCCGACAGCTATATCGATCTTGTGGCAATCGATATAAGCGATATTGAAGATCCGGTAGAAGTCGGCAGGATCGAGAACGTCTTTCCTGAGGTTGTACCCGAAGGAGACCAGTGGTATCCCTATGCAATGGTCGACAAGTCAAAGGGCGTGATCATCGACTGGGAAGTTAAGACAGTCACAGAGGAACGTGAACCCGGAAGCGCCTGGAATGGTTATCTGTACAAAGGTGAGATGATGTTTCTGTCAGCTGCCGACGGCGCTGCAAACTGGTCGGCCGGGGCAGGAACGGCCGGATCCATGGCAAGGTTCATGCTGAACGGCCATTATCTTTATCTTATTGCCCATCCCTGGATGATGAAGACTGTTAATGTGGCAGAAGCTGATGAAATGAGTATCGTCGACAGCATAAATGTTTCCCGCAATATGGAAACTCTCTTTCTTCTTGGGGAAAAATTGTTTGTCGGGACTACCACCGGATTGCTTATCTATGATGTTTCGAATGCAACAAAGCCAGGATTTATATCGCATTACGATCATATTACCGCCTGCGATCCGGTAGTTGCCGATGAAAACTATGCCTATGTAACTCTCCGTACAGGCACCAGATGCGCCAATGGTCAGAACCTGCTGGAGGTAATTGATATTTCCTCAATCACAAGTCCTTATCTGGTGAAATCATATCCCATGTACAACCCTCACGGACTCGGCATTGACGGCGATCTCCTGTTTGTATGTGACGGGACGGCCGGACTGAAGATCTATGATAAATCTGATCCTCTCGACATTATAAACAGAAAAATTGCGCACTATCCCGGATTTTTCACCTATGATGTCATACCGATGGGCGGTACGCTCATGCTTGTGGGAGAGGAAGGAATATACCAGTATGACTACTCCGATCCGGAAAATATTGAACAGATAAGCTACATTCCAATTACAGGCAACGAAGAGTGAACCATGAAAGGAACCAAAACACCATTGGTAGTTATACTGTTAGCATTAACTGTCACTCTGGCGGCTCAGAGAAGTCAGAAACAGACCGTTGTTCTTAACGGCGGTTCCCGGATAACCGGCACAGTACTGGCTGCTGATCAGGATTCGGTGAAAATGAGAATTACCACTCCCCAGGTGATCACACTGAAAAAATCAGATGTTGCGCAGGGTTCAGCTGCAGCAGTAAGTGAAAGACAGCATATTGACAGGCATGGCTATACAATAGGCATGTCGGCATCGTCGCTTACCGGCCGGAAAGATGAGGAAAACGTCGGCAGCATGAGCTTTCACATTTCAAACGGCTACAGCTTCAGAAACGGATTGAGCCTTGGGATAGGAACAGGATATGAGGAAATTGATGTGGCTGTGATGCCTTTGTATGCCGATTTCAGGTATCATCCCCTGAAAACGCGTATGTCGCCCTTCGCCTGGGTTAAGGGTGGCTGGTCATTTGCATTCGGGGATCTTGACAACGGACAATACTATTACTATGATTTCCCAAAAGCAAGGGGAGGAATCATGTATTGTGCCGGAGCGGGTATCGAACTGGCTTCCTGGGGAGGGAATGCCGTCAATTTCGGAGTGGGTTACCGTTTCCAGAGGATCACTTTCAAATACAGCGAATCCACTTATATGACAACCCCCCGGGAGCTTGTCACCTCTTATAACCGGATTGAAGTGCAGGTCGGTTTTGTTTTCAGGTAGGCCAGAAAAATGAAAAAACAAACAAAAAACCATCCGGATTAAGTTATTTTTGGGATACTTATCCGGAAGGTTGAAATGAGAAGGAGAAAAGAAGATGAAAAGGCATTGTCAGACATGGATCTTGTCAGGCGATCTTCGGATGGAGAGCCCCGCGCCCGGGAGCTTCTCTACAAACGCTATTTCTCATTTGCCATGTCGATATGCATCAGATATACCAAAGACCAGTACGAAGCAATGGAGGTAGTTAACGACAGCTTTATGAAGGTACTTGGAAACATAGCGGAATATGACGGTTCGAATCCTTTCATGGCATGGTATGGCAGGATCCTGGTAAATTCTGCCGTGGATAATTACCGGAAGAACTCAAGGAGGCAGGCAACTTTCCTGCAATATTTTAATCAGGAATCTCCCGAAGAAATGGAAGATCCTCCTGTAGATGCCGAGCTTTCGGCAAGAGACATTCTGTCGCTTTTCGGCTGCCTGCCTGAGAATTACAGGGTGATCTTTAACCTGTACGAAATTGAAGGCTATTCGCATGAGGAGATAAGTAAAATGCTTGATATAAGCGAATCAGCTTCAAGAACGAATCTTTCCCGGGCAAAAAAGCTGCTCCGTGAACTGTATAAAAAGAATTTTAACCCTGAAAGGAGGAGTCATGAATAAATTTGACGACATACTCAGGGAAAATGTAAAAAAGGCATTCGCCAATTACAATTCTGATCACCTTGCCGACGAGGGATGGAAATCGTTCGTGGAGATGCAGAAAGGGAAGCGCAGACGAGCGGTTATTATCCCCCTGTGGGCAAGGGCAGCCTCAATTTTGCTTATAATCGGATTAGGGACATTTCTTGCTTACCGTTTATCAGTCCATCAGACAACCAGGGAAATAATATCAGCCACAGAACCAGCGGCCGGCAGGAATGAAGAACATACTGCACCGGTTGCATCCCGGCCTGCGGTTACTCCGGTTGCAGAAAGTGCTTCAGAAACTGCCGGCGTGACAGTCCGGACCAAAAAGCCCTACCCTGAATATCAGCCTGCAATTGCTTCAGACGAAACATTTCTTAAGGCTGATCGGGCCGGCGGTGCTGACGACAACATTCACGCAATACTGCAAAACAGGTCAGTCTATCCTGACATCCTGCCTGTTCCGGCTATGACCTTATCATTCAGTGAATTATTTAATAAATCAGTTCCTGATGAAATAATGCAGGAACAAAGTATTTCTGCAGCCATAATTTTTGATGGATCCGGATCTGTTGAGGAATCAACGGAAACTGAAAAAAGTTTCGCACGAAGGAGCTTACTTGCAGGTCTGTCGGGTTCAATGGCCCGGTCAGAAGAGGCATCGCCATCTGCATCCGGCTTATCAATGGGATTGTATCTTGATCAGAAGATCACGAGGAGGATCTCATTCCGCCCGGG
The DNA here is from genome assembly GCA_022709665.1 of Bacteroidota bacterium. Taxonomy (GTDB): domain Bacteria; phylum Bacteroidota; class Bacteroidia; order Bacteroidales; family VadinHA17; genus LD21. Next base: position 11,415 of record JAKLIJ010000012.1, read on the forward strand.
GCTTGCACTTGCAATGCAATCCTTTGGAATAGAAAACGAAAACTATACTGCAGGAGTTAACTATCCAATATCCTTAAATGACGGTACTGCAGGCACACCCTATGCCTTCGACGGACAGTTAAGCATGCTGGCCATGGAGTTGCCTTTGAATCTTGTAATCAGAATATTTGAGAAGGAACGGTCAGGCTTTTTTGTTTCCGCCGGAACATCCACTATATTCTACATAAGCCAGCAGTTTAAGGCCGATGTGGTAAACGGATACACAAAGATGGAGTTGGATGCACTGACCGGATCATATTCGTCAGTGACCAGGTATTCAACCATTGAAGTCGAAAAGGATTTTGGGTCATTCAGAAACACCGACTTTTTCGGACTTGCAAACCTGTCGGCTGGTTACTCTTTCCCTTACAGTAAAACAGGCACCCTGCTTGTGGAACCTTTTGTTCAACTGCCTGTTGATGATCTTACAAGTCTTGATCTGAAGATAAGATACGCCGGAGTATCAATGAAACTGCAGTTTGGCAACAGGGACAAAGGGAAATGACTCACAAGTAACTGCAAGTTGGCAGTTAGCAGTTAGCAGTTGGCTGTTGGCAGTTGGCAGTCAGAAGACTTTGTGCCTCACCCCTGTCTGCCTGCTATGGAGCTGTAGTAATCGTTGAAAATAGTCTTCAACAGCGGTTTGTAGTACAGCCAGAAGAATCTCCGGCTGTCCGCCGGCTTATCAGAGTAATTTATACCCTTGATGCCATTGAATCCCTTCAACCGTGACAGGCAGTAACTGACATCATTGTTTGCAAAGTCGCCTGAAAAATAGAAAGTCCTTCCAATTGAGTCACTGGTTACAGCAGGAAAGCTGTTCCTGAGCATTCCGGTTGCGAGGAGTGTGTCTCCGAGGGCTGTTGTCGAGAGTTCAAACTTTGAAATAACTGTACTTTCAAGCGGGTCGATAATATCAAACCACTTGTCGAAAGCAACTTTTTCTGGCACTCCGTATTTTGAAGCGTTTTCGGCTTCTGTATGTATAAAGGGTTTGGCATCCGTAAGGTGGGTCCCTTCTTCAAGTACTATGATCTGCTTGTCGCTGAGAAATACTATTCCCGGTCTTGTAAAAGTCCATGGCCGGCCGTACTCTTTTCTGTACATGGCAGTCATCCATACAGGGAAGTTTTTCGAAGTAGTATCGAGTTTTTCAAAATATTTGCCTGTCCAGCCTGAGGTCTTTATCCCAAGTTTTTCCTGGGTCCTGTATGATTCAAACTCAGATGTCGGAAAATCGAGTGTATTATATTCGAGAATTATCAGCTTGTTCCTATTTTTCATTTCATTAACAAGCAGATAATCTGTATTATTCAGACCACCGTATATTTTTCTTGAGCGTCTGCTTTTATTGACACCGACGTACCAGTCGTTGAAGAACACCCCGTAAGTATCGGCAAAATAAATAGCGTCAGTTTTTTCGGGAAGGTCGATCATCTCGGAGAGATGGTACTCATTAGTGGTATTTCCCCTGTCCTTCAGCGGTCTTGTGGGTGCAAACCCGTAATAGTCCTTCCTGTACGAATAGGATGATTTCTTTTCTTTCTTAACAAAGCGATCGTTGTTGAGTATCCATGTCAGCGACTTATGATTAATGCGTTCGAGAGTGGGCACCGTCTTATCAAGAATAAGCACGTCGAGAGGTTTTTTCTCCTGAAAAGTCCAACGGATCAGGTTAAAGAAGGGGAAGGCAAATATCAGAACAATAATGCCAAGGGTTATAAGCAGAGGCTTTTTCATAACTGCATAAATATCTGAAACTATTCAAGTCCTGTACTACAAAAACATTTACAGACAGTAAAATAACTACAAAACACGGTTTTTATTTTCCGCAGACGTAATATTTTATGCCAATTTAGCAAAAAATATACAATCACAACTTTCTAATAGCCCTTAGCGCAGTTATTGCCTCTGCGGTCAGGTCCTCCCGCCATCTTTCCGTCGGGCTTTATCATAATCGCGTTCACCCTTCCAATGGTCTTCCTCCCGCTCATTTTGTGTCCTTTTCTGACCAGTTTTTCCACGGTTTGGGCAGGAAGGCCCTCACTCTCATAGCTTATCTGATCAGGAAGCCACTGGTGGTGAAATCTCCCGGCGTCGACAGCCTTTCCGATATCCATTCCAAAATCCATTACATTGACAAGAACCTGAAGTACCGAAGTCGGGATGGTAGAACCTCCCGGTGAGCCTGCAATTAAAAACAGTCTTCCCTCCCGTTCGACGATGACCGGTGTCATTGAACTAAGCATCCTTTTTCCCGGCTCCGCCGAGTTGGCGCTTCCTCCTGTCAGTCCGAACATATTGGGAACTCCTGGTTTTACCGAGAAGTCGTCCATCTCATTGTTAAGCAGGAATCCGGCGCTGTCGGCCACTATACTGCTCCCGAAGGTCTCATTCAGTGTAGTGGTGACCGAAACCGCATTTCCCCACCTGTCGGCTATTGAATAATGGGTTGTCTGGTCGCCTTCCCGGAAAAGAGGATTGCCCGGAAGTATTGAGGATGAAGGTGAAGCTGAATCGGGGTTGAAGCTTTCCATTCTACCTGAAAGGTATTCATCGCTCAGAAGCTCTGTAAGGGGAATTTTATTAAAACCAGGGTCGCCCAGGAACTCCGACCTGTCGGCAAAAGCCCTTCTTTCCGCCTCAGCAATCAGATGAACCATTTCGCTTGAATGAAATCCCATCCCAGCCAGATCGTAAGCTTCGATCATGCCAAGGACCTGAAGAAGTATCACTCCTCCGCCTGAAGGAGGTGAAGCTGTGATGATGCTATATCCCCGGTATTCGCCTCTCAGAGGATCCCTGAACTCGGAGGTATAGTTTGCAAGATCATCTGTGGAAATTAAACCGTTGCCTCTCTTCATCTCATTGATAATCATTCTGGCAGTCATCCCTGAATAGAAACCTTCCCTTCCCATGTCCCTTATCCTTTCGAGAGTTGCAGCCAGTTCGGGCTGACGGAGAGTGTCGCCCTTTGTCCATGGGGTGTCTTTTACAAAGGCAGGCAATCTCCTGTTCCGTCTGATAAAGTTTTCCCTGTTGTTGTTAAGATCTGCCGCCTGTCCTTCCGTTACCGGAAATCCTTTCCGGGCCAGGTCGATGGCAGGCTGAATAACATCCTTTAAAGAAAGCAGTCCGTATTTCGAGTGAATGCTCAGAAGGCCGTCGACTGTTCCCGGCACGCCGGCAGCCAGACAGGTTCCTGTGCTGAGTCCGGGCACCACGTTGCCCGAATCATTCAGGAACATCTCAGGCTTTGCGGCTGCGGGAGCTTTTTCCCTGTAATCTATCATATCAGTTCTTCCGTCAGCTTCCCTGACTATCATAAAGCCTCCGCCTCCTATGTTTCCGGCTTCGGGATAGCACACGGCAAGAGCGAATCCTGTTGCTACAGCGGCATCAATTGCGTTTCCACCCCTTCGTAGTATTTCAATGCCGGTCACTGATCCTGCCGGATGGGCGGTGACCACCATGCCGCTGTCGGAAGTGACAATATTCATTGAATCGTCTTCCTTACCGGGAACAGAATGGCCTGAGGTGCATCCTCCTATTATATATAAAAGGAAGAATGCTGTGAACAGATTGAATTTCATGATCCTCATGGAACAGGGTTTCAGGCAGGAAAAATAGACAAAAAAATGATATGCGTATGTTTGGGGCATGCCCGGATTCAATGTTTCTCCATCCGCAATTGTTTTATTACTTTTACCCAAATTTCCGACCATGCTGGCAAATCAACCACTGGCTGACAGGCTGAGGCCCAGGAATCTTGATGAATTCTGCGGTCAGGAGCATCTTGTGGGCCCCAACGGAGTGCTGAGGAAAGCTATCGAATCGGGAAATATCCCCTCTTTCATTCTCTGGGGGCCTCCCGGAACAGGTAAGACTACCCTTGCCTGGATAGTTTCAAACACCCTCAAAAGGCCATTTTTCCATCTGAGCGCCGTTCACTCGGGGGTAAAGGATGTCAGGGAGACAATTGAAAAGGCAAAAAAGCAGCAGTTCTTCAATCAGCCCAATCCGGTTCTTTTTATTGACGAGATCCACAGATTCAATAAATCGCAGCAGGATTCGCTTCTCGGCTCAGTTGAGCAGGGAATAATAACACTCATCGGGGCCACAACTGAAAATCCGTCCTTTGAGGTGATCACCCCTCTCCTTTCACGCTGTCAGGTTTATGTAATGAATCCGCTTGGTGAAAAAGAACTGGAAAGCCTTCTCGACACTGCTCTTAAGAAGGACCTGTACCTCGCCAAATTCGATATTGAGATCAGGGAAAATGAAGCGCTTCTGAGGATATCCGGAGGTGATGCGAGGAAGCTTTTCAATGCCCTCGAACTGGTTGTTTCCGGCGAATCGGATGATGCTTCGCCTGGGAAGATTGTAATTGACAATGAAATGGTTCTCAGACACGTACAAAAGAACCTGGCAATATACGACAAGAACGGGGAACAGCACTACGATATAATATCTGCATTTATCAAGTCGATGAGGGGAAGCGATCCCAACGCGACTGTTTACTGGCTTGCCAGGATGGTTGAAGGCGGAGAGGATCCGAAGTTTATAGCCAGGAGGATGCTTATACTGGCTGCAGAAGACATTGGTCTGGCGAATCCCAACGCCCTTCTGCTGGCCCAGGCCTGCTTTGAATCGATAAATGTTGTGGGATGGCCGGAATCCAGGATAATACTGTCAGAAACTGCAGTTTACCTGGCTACCTCTCCAAAGAGCAATGCCTCCTATATGGCAATAGAAAATGCTATTGGACTTGTCAGAGAAAAGGGCGATCTTCCTGTTCCTCTTAATATAAGAAATGCTCCTACAAAACTGATGAAGGATCTGGGTTATCACAAAGGATACAGATATGCACACGATTTTGAAGGCAACTTTGTGAAGGATGAGTTCCTTCCCGGGGAGATAAGCGGAACAAGGCTGTATGATCCTGGAGACAATCCCAGGGAGGAAGAGATAAGGCGAAGGCTGAGGGACATGTGGAAGGGCAAATACAATTATGAATAAAAACCTTTGAAAAAGAACCGATATTATTATATTTACAACTGAATGAAACAAGGAGCACCTGATATTCCGGGCCTGAAACACAGGGATTCTGGCAATTTTGTTCTTATTGCGGGACCATGCGTTGTCGAGAGCGAAGACATTGTATTTTCAACTGCCGGGCTTCTTGCCGGACTGGCCGACAAATACTCCATACCATTTATATTCAAATCATCATACAGGAAAGCCAACCGTTCCAAAGCTGACTCATTCACCGGCATAGGCGACATTAGGGCTCTGGAGATACTTGCTGAAGTAAGAACAAGGTATTCCGTTCCGGTTATTACTGACATCCACAATCCTTCGGAGGCGGCAATTGCCGCAGGGTATGTTGATGTACTTCAGATCCCGGCCTTTTTATGCCGTCAGACCGATCTTCTTGAAGCGGCAGCCCTCACTGAAAAATGGATTAACATCAAGAAAGGTCAGTTTTTGTCGGGAGAATCGATGAAATTTGCAGTAGAGAAGGTAAGAGGAGCCGGGAACGACAGGATTATGCTTACCGACCGCGGGAACATGTTTGGATACCATGACCTGATTGTAGATTTCAGGAACATCCCGGTTATGCAAAAAAACGGTGTACCTGTGATCATGGACATCACCCATTCCCTTCAGCAACCCAACCAGGCAAGGGGGGTGTCGGGGGGAAACCCGGGCATGATAGAAACTATAGGCAAGGCAGCTATCAGCGTTGGAGCCGACGGGGTCTTTATTGAGACCCATCCCGATCCTGCCGCTGCTCTGTCGGACGGAGCAAATATGCTGAAACTTTCAAAAATGGAACGACTTTTGAAGATGCTGACTGCATTGAGAAAGACAATCAATACTTTTAACTAAACATTAATTTTAAAGTACAAATGAAAAAACTTTTTCTCGCAACAACCTTTCTTCTTGCAGCATTCATGCTGAACGCCCAGAGCCTTGATGAAATCATCGGCAATTACACCCTTGCAAATAAACTTGACAAGATAGGCAGTATCAAGACGATAAGGATCTCGGCAACGACTTCGGTCATGGGTATGGAACTGCCCATGGAAATGTGGATGAAGAGTCCGAACAAGATCAAAACAGTAACCAGTTTCAACGGACAGGAAATGATTCAGGTTTTCGACGGTGAAAAAGGATACAGTGTGAACCCGATGACCGGTTCTGCAAGTCCTGAGGAGATGACACCCGATCAGGTGAAGCAGATTGACAGAAGTAACTATTTCAACAATTACATGGAACAGTACCTGAAGGAAGGCAAACTTGCCCTCGAAGGTGAGGAAAGCGTAAACGGAAAGCCTGCTTACAAGATAAAGGCTGATCTCGGGAACGGAACAAATACTCTTATGTTTATTGACAAAGCTTCCAGTCTTCTTGTTAAAACTGTTGCAACTGTAAACCAGCAGGGAATGGATATGATGGTTGAAGCCTACCCTTCAAATTACACAGAGACAAACGGGGTTCTGCTTCCCATGAAGACTACCACCTCGACAAGCGGTATGGAAATAGTTACTACCTTCACCAAGGTGGAAGTAGATGGTCCTATTGACGACAGTGTTTTCAAGCTGAAATAATACTCTCAGGGTATAAATAAAAAAGGTCATGCACGTTCATGACCTTTTTTTATTCAAAGCAGCAGGCCTGTAAGCCGGATTCTGTACCGGCTGAGTCATCTGCGAGAGATATTCCGGCCGGCTTCCATCATTTATCTTGTCCTGCAATCACTTGCAGGATCCATCGACCTACCCCCCGGCATCGGGCGAGCAGCCCTGATCGCCGGTATACATGGTCTTTCAACCCATGGAGTGTACGGCTCGCGGCGTTGCCGCCGCGACCGGTGAGCTCTTACCTCACCTTTTCACCCTTCCCCCGACCCTGTGGCCAGGGAGGTTATTTTCTGTTACACCTGCATACCCTCGCGGATATCTTCCTGTTAGGAAGCATGGCGCTCTGTGTTGTCCGGACTTTCCTTCCCCGGCCCGAAGGCCTGGAACGATGGAACGGCATGCTGCCCTGCAAAGATACTCAATTGCTCAAAAACCTCATAAATTATTACTTTTGCTGCCTGAATCCGCTGTAACCTTAAAGCTAAAAACCCGAATAATTAAAAGACATGCGGATAATACTGAAGAAAAATGCAGGAAATAAGGATAGACGAATATAATTACGATCTTCCCGAAGAACGGATAGCCCGTTATCCACTGCCTGAACGCGATGGTTCAAAGCTGCTTTTGTATGATGGGGAAAAAGTTACTTCCGACATTTTCAGGAATATATCCAGGCATCTTCCGGAAAGTACTCATCTTGTTTTAAACAACACCAGGGTAATAAGCGCCCGTCTTCTTTTCAGAAAAGAATCGGGAGCCCTTGTCGAGATACTCTGCCTCGAACCTCTTTTACCATATTCATACGAACTCACATTTTCCTCATCCGGACCTGTCGAATGGAAATGCATGATAGGGAACCTTAAGAAATGGAAAAGCGGTGTCCTGTCGATGAAGTTCCGGGCAGGAGGCAAAGAGTACACCCTCAATGCAGAGAGGATATGCAGTGAGGGCGAAGCGTGGAGGATAAGATTTTCCTGGAATAATAAACGTCTGGTTTTCAGCGATGTGATTGAAGCGTCGGGACATATTCCGCTGCCGCCCTACATAAACCGGGAAGATGAAGCCGACGACAGGCTAAGGTATCAGACAGTGTATTCAGAGACAGAAGGTTCTGTAGCAGCTCCGACCGCAGGGCTCCACTTCACGGGAGAATTACTGGGCTCATTATCCGACAGGGGAATAAGTCATTCTGAAATAACCCTTCATGTCGGTGCAGGGACATTTCAGCCTGTCAGGACACCCGGAATAGCAGGGCACATAATGCACTGCGAGCGCTTCTCGGTTAAGAAGGATACGATTGACAAACTGCTGGAGAAACACGGCAAAATAATAGCTGTCGGCACAACATCGGTAAGGACACTTGAAAGCCTTTACTGGCTTGGAGTAAAGATACTCTCCGGCAAGCCTTCGGGAGACTGCCAGAATACTGTCGGTCAATGGGAACCCTACCTGAAAGACATTGATATAACTGTCAGGGAGTCGCTCAGCGCCCTGAAACAGTACCTTGCAGGAAAGGGTATAAGTGAACTGGAAGCATCGACTAGCATGATAATAGTTCCCGGTTACAGGTTCAGGATGATCGAAGGGATGATCACCAATTTCCATCAACCGGGCAGCACACTGCTGCTGCTTGTCTCGGCCTGGACCGGAAATGACTGGAAAAGGATTTACAGGTATGCACTCGACAACGAATTCAGGTTCCTGAGTTACGGCGACAGTTCACTGTTACTTAAATAGAAGGACAGATATAATTATTTAGTGGAAGAAAATTGTATTTTGGTAAAAATTTTTTTTGATCCCATAATGATTATTCGTTAATTTGTTAACTAAAGTATTCGGTATGAATGAAAATAAAATAATGAGGCAGATGGGAGCAATACTCAGCGCTTTCATGGTGTTCTTTTATATTGGTATCGGGATTTTCCTGATCTTCATTTTCGATTCGAATCTGACGACTCTCAGCAGGCCTGTTCTGGTCATCTTCGGTTCCGTATGCATTTTCTACGGCCTGTACAGAGCCTACACCACCTATTTAAACATAGTAAATCTGTTCTTCCGATCCGATGATGAAGATGAATAGCAATGGCATAAAATAAGCTTTTCATTATACATGTACCGGCTCCGGGGTGAAAACTTATAAGAAAAACACGAGAATGTACATAAAATTTTAAGTGAATGAACTTACCTGATCTTTTTCAAAAATTTATTATTATTGCATTCCGGAATTCTATACCTAAGTCCGAAAATATTGTGAGTATTATTTTGAAAAAGAATTTTACTTCAGGAAAAAGCTTCCTGGGCATCGTGTTATTACTGACTGTAATTACAGCCGGATGCAGGTCGGGAGGGCAGAAGCAGCTTGATGAGACACCCACCAGGGGAAATATCAGTATTGTTGTCGACGAGTCATTTCAACCCCTGATCGACACGGAGGTTTATACATTTACATCGCTGTACCAGAATGCTTCCATAAAACCGCTGTACATGCCTGAAGTGGATGTTGTGAATCATTTCATGGCCGATTCCGTAAAGGTGATGGTGACTAGCCGCAAACTCACGGAAGATCAGATTGCATATCTGAAGGAACAGCTTATAGTGGTGCGTTCGGTTACCTTTGCCTGGGATGCTCTTGCACTGATAACCAACAGGGAAAATACCGACACTCTACTCACTTATAATAACGTAGCTGACATATTTCAGGGCAGGGTCAGGGACTGGAAAGATCTGGATCCGAAGTCAAAGTCCGGAAAGATCAGTGTGATATTTGACAATACCAAATCGGGGAATATAAGGTATTTCAAGGAACGCTTTGAGATAAACGACACCCTTGGCGACAATTTCTTTGCAGTCAACAGCAATGCCGAAGTAATAGAATTTGTTTCCAGGAATCCGGATGCACTTGGGATCATAAGTGTTAACTGGGTAAGCGACAAGGATGATCCCCAGAGCAACATGTTCCTCAGCAGGGTGAATGTACTGGCCATTTCCCAGGAGTTCGCCAATGATGGTTCTTATTACAGGCCCTACCAGGGATTCATAGCCGACAAATCCTATCCTTTTGTTAGAGAAGTATACATGAGTTCGAGAGAGACGTTTACAGGACTGGGATCAGGTTTTATTCAGTGGGCAACAGGAGAACAGGGTCAGAGGATAGTGCTTAAATCAGGGCTTGTTCCGGCAACCATGCCTGTCAGGCTCGTCCAGGTCAGAACTGAATAAAAGGGGTTGAAGGAACAGTTGGCCTGAAGTTTGATAAATGACATAGAAAGCGCAGGGCTCTGAACACAAAATGTCCGACGCAGCTTTGGCGAAGGTGAAGGGTTCAGGGGCGGGAGCAAAGAAAAGGCGCAAAAGATTTAAAGAGACAGGAATTTTCAAAACTGGATATAAGAACAGATACTCACGATAAATAAAAAATCCGGCGGGAAGATGACAGAGACCGGGGGAGTTGAAAAAAAGAGAATAAATTGAAACAATAATTTGATATCAAAATTGAAAACGATGAAAAGTTTGATGTTTACCAGAATCGGTTTGCTGACAGGAGTCCTTTCTGTAGTTATGGTTTTAGGGGTCCGGGCACAGGATCTCAAGAGCGCCATCCAGCTTACCAAGAGTGAGTCGTACGACAAAGCGGAAGAGATGTATAATTCCCTGATACAGAAAGAGCCAGGCAACAGTAAATACTATTTCTATCTGGGTGAGAACTATCTTCTCAACTATTTTGCAGATACAATTTCGAATACACTTGCTGCTGCTACCAAAGCTGCGTCTGATATATACCAGAAGGGGATCAACGCGAACGCAGGCGATCCGCTAAATTACATCGGGATGGCTAAAATAGCCAATTATACCGGTGATAATGCGAAAGCAAATGAGATGAGGACAAAAGCCAGAAGTTTTCTTCTTCCCTACAAGAAGATCAAAAAGATGACTCCTCCGGCTCCGGAATACGCATTTGCACTTGCAAAGATAGCTGAGTCGTATGTCAACTCTATTGAAAATACTGTCGACACCGGTCTTGCCCTTCCTCTTATAAGGCAGGCGCTTACCATTGACAACAAGAATCCCGAGATATATTTTACGGCAGGTGATATTTACATGATGGCAAATGACGGTTCGAATGCAATAAAGAACTACAATCTGGCCCAGTTTGCCGATCCTCAGTCGCCTACTGCCGCCATGAAGATCGGTTATGTATATTTTAAAGCCCGTGCATTCACCCAGGCGATTCAGAATTTCGAAGAAGCCATCAATCTTAACAACAACTATGCTCCGGCATACAGGGAACTCGGTCAGCTTTACTGGCGTGCCGGGCGTCTTGATCAGTCAAAGGAGAACTTCAAGAAATACCTCGATCTGACTGCCGGGAACATTCCTGCAAAGGTAAGGTATGTGAACTCTCTCTTCTATGCAGGCGATTATGAAGAAGTAATAAAGAACGTTGAGGAGATTCTTGCTATCGATCAGTCGAGGGGCTACATGAACCGTCTTGCAGGTTATTCCTACTATGAAAAGGAAAATCCCGATTACGACAAGGCTCTGGCCTACATGGAAAAACTCTTTTCGGTTGTTGAAAAGGATGCTTTGCTTCAGAAGGACCACCATTACATGGCAAGGATCCTTGTAAAAATGAATCAGGATTACACAAAGAACCTTGACGAACTGAATTCTCTTAAGAATCAGCTTGACAGGGAGAAGTCGAGGATGGCTGCTGCCTCTGCAGCCAACAAAGCCAAATTTGCTGCTTCGGTTGATGAGCTGACTAAAAAGGTTAACGAACTTGAACCAAAGGTTGCTTCTGCCAACAAGGACCTTGACAGGGCGTTCCGCGAGTTTGACCTGGCATTCAAAGCCAAGCGCACCGATGCCTCTGCTCCCATGACTCCGGTTGAGAGAGCCATCTTAAGCGAAATGGCAAGCAACTACAACAGTTTCAGAAGGTATGAAGGAGCTGCCAAAACCTGGGCGAAGCTTATAGATCCTTCAAAGGAAAACAACCTTAATGAATACATGCTTATCGGAAGGGCTTATTACAATGCAGAGAAATACAAATCGGCTGATTCGGTACTTAATGTAGTGATACAGAAATCGCCGGATTATCTTCCTGCACATGCTCAGGTTGCACGCACCTACTCGAGGATGGACCCTGATATGAAGACCGGGATCGCCAGGCCCAAATTTGAAAAATACCTCAGCATTGCAGCCAAGGACAGCCTTGAAAACATGACTGAAATGCTTGAAGCCATGACCTACCTGGGTTATTTTAACATGGAAAACGGCAACTACACAAAAGCCAAGGAGTATTATAACAGGATGATCAACCTGAATCCAAGGAACAATGAAGGTAAGATCAGAGGATATAATGGTATTGCCGCTCTCGAAACAAGAGCAGCCGGTCAGGAAAAAACCCTTGAAGGGAAGATAGCCATTCTGGGAAGGGCTGCTGAAGCTTATGGAAAGATACTTGAGATTGATCCGAACAATACCAACGTAAGAAACAGTCTCAAATGGGTTCAGGATTACCAGGTCTCGGTTAAGAAAGGTATAAACCCGAACGAGATCAAGGGTGTTATAACCGACTCGGCAGGTACCCCGATAGCTTATGCATCAGTCAGGGTAAAGGACACTGCTGCCGAGAACCTCACCAACGGAAAGGGAGAATATAAATTCGAGATTCCTCAGGGCTCCGAAATACTTATAATCAGCGCCCAGGGCTTTAAATCTAAGGAAGTTGAGATCACAAAATCGAGAGTGTACAACGTTAAGCTTGACAGATAACAAAAACTTTTGCTGAGATACCGGCGGCATGAAAACAAAACCGCCGGTATTCAGTTTTTAGTCCCTGACGAAAAAAATAGTTTTTTCATAGGGTATAGCTGCCACCTAACGGTCTTTAGAATGGAAATGTCAGGGTTTCTGATGTATTTAGATAGTTAATTTTATTTATACCTTTGGAAAAAAACAATTGAAAATATATATTTGCAAGTCAACAAAATTTTAACCTAACCAAAATCGATAAAAATGAGTAAACAAGGAAGTTCTTTCAAAGAGTCGCTGTCGAACGTTTTCGCAGTAAGTTCTATTCTGATAGCATTCGTCATTTGCTATCTATTGTTTGTCAATGTAATGGGAAACCCGGTTAACTTCGAGGGAAACAACCCCAATGGTCATGCTCTTGAGGGTAATTACCTGGGAATTATTTACAAAGGAGGTTTCATTGTTCCCATACTTATGACATGCGTGCTTGTCCTTATCATTTTTGTTATTGAAAGGCTTATCACTCTTTCAAGGGCAAAAGGAAAAGGCGGGCTCAACACATTTGTCCGTAAGCTCCAGGGTCTTCTCGAAGCTGACAAGATTGAAGAAGCCATCCAGGAGTGTGACAAGCAGAGGGGTTCACTTGCCAATGTTATGAAAGCTGGTCTGGCACGTTACCGTGACCTTCAGAATGACAAGGAACTCGAAAAGGACCAGAAGATCCTTTCAATCCAGAAGTCGTTTGAAGAAGCTACAGCTCTTGAGCTGCCCATGCTTTCAAAGAACATGGTAATTTTCACCACTCTTGCATCAATCTCTGTGCTCATAGGTCTTATCGGAACAGTTCTCGGTATGATCCGTGCATTTGCTGCTCTTGCACAGTCGGGCGCACCTGATGCACTTGCTCTCTCACAGGGTATTTCGGAAGCTCTTGTTAACACCGCATTCGGTATTACAGGTTCCACCCTTTCGATTATTGCGTTTAACTATTTCAGCTCAACTATTGACGCATATACTTTCAAAATTGATGAAGCAGGGTTCAGTCTGACACAGAACTTCGCTGCTTCACTGAGAGGCAAGTAGTAATAAATCTTTTGGTTTAATCATTAAAAAAAGAAAAAGATGCCAAAGATAAGATTACCGAAAAATTCGCCCCACATCGACATGACGCCGATGGTGGACCTCTTCTCCGTGGTTCTCATATTCCTTATGCTTACCACCACGATGAGGCAGCCAGAGCCGGCGAATGTTGATACTCCTTTTTCAATATCAGAGACGCCATTGCCTGACTTCAATACGATGACATTCCTGCTTTCAAATGACGGCAAGGTTTTCATGAACTTCGACAACGGAGGCGACACCATTCTCAAGTACCGGCCGAAAATTCTTACGGCTATGGGTGAGCGCTACGGGATAGAATTCACTGAAGCCGAACTGAGGACCTTCGAGATGCAAAAATCCTCGATGGGTATTCCGATAGCCCAGATGAAGCAGTTTCTGAATGCCAAGGACAACAATGAGAGAAACGCCCTGCAGGTTGGAATTCCGATCGACTCTGCAGACAACCAGCTTTCGTTCTGGATTCTGGCAGCCCGTCAGGTCAATCCGAACATAAAAGCTTCAATCAAGGGGGATTCAAAAACCTCTTTCGAAATGGTTGAAAAGGTTCTTGACATACTTCAGGACAGGAACGTAAACAGGTTTAACCTGGTTACAAGCCTGGAAGCGGTAAAAATTAACCTAGAAGAAATTCAGCAGTAATATGGCAGAGATAATTCAGCAAGAACAGCAAAAAGGAGGAAAGAGGAGAGCTAAAAAGCATGCTCCTCACATTGATATGACTCCGATGGTTGACCTTATGTGTCTGCTTATCGTATTCTTTATGCTTACGACTGCTTTCAGCAAGGCCAAGATAATGGAGATAGTACTTCCTGAGAAGATCAAGGATCCGACAAAGCAGGAAGCTCCCAAGATTTCAGCAAGCCGTACAACAAACATTCTGCTCGGTCCGGACAACAAGGTGTATGTCTATCCAGGTTCAGTAAAACCTGAGGATTACAGCGCCAATCCGCCCATTCTGCCTCCCCTTACGGCGACAGATTTCAGTGCAGAAGGAATCCGTCGTATTCTTCTCGACAGGAACAAAGCCCTCTTTAAGAAGATCAACGATTTCAACGCTGAGGTGATTTCGGGCAAAATACCGATCTCTCAGGATTCCGCCAGAAGCATGGTGGCTCAGCTGAAAAAAGACGATGACACCGGCCCTATTGTGCTTATCAAAGCGCATAAACTGGCCAATTACGGGAACTTTGTGGATATTCTCGACGAGATGAATATCTGCGGAATTGCCCGCTATACGTTTGTTAAGATCGCATGGTACGAGGAAATGATGGTGGAACGTGCTGCTGGCATTGCTTCCACTGCCACTGCTTCTGCCAGATAACCCGTAAACCTTAAGAAAATGGCAAAAGATAATTTTAAAGCACCTGCCTTTGATGACATAGTGTTTGAGAGAAGGAATAAGGAGTACGGAGCCTATACACTGCGAAAGAAGTACAATCGTAATGTTCTTATTGCACTTTTGATCGGAACAGCGGTTATTGCAACTGCAGTCATTACTCCCTATCTCAATGCGAAAGCAGCAGAAGGCAGGGCAAAAGCGACTGAAAGACAGGTAGAGATCGTTATGGAAAACCTCGATCAGCCTACCGAAACCGTAGCTCCTCCGCCTCCTCCTCCACCTCCTCCACAGGATGTTGTTCAGCAGGCAGCCTACGTTCCCCCGGTTGTGGTTGACTCAGTTAAACCTGAGGATGAAGTTCAGCTTATGACAGCAGATCAGGCATCTGTAGAAGTACAGGATGCTGAAGTGGTAGAAGAAATAGCCATTGTTGCTGAGGAGATCCAGGAAGAGGAAGAAGAGGAAGCTGAACCTTTCGTGGTTGTTGAGGAAATGCCTATGTTCCCGGGAGGTGAAGTAGAGCTTCTGAAGTACATCATGGAGCATACCCAGTATCCTGAAGTTGCCAAGGAAAACAACATTCAGGGAAAAGTAATTGTTAGATTTTGTGTTACTGCCAAGGGTGGTGTGGATAAAGTCGAGATATTAAAGGGTGTTGACCCCGAACTCGATAAAGAAGCCATCCGCGTTGTAAAGACACTTCCTGCGTTTAAACCAGGCAAACAGGGTGGTAAACCTGTTCCTGTATGGTACATGGTACCTATAAACTTTACTCTCAAATAATAAAGCTTCCACAATAAGAAAAAGCCGGGATCTCACGATCCCGGCTTTTTTATTATAAGGAAAACGTCAGACGGTGAAAATCCCGGAAAACTTCCCTAAATCCGGATATAATAGCTGATTTAAAGGCTGATTCAGATTCGCTTTCCTGTCACCTCAGCAAGCAGTCTGACAAAATCATCAATATCCTCCCGGCTGGTATCCCAGCTGGTCATCAGCCTGTATTCAGAGGTCATTTCATCCCAGGAATAAAAGAAGTATGATTTCATAACTTCTTCGGCCACACCTCGGGGGAAAACCGCAAAGACTCCGTTCGACTGTACCTTTTGGGTTATCCTGATGCCCGGCACATCACTCATCTTTTCTGCAAGTATTCCTGCCATTGCGTTTGCATGCGAAGCATTCCTTTTCCAGAGATCGTCCCTGAAATAGGCAATATACTGAGCCGATATGTATCTCATTTTTGAAGCAAGGTGCATTCCCTGCTTTCTGATGTACTTGAAATAAGGAGAAAGCCCCGGCTTAAGAAAACAGACGGCCTCGCCGTACATCATGCCGTTCTTTGTTCCTCCGAACGATAGCAGATCCACTCCGGCGTCGGTGGTGAATTTTCTGAAGGGCAGACCGAGATAAACAGCTGCATTTGCTATCCTTGCACCGTCCATGTGAAGAAGCATTCCCTTTTCATGTGCAAAATCTGCCAGTTCTTTTATCTCATCCACAGTGTAAACCGTTCCCATCTCTGATGTCTGTGTTATCGATATGACTCCCGGCTGGCTATGATGTTCAAAGCCAAAGCCGTGCAAGTGCTTTGAAAGCAGTTCCGGCTTGAGTTTTCCGTCCGGTGTGTCGACAGTCAGAACCTTGCAGCCGGTGAATTTCTCGGGAGCTCCGCATTCATCCTGCTGTATATGTGCAGTATGAGCGGTTATAACCGAATTCCACGACCGTGTAACTCCTGCTAACCCCAGTGTATTGGCTGCAGTGCCTGTAAAAACAAACCATGCAGCGGTATCCTCTCCAAGATGCTCCCTGAATAGCTGAGCCGCCTGCCTGGTATACACGTCATCGCCATATCCCACAACATGTCCCTGATTTGCTGAAATGATTTCCTTTAGTATCTCCGGATGCACGCCGGCGTTATTGTCACTTGCAAACCCTCTTCTGTTATTTGTTGATTCCATCGAAAAGCTTATTTTAAATATTACCCCGGTCTCAATATCAGGACCGGGGTAATAACCATAGCGTAAAAGCTATAATATTCAGTTGAATTAAACTACCTTATTTTGGATCCTTTCGCTGCGAAGAACGTGATATAGGCATAATATATAAAGAGGCAGCAGATTGCAACAATCAGTCCTATACCCCTTTGAATTGCACCCATCATGATCGGAAGGAGAGCAGCTCCAATGACTGATGTGGCTATAACTCCCGAGCCGACCTTTGAATGGGGACCAAGGTCTTCGAGTGCAAGGTTATAGATGCACGGCCACATTATTGAATGCATCAGGCCTGTTCCAAGGAACAGGACAAGTCCTATCCAGTTCATTCCCATTCCGCCCAGAACCAGTGAAAGCATGAGCATTACTGCACCGCCTACAGCACAGAAGCTAAGTATTCTGCTTGCGGAGTATTTGCGCAGGATGAAGATCCCGGCTATACGGCCGACCATCAGCCCGGCCCAGTAATAAGCCAGAAGCCTGGTCCTCATTTCTCCATCGAAGGCAAATCCCAGTTTTTCTGAGTAATCGGCGAAGAAACTCGGTATTCCGATCTCCACCCCCATATAAAAGAATATGGCAAGCGAACCGAGCCAGAGATGGGTGTATTTGTAGGCGCTGTCCTTGTATTTCTTTGTACTGCCTTCAGCCGCTTCTCCTTCCTTGATTTCAGGAAGATGCAGGAAAAACATAATGACCACGATAATAAGAGTTACAATGCCGATACCTGCAAAGGGACCCTGAACTGTTTTGGGATCGGCCTCAGTTCCGGTATTTGCGGACACTATAAGCATAGAAACAAAAATTGGAGCTATCACAGTGGCCACCGAGTTCAGCGCGTTGGTAAGGGTAAGCCTGCTTGCTGCCGTTTCGGGACTTCCGAGAGCATTCACATAAGGGTTGGCAGCGACCTGGAGAAGTACAATACCAATAGCAAATACTGATACTGCACTCAGGAAGCCATAGTAACCCGCTGCCACTCCGGGGATGCAAAGGAAGAAGCCAAGGCTTATGAGGCCCAGACCTGCAAGAACCCCGTTTTTATAACCAATCCGGTTAAGCAGGTATCCTACCGGTATGGAAAGGATATAGGCGCCATAAAAGAAAGTATTTGGAAGCTGTTTTTCTACCTCGTTAAGCTTAAAGGCATCCTTCAGATAGTCAATAAGCGAGTTGTTCATGGTGGTGATGAAGCCAAGCAGAAAGAACAATGTGGCCATCACTATCAGCGGGAACAGAAAATTGGAGTTTTTGTTTGTCATTTTAGTAGGTTTAAGGTTACTTATTGCTTAAAAAGATCTTCTTCACTGCTTGACTGAGAATTTATAAATGCAGCTATGCCTGTATTCCTCACCCGGATTCAGGATGGGCGAAGGGAAATGAGGTTTGTTGATGGCATCAGGAAAATTTTGTGTTTCAAGTGCATACGCCCATCTTTTACCATATTTCTTCCCGATTTTTCCTTTTTCGTTGTCGATCCAGTTTGCAGTGTATAACTGAAGGCCTGGCTGAGTTGTAAAAACTTCAAGCATCCTGCCTGACACAGGACCGGTTACAGTTGCGGCAAGGCCGGCTTGTCCTGCCGGGTGATCGAGGACCCAGTTGTGATCGTAGCCGGCTCCGAAACGGAGTTGCTCGTCGTCGAGGTCGATATCCCGGCCGATATGTTTCGGACTTGTGAAATCGAATGGAGTGCCTTTTACGGAAAGGATTTCACCTGTCGGGATATTTGTTTCATCAGTAGGAGTGAAAAACTTGCCGTTAATGGTCAGTTCATGGTCATAAATGCTTCCTGAGCCCTCTCCTTCCATGTTGAAATACGAGTGACCGGCAAGGTTTACCACAGTTGGTTTGTCGCTTGTGGCATGGTAATCTGCCCTTAATTCATTTTCGTCGGTAAGGGTGTAGGTTACCGTAGTTTTAAGGTTACCCGGATATCCTTCCTCACCGTCGGGTGAGAAATATTCCATTTTAACTTTTTCGGGCGAAGCATCGACTACATGCCAGACTGCCTTGCTGAATCCTTTGATGCCCCCGTGAAGGTGATTGGGTCCGTTATTGACTGCCAGCGTATATTGTTTCCCGTTAATTGAGAACCTCCCCTTTTCAATACGGTTTGCACATCGACCGCATACTGCGCCCATATACGGACTGTTCATTCCGGTATAATCGGCTATGTTGTCATATCCCTGGACCACATCTGCAAAGTTTCCTTTCCGGTCGGGAACGAATATGCTCACTATTATTGCTCCGTAGTTTGTAATCTGAGCAACAATTCCGTTTTTATTCCTGAGAGTGTATAAGCCTGTAGGCTTCCCGTTAAAAACACCTTTGAATGAATCTTCCTTTACAATATTCATAATTGCTTAAATGTCAATTTATTTGCCAATTGAAATTAAAACCTGACCTTACCGGCACCCTGATGTCTGATAAAGAGGATATGGCATGAACCCTTGCCGTAAACATGTTCAAGTGTAGCGACATATTTCTTCAGCAGCGACTGCGGAACGAAAGCCTGGATTGTGCCGGCGAAACCGCCACCATGGACTCTCCATGCCCCTTCGCCCTTGAGCACCAGTTCGCTTAGTGCAAGGGCAAGTGAAACATTCTGTTCCCTGACATTGGTAATGGGATACACATTCTGGTTATACATGAATGAACTGAAGCCCGAGTCGACCACCATTCCGAGGAATGATTTGAAATCGTTTTTCTCGAGAGCAGCCACCTGTTCAACCACTCTCTGGTTATCGCCCTGGAAATGTATTGCCCTCAGGATTGCGCGGTCACCAACTTTTTCGCGAATATCCGGAGTTATTTCAATAACCTGTTTCAGTGTGACTTCCCGCAGCACCTTAGCTCCAAGCTGGGCGGCAACTGCTTTCATATCGGTTGGCAGTGAGGCATATTCATCATTCAGGTCGGCATGGCTTCCGCCTGTATCGGTGATGACCAGTGAGAAACCGGTGGCGACGAAATCGAAGTTCACTTTCTTTACTTTGGGTTTCGACGGATCCTTGAAGTCGATTGTTATCAGTCCGCCCATTGCACAAGCAGTCTGGTCCATCAATCCGCATGGTTTTCCGAAGTAATTGTTTTCGGAATACTGTCCGATGATGGCATTCTGAATCGGGTCAACCTTGCCTTTATTGAACAATTCACTGAGGATAGCACCTATAAGTACCTCGAAAGAAGCCGAAGAACTCAATCCGGAGCCTTTTGGAACGCCTCCGTCTATACAGGCGTCAAATCCTCCGATTTCATATCCCAGTTCCTTAAAACGTGCGCAAATACCCCTGACAAGGGCAGCGGAAGTAAAATTCTCGGCTTTTACCGGTTTTAGGTCTTTAAGGTCGACATTGAACTGAGGATAGCCCTCAGAAATGATCCTGATCACATTTGTCCCGTTCTGACCGGCAATGCATGCGTTGTCGAGATTGACTGCGCCTGCAAGAACTCTGCCGAAATTATGATCGGTGTGATTCCCTCCTATTTCGGTTCGTCCCGGAGATGTAAAGAAGTCAACATCTTTTTTCCCGAATTCAGCTTCAAATTTTTTAAGTAATCCGGTATATCTTTTCCCGTTTCGTTTCAGTTCAGCCTGATCATTGCCGTAAAGTTCGCGAAATGCCTTATTATCCCCGTTGTTGATTTTGAGGATCAGATTATCAGTTGTCATGGATATATGGTTTTTAAATTGACGAAAGACTGTAAATATAGCAATTGTAAGGAAAAATAAAACGAAGCCGTTCCAAACAATTTGGAACGGCTTCCGGGGTATTTTCAATTTATATGGTAAAAGTTACCTTCGTTTGCTTCCGACCAACGCAAAGAAAACGATATAGAGGTAGCAGAGGATGGGCAGGATAAATGCAAATCTTACTCCCATGCTGTCGGCTACAAGGCCCATGAGGACGGGTATCACAGCGCCGCCCACGATAAGTGTGTTTATCAGGCCCGATGCCATGCTGAGTTCTCCCTTGTCGAGGCCCTCAACACCGAGTGTGAATATGTTGGGGAACATGATGGAGTTGAAGAATCCTACAGAAAGACCCAGCCACAGGATTGCATTGCCTCCCGAAGCCATGACGACAACAAGAAGAAGGGCCGCAATTATTCCGAAAACTGCGAGCGATCTGCTTGCATTTCCTTTTCCGAGTCTCATGGCAAGGTAGTTCACGAACGCAATTCCAGCGAAGATAAGTCCGTCGGTGATTGACTTGCGGACGAACCACCCCACGAACAGGGCAAGCAGGAGAACAAGTGCTGTATAGAGGTATTTTTTTGACTCCTTGACGTCGGAAAGCATAAATGAGCCGTAGAAACGGCCAACCATTGCGCCTCCCCAGTAAAGGGCGATCATCATTGCCGCCTGTGTGCTGGCTATTCCCAGAGCCTCCTGGAAGTATCTCTGAAGCATCGCAGCGGTGCCAACTTCGGCGCCTACATAACAGAAAATACCAACAGCGCCAAGAACTACGTGCGGGTATTTCCACACGCTTTTCCTTTCAACACCCTGAGTAGAAATTTCGGGAAGTTTCAGGAGATAAATTGCAACAGCGATAATGATAACCACAATGCCGATAATCAGGAACGGTGTGGTGGGAAC
>JAKLIJ010000120.1 GCA_022709665.1 Bacteroidota bacterium
AACGGCAAATATACCGAATAAAATATGATAATGTTCAGCAGAACCCCCCAAAGACCATCAGACCATCAGACCATCAGACCATCGGACCATCAGACCATCGGACCATCAGACCATCGGACCATCAGACCATCAGACCATCAGACCATCAGACCATCGGACCATCAGACCATCAGACCACTTCTTCCCCTCCTCTGTTGTCGGTTTTCCGTTCGGGATCCCGGTAAATGGTGTTCAGAAGATCCGCTTTCCTTTACTTTTCTCCGCAGCAGGTTTTTTATGATTTATTTGATACTTTTATGATGAAATGTGTAGAAGTTAGTTGGCAGTTGGCAGAATGCAGTTGGCAGTTGGCAGCACACCTAATGACGAACGCCGGCGACCTGAATAAATAAATGTATATGGTCATGAAAAAAAAATCTCCCTTCCTTCCTGCTTTCCTCCAGACACTTTTAATTATGGCTTTTTTAGTGTCGGGATGTTCGGGCGGGAAAGCTCAGGATCTGTTTCCCGACGGAACTCCGATACCGGAATGGTTCAGGGATACTTCAAAAGTCACACCCGGCGACCTTGGCAGACAGTTCCTGCTTACAGATTTCGGAGTGGTTGCCGACAGCACAATTATTCAGACTGCTGCAATCCAGAAAGTGATCGACACGGCTTCGCAGCAGGGAGACGGAGTAATAGTGATCCCAAAAGGTACTTTTATGTCGGGAGCTCTCTTTTTCAAAAAGGGAACCAGCCTCTGGCTTCTCGGTGGAGCCAGGCTGAAAGGATCTGACGATATTGCCGATTATCCGCTTATGCCCTCGAGAATGGAAGGACAGTGCCTCGATTATTACCCGGCCCTTGTCAATGCTTACGGAGTGGATGGATTCACTATTGGAGGTAAAGGAACAATTGACGGTAACGGCTTCAAATTCTGGCAGGCTTTCTGGCAGAGAAGGATGGAAAATCCGATGTGTACAAATCTGGAAGTCTCCCGGCCCAGACTGGTGTTCATAAGGGACTGCAATAGCGTCAGGGTACAGGATGTCAGCCTCCACAACACCGGTTTCTGGACAAACCACTATTACAAATGCAGTAATGTCAGGATCCTCGATGTTCACATTTTCTCACCACACGACAAGGTAAAGGCTCCAAGCTCCGACGCTATCGATATTGATGCCTGCACCAATGTTCATGTCAGGGGATGCTACATGTCGGTGAACGACGACGCAATAGCCCTTAAGGGAGGCAAAGGACCCTGGGCTGACACCGATGAATGTAACGGCGAAAACCTCAATATCCTGATAGAGAAATGCAATTTCGGATTCTGCCATTCTGCACTTACATGCGGAAGTGAATCAATCCATAACAGGAACATTCTAATGCGCGATTGCCGGATCGATCAGGCAATGAGGGTGCTCTGGCTTAAAATGAGGCCCGATACCCCTCAGAAATACGAGTATATCACCGTGGAAAATATCACCGGCGAAGTTCACAGCCTGATTTATATCAAACCATGGACCCAGTTCTTCGACCTGAAGGGAAGAAAGGATGTCCCGATATCTTATTCAGAAAACATAACAATGAGGAATATCGAACTGAAATGCAGAATCTTCTTCGATGTGGCGATTACTGAAAATGACAGGCTCTCTTCATTTGCTTTTGAAAACCTGACGATCGAGGCCGAAAATGATGTATTCAAAAAAGATGTTGTTCAAGGCTTTAAAGTAAATAATGTGATTGTAAACGGCAAAAAGGTAGAATAGTAGGCATTCCTGTCCGATTCGAAGCAGTTGAAGGTTTTCATCGATCCCACATTTTTTATTTTGAACCCATTGAACGATGTTAGATGCTTTTATATAAATTTGACATATATACTAAACGCTAAATCCAGTCATATGAAAATCAAATCCATCTTAACGGTATTTATTATTTCCATAATTACCGGCATAAGCCTGTATGGTCAGGAGCCGGCTTTCAAAATATCACTTGCAGAGTGGTCGCTTAACCGCACCCTCAGGAAGGGGACCATCACCAACATGGACTTTCCAAGAATAGCAAAGGAGACTTATGGTCTCGACGCAGTTGAATATGTATCAACTTTTTTCAAGGGGAAGGCTGAAGACATGGAATATCTGACACAGCTGAAAAACGAGTGTGAGAAATACGGGGTTAAAAGCATCCTGATAATGGTTGACGGAGAAGGGAATCTTGCCGATACCTCCCTGGCAGCAAGGAACAAAGCTATTGAAAACCATCATAAATGGGTGAAAGCCGCTAAATTTCTTGGCTGCCATTCGATTAGGGTAAACGCAGCAGGCCGCGGTACGATGGGCCAGATGCAGGAAGCAGCAATCGACGGCCTGGGCCGGCTGGCTGCCTATGCCGAAGGTTACGGGATCAATGTTATCGTTGAAAACCACGGAGGAAATTCCTCATACGGGAAATGGCTGGCCGAGATAATGAAGTGTATCAACAAACCAAATTGCGGTACTCTCCCCGATCTTGGCAATTTTTATGAATATGACCGTTACAAGGGAGTCCAGGAACTGATGCCATTTGCAAAGGGAGTAAGCGCCAAAACCCATGACTTCGACGAGAACGGAAACGAGACACAGATAGATTACGAAAAAATGATGAAGATCATTTACGATTCGGGATTCAGAGGTTACATAGATGTAGAGTATGAGGGTAGCAAACTCAGTGAGGATGAGGGGATCAAGGCAACAATTGCCCTTCTCAAAAGAGTAACCGAACCATATAAAAAATAGTCGGCAAGGAATGGATGAGAAGTTGGCAGTTGGCAGTTGGCCACGTACGGCATACCGCATACCGCCGGCAACCAGCAACTTCAAAATGATTTCAATCGAACAAACAATATGTATTAGTATTTCTTATTATCAACCTTAGACAATTCGTATCATGAAAAAGCTTTTACTTTCTTTTGCCGCTGTATTGTTTTCAGCAGCTATTTTTGCACAGGCTCCTGATTTCAGCGGAACATGGACGCTGAACACCTCCAGGAGCACTCTTGGCGCTGAGTTTTCAATGGCTCCAAAAAATGTTATAGTGGTACAGAGCGGAAATGACCTTTCGGTCGAAAAGCATTCAGAGTTCCAGGGACAGGAATTTGTAAGCACCGACAAACTTACTCTCGACGGCAAGGAATGCACGAATACAGTGTTTCAGGACATGCAGAAAAAATCAACCTGTGCATGGTCGGATGACAAGACCAGCCTCAAGGTCGTTTCAAAAATGTCGATGGGTGACGGAGGCGACGTCACAATAAACGAAGTTTACAAGCTCGACGGTGGCAGCCTGGTTATCGAATCGACATCAAGTTCGTCATTTGGCGACATGAGCGAGAAAATGGTTTTCGATAAGAAATAGCTGATGCGTAATATGTTAAGGAGAACGGCCCTGATGTTTTTAATGTCAGGCATTGCTGGCTGTTTTCTGCATGCTCAGGAGCCGGTAACTCCTGATGCATCACCGGAAGCAAAAGCCCTGCTCAGGTATCTCTACAGTATAAGCGGTAAACAGATTCTTGCCGGACAACATAATTTTCCAAATTCCGGATCGAGGAATACTGTTTTTGCAGGTGATTTCATCGGGAAAACTCCTCCGGTATGGAGCCAGGATTTCGGTTTTGCCGCAGAAGGAGATAAAGATTCATATCTTGCCCGTCCTGAAATAATAAGGGAAGCCATCCGACAGCACAGAAACGGATATCTTGTCACTCTGTGCTGGCATGCCGTGCCTCCGACAGCTGAAGAACCTGTGACATTCCAGCCTGTCAGGGGTGCTGATCCTTCAGCACCCCTTGCAAGTGTCCAGGGAAGACTTACCGACAAACAGTTCAGGGATATACTTACACGACGGACAGACCTTTACAACCGGTGGGTAAAGCAGGTCGACGAGATTGCCGGATTCCTGAAACAGCTTAGCGATGCCAAAGTCCCTGTCCTGTGGAGGCCTTATCATGAAATGAACGGCGACTGGTTCTGGTGGGGCGGAAGATACCAGGGCAAATACACCACAGCAGCGCTTTACAGGCAATTGTTCGACAGGCTGGTAAATTATCATAAACTCGATAACCTGATCTGGGTGTGGAGTGTCGACCGGCCAGGTCAGCCCGGAAGGGAATTCGTAAACTATTATCCGGGGAACGAATACCTTGATATCCTTTCAATCGACATCTACGGAAATGATTTCAACCAGTCATATTATGACGGACTCCTGGCACTGTCTAACGGCAAGCCTGTGACCATCGGAGAAGTGGGTAACCCTCCGTCTCCCGAGATCATTGCACAACAACCAGACTGGATTTACTGGGTAGTGTGGGCCGGTATGGTAAGAGGAACCTCTTTTACCGATTACGGGAAGCTTACAGCCGACCCGCGGGTGGTCTTTATTGAAGACAGGAGCTATCTCGATGGAACTGCCGATTACAGAAGAGCATGCGGATTAGATCCCGTAAAGATCGACCGGGCAGCCAATTTCACCGGTGAATGGCGGCTGAATGAAGCCGAAAGCAGCTCCATGGGCGGACAGGGAAGAACGGTGCCCCCTTACAAAATAATGTTGAAGCAGGAAGGTGACCAGATTTCAGTGAAATCATTTTCGGCCGTGGAATGGGACGATGACGAAGTGGCCGATATTACGCTGAAACTCGACGGCTCCGACAATAAGTCGACCGGCTTCATGAATTCCCCCAGGGTTCAGAATGCAAACTGGTCAGCGGAAAGAGATACTCTGACGATCCTTTCGAAAGTCACAATGAAATTCGGTGAGAAGCCTCCTGTTGAGATGAAATCAAGCGAGGTGTGGACACTTCAGAAGAGAGGAAAAAAACTTCATATCATCCAGACCTCCGAAGGAATGACGGGCAGAGGGCCGGTCTCTTCACTGTCCGTATACGACAAGTATTGAGATAAAGCTTTAAGCTGACAGTTCCGTTCAATGAAAATGACCTGCACGACCTGCACGACAATACTTGTCTTTATCCCAGCAGCTTCCTGACAGCAGCCGATATTTCTTTCCCGTCAGCCTTGCCGGCAAGTTCCTTCATTGCCGGACCCATCACCTTTCCTAAATCGGAAGCAGATTTTGCTCCCACACGCTCTATAATGTCCCTTACTACTGATTCCAGTTCTTCCGCGCCCATCCTTGCCGGGAGATATTTCTCGAGCACTCCGGCTTCTGAGCTTTCCTTTTCGCTCAGATCAGCCCTGTTATTTTCCTTATAGATCTGAGCTGATTCACGCCTTTGCTTTACAAGCTTCTGAATGATACGGATCTCCTCTTCCGGTGTCAGTACACTGTCGGAGCCCTTTTCAGAATGAGCAAGAAGGAAAGCTGTCTTTGCCGCCCTTAAAGCTTCAAGCGATACTGTATCTTTCGACTTCATGGCAGTGATAAGATCGGCTGCGATTTTTTCTGTAAGTGACATTTTTTAACAGATTAGAATTATACCGCTAATATATTAAAATATCGAATCCTGTTATCCGGTTTGTGGTCTGAGGCTTTCAGCCGATATGGCAACCCAGCCGTTTTTTGGCAAATTGGTCAGGGGATTATCAACTGCTCTGCCGGCATTGATCTGAAATTCCTACTGTAAAGACCGGATTGCCCTGTAAAAAGCGGAGATGCACTAACAACCCTCGTTGCACGGGATGTCTTTTAACAAAAATTTAAGAAAATCCACAGAATATTTTAAAAAAAATGGTTTTTAAAAGAAA
Organism: Bacteroidota bacterium; assembly: GCA_022709665.1. Classification (GTDB taxonomy): domain Bacteria; phylum Bacteroidota; class Bacteroidia; order Bacteroidales; family VadinHA17; genus LD21. The sequence continues at coordinate 5,727 of JAKLIJ010000120.1, forward strand.
AGTTCAGATTTTACATTTGCCGCAGTATTCGTTGTCATTAATAATTATTGGAGGATTTTATATGTCAATCAGTACTGTTTCGTTGAAAATGATGTTTTTTGCCATCGCAGGCATTTTATCTCTGAATGCCGG
>JAKLIJ010000121.1 GCA_022709665.1 Bacteroidota bacterium
GCCAGGTTGTATTCGGGGTTCTCGAGTTCGGTGAACGAAGGCATCGGACCAAGCTTTTCCTTTGATATCAGCACGAAAAGGATAACTACAATGATGAAGGGTATGGCGAAGATCGACCAGAACCATATCAGGTATTTCCTCTTTATTGATTCACCTTTCATTAGCTTCAGTAGTTTGCCCAAAAATAGTAATTAATAAAGAATCTTAACCGTTTATTTTGAAGTTTGGGACCTAAATGATTTACTTTGTCCTGTTTTTTGGAAGACCTAAAACAATCCTGCATGATTGAAAATTTAGTTATTGTTGAGTCGCCGGCTAAAGCGCGTACCATTGAGAAATTTCTCGGGAAGGATTTTCGTGTCGTTTCCAGTTTCGGGCATATCAGGGATCTCAAGAAGAAGAATCTCGGCATCGACATTGAGAATGACTTTGCTCCCGAGTATGAGGTACCTAAAGAAAAATCAAAAGTAGTTGGTGACCTGCGGAAGGCTGCTGCCGAATCGAGGAATATCTGGATAGCCTCTGATGAGGACCGTGAAGGAGAAGCAATAGCATGGCATCTGGCCAGTGTCCTGAACCTGGACCTGGAAACTACCAGGAGGATAGTTTTCCATGAGATAACGAAGGATGCCATCACGAATGCCATCCAGAATCCGCGAAAGGTGGATATGAACCTGGTTCACTCGCAGCAGGCAAGAAGGATACTCGACAGGATCGTGGGATTTGAGATCTCTCCTGTTCTCTGGAAGAAGGTACAGCCGGCTCTCTCCGCCGGAAGGGTGCAGTCGGTTGCCGTAAGGCTTATTGTTGACAGGGAAAGGGATATCATTGCCTTCAAAAGCGAATCCTCTTTCCGTGTGAACGGCATATTCCGCAATGAGAAAGACAACACTGAAAGTACCCAGATAAGAGCTGAGGCGGGTAAAAAATTCCCCGATGAGAAGGAAGCCGGAAAGTTCCTTGAATTATGCGCTTCTTCTCAGTATAAGGTCTCGGCAGTAACCGTTAAACCGGGCACCCGTTCGCCTGCCCCGCCCTTCACCACTTCGACTCTTCAGCAGGAAGCCTACAGAAAACTGGGCTTCTCCGTGTCGCAGACCATGGCTGTTGCCCAGAAACTTTATGAAGCAGGGAAGATAACCTATATGAGGACCGACTCCACTAACCTGTCTAAGCTGGCACTTGCTAAATCGCGGGAGGTAATTGTTGCCTCATACGGCGAGAATTATTCAAAAACCAGGCAGTTCCGGACAAAGTCGAAGGGAGCTCAGGAAGCCCATGAAGCTATCAGGCCGGCATATCCCGATGTATCTTCAATCGCGGGCAATCAGAACGAAAAAAGGCTTTATGAGCTTATCTGGAAAAGGACCATTGCCTCCCAGATGGCCGATGCCGAAGTTGAAAGGACTACAATATCCATAGAAATGAATAACTCACCGGTGCTTTTTTCAGCTACCGGCGAAGTTGTGAAGTTCGACGGCTTCCTCAAGGTTTACTCGGAATCAAGCGACAGCGAGAACGGTGATGATGAGAAAGCCATCATTCCTCCGGTGAAAACAGGAATGCTCCTTTATTACAATAGTATTACAGCGACACAAAAATTTACCGCTCCGCCTCCGCGCTATACGGAAGCCAGCCTTGTAAAGAAACTCGAGGAACTCGGAATAGGAAGGCCGTCGACCTATGCACCCACCATCTCGACCATCCAGAAAAGGGGTTATGTGATGCGTGAGGACAGGCCCGGGGAAAAACGGCAGATAAGGATAATCACACTGTCGGGCGGAAAGATCTCGGTCACTGCCAAAACCGAAGTAGCGGGAAAGGAAAAATCAAAGCTCTTTCCGCAGGACATTGGAATGATGGTTAACGATTATCTTGTGGAAAGTTTTCCTGAGATAGTGGATTACAATTTCACAGCTGAAGTAGAGGAGCAGTTTGACAGGATAGCTGAAGGAAAACTTAAATGGACCGGGATGCTCGAGAAATTCTACAATCCCTTCCATAAAACCATAGAAAATGCTCTTGAGAAAAAGGTAAGGAAGACCGGGGCAAGGATACTGGGAAATCATCCGGAAACAGGAGAGCCTGTATCGGTCAAGATGGGCAGGTTTGGTCCCGTTGCGCAGATAGGCGACACTGAGAACGGAGCGAAGCCCCGTTTTGCAAGTCTTGCCAAGGACCAGCTGCTCGAGACGATAACCTTTGAAGAAGCGCTCAATCTCTTCAGGCTTCCGCGATCGCTTGGAATGCACGAAGGAAGCGATATGACAGTAGGGATCGGAAGATTTGGCCCTTATGTGAGATATGGCGGTAAGTTTTTCTCACTGAAGAAAGGTGTTGACGATCCCTATTCAATAACGGCTGAAAGAGCAATAGAGCTTATCCGCGAAAAAGGAGAGAGCGACAAAAAGAAAGTAATAAGGGATTACGGAGATATCCAGATCCTTAACGGAAGGTACGGCCCCTATATCACAAAGGACAAGAAGAACTACAGGATCCCCAGGGGAAGTGATGCTGAAAAGCTTAGCAAGGAAGAATGCACCGCTATTATTGAAAAGACCTCCTCCAAAACCAGCAATATTGAAAAGACTTCCAAAACCAGGCATAGCTCCGATTAGATTATGATCAACCTGAAAGACTACTTCGATCCTGTAAGCATAGAAAGGCACGGCCTGGAAACCCTGTCAGGGAATGCCGGCTTTCCTCATAACACGGTTATTCACACGGAGAACACACCCATAAGTGATTTCAGCAGGTTCAAGGTAGCTCTGATCGGGGTTCCCGACGGGAGGAATTCTCCCGACGCGGGCTCATCAGAAGCCCCCGATGCCATACGGCAGCAACTTTACAGTCTTGCCAGGATCCCGGGAAAGACAAAGATAGCCGATCTGGGTAACATGAAACCGGGTACGTCATTTGCTGATACTATTGCAGGCCTTGCAGATATTCTCACCATTCTTGTCAGCGCCAATGTTTTCCCGGTAATAATCGGGGGAAGCAGCGCCCTGGTTGCGGCAATCGACCGTTTTTTCATGCGTATCGACAGGGAGTACACGCTTCTTACAGTTGATCCGCGCATCGATTATAATTCAAGTCCCGGGATATTCGACTCCCTGAGTTACCTTAACAGGATCACGGGCAACAGCAAATCGACCTTCAGGCACTTTATAAACATAGGCTACCAGACCTACCTCAACGATCAGCAGGTGCTGAACAGGTTTTCAAGGCGCCATGCGGAGATGGTAAGGATAGGAGATGTCAGGCAGGCTGTTTATCTGATGGAGCCTCTTTTCAGGGATTCCGATGCCGCCATATTTGACATATCGGCTGTCAGGCAGTCTGACGCTCCGGGAACGTCCATGCCCTCGCCCAACGGTTTCTACGGAGAGGAGATATGTCTTCTCGCCAGGTATGCGGGCATCTCCGACAATCTTAAAGTGTTCGGGCTTTTTGATGTGAATCCTTCGCTTGACAGCAGGAATCAGACCACAGGACTTGCTGCCCAGATACTCTGGTTTTTTCTGGAGGGTTTTTCTCAGAAGCAGTATGAGACTCCGGAGCTCAGCAACAGCAACACAGGCCGGTTTATCAGGTATCATGTCAGGCTTACCGATCTGGAAGAGGATATGATCTTTGTAAAGAGCAGTCTTACCGAAAGATGGTGGATCGAATTAAAGGATGAAAACAACAGGAACATATATGTTTCCTGCTCACACGACGACTACCTGAAAGCCAACAGGAATGAAGTCCCCGACAAATGGGTACTGGCTTCAGGCAGAATAAAATCCTGACAGCTCAAATAATTTCATTTCTTTCGCGTTTTCAGGAAGATTTGGAATATTCTTTGTGGATAATTGATCAGGAATGTTTAAAAGTTTTGACCTCGCCCAAACGGGTTTGCATACTTTTATTTTTTTTGTGTTACTTTATAAGTTCAACTAATGAGCTTAATCCACTTATTATAATTAAAAAGGTGAAAAAGTCAACCACATTATTCCTGTTCATTCTGCTCGCTGCTTTTCCGCTTAAGGCGCAGCAGGATCCCATAACAAGCAACTACATGTTTCATACCCTGAGCTACAATCCCGGTTATGCCGGGACCTCCGGGATGATATGTGCAACAGCTCTGAACCGTCAGCAATGGGTTGGGTTCGACGGAGCGCCTTCAACCACGGTGTTCAATGTAAGCGCTCCCGTTGCGCCTTTCGGTATAAGCAGCGGAGTCGGACTGATGGTTCAGAACGACATCCTCGGATTCGACAAGGATATAAACATATCCCTTTCCTATGCCTACATTGCCGAAATAGGAATGGGGAAGCTCGGGATAGGGATCAATGCGGGAATGTTCAATATGACTCTTGATCCGGAATGGTCAATACCTACCGGGGATGTTTTCACCCCGCCCTCGGGCGATCCTCTGATCCCTGAAGGCAAGGAGAGTTCAGTGAACTTCGATGCCGGTTTGGGTGTTTACTATACCACTGATAAATATTATGCAGGAGTTTCGGTTACACACATAAACCAGCCGCAGGTGAAATTCACTAAAGGAGTCTCGTACATCAGCAGGCATTATTATGCAACAGCCGGCTACATCCTTCAGCTTCCGAATCCTTCGCTCGAGTTGCTGCCTTCTCTCTTTGCCATAAGCGACGGGAAAGCAATACAATTTTCTGCAACTTCTCTTGTAAGATACAATAAAAAGGCATGGGGGGGCGTTTCTTACAGACCAGGCGACGCGCTGGTGGGAATTGTTGGGATTGAATTGTTTAATGGTATCAGGGCCGGATACGCCTACGACTTCCCGGTCTCGGATATCAGAAAAAACACACACGGGTCGCACGAATTCATGGTGAATTATTGTTTCAGTCTCAGTACGGGCAGGAGCCCGATGAGATACAAAAGCATAAGGTTCTTGTAAAATTTTGAAAAAAGTTACTTGCAATACAAATTTTTTAGAATTATGAAAAAGGTAATCCTTCCGGCTCTGATAATTATGATATTGTTAGGCGGATGTAAGTCATCGGACAACGGAGAACTGACCGGAGTTCCGGGAAGAAAAAATTTCTTCGAACCGGAACCTTTCGAGATGGCTTTTATACCCGCGGGCAGTTTTACGATGGGTCCGAGCGATCAGGATGCAGTCTTCGCGATGAACAGCATCTCCAAAACAGTTACAGTTGAGGCATTCTGGATGGACCAGACTGAAATAACCAATAACAAGTATCGTCAGTTTGTTTATTATGTCAGGGATTCCATTCTCAGGACCAAGCTGGGAGAAGCTCAGGTTCCCGACCGTGAGTATTTTGTGGTTGATGACGACGGCAATCCGGTCGACCCGCCTGTTCTGAACTGGGCTGAAAGGATCGACCCCCGGGAAGAGACTACTGCTGCGGTACTTGAAGAGATGTTCTATCCCCCGGAGGAGAGGTTCAACGGCAAGAAACAGATCGATGTAAGAAAGCTGAACTACACCTATTTCTGGGTTGACTACCAGCAGGCAGCAAAGGCCAAATATGTAAATGACTATGCTAACAATACCTGGAAGTATATAGGACAGGTTATCGATCGCAACGGGAATATAACCGAAGTGAAAAACCGTTCTTCCTTTATCAGGCATGATACCATTAATATATATCCCGATACTCTTTGCTGGATCAGGGATTTCACCTATTCTTTCAATGATCCTCAGGCAGATCTCTACTTCTGGCACCCGTCGTTCGACGATTATCCGGTTGTAGGTGTTTCATGGTCTCAGGCCAAGGCATTCAGCAGGTGGAGGACCGA
>JAKLIJ010000122.1 GCA_022709665.1 Bacteroidota bacterium
AAGGTTCGAAATATTGTTAAGATTTGCCTTTGTTTTAAAGCTTTTCCAGAACCGGGAATCGTTCTCCAGGTCAAACACACTGAATGCGTATTCATTTGTCCTGCATCTCTGGTACTCGCGACCACCAGCGATATCACGTACAAAACCGGTAAGTGTCTGATATACCGATAGAAAAAGAAGATGATTGTAGTTCCCGTTACCATCATTTGCGACTGTGGTTGTACTGGAGAACTGTGCTGCAAAAATCACCTCGGGAAGTCTTTCGTTTGGTCCGTCAGGCCCGGTGAAAGCGAAAATATCGGAAAAATTCGGCGCCAGGGCGTGATTGGCAATAACCTCGTCAGTCAGTGTTATTATCTCTGCAAGGTCTGCTGTTTTGTAGGAAGAGTTCCAATCGTCGTTTATCTCTGAACATCTGTAGAGCAGAGCTTTTGCAAGGAAGTGGGCTGCCACATCCTTGTATAGCTTGCCTTCTGCCGGTTCGGCCGCTGGAAGCCCGGCGTAAGCCGTTCTGAAATCGGCAATGATCTGGTTGACGCAATCCTCTTTTGTTGCGCGTACAAAGTACCTTTCAACACCTATTGACGGCTCGAGCTTCAGCACAACGGGCCCGTACTGCTGAACAAGTCTGAGGTATGAGAACGCGCGCAGGAAAGAACCTTCGGCTTTATAAAGCTTGTTCTGATCGGGATCGGTAATTGCTGCATCAACATTTGCAAGAAGCATGTTGGCATCGCTGATGGCCTTGTACATCATGTCCCATATCTCATATGTTTTTGTAACATTGGCGGTCGGGACATTGGGAACTATGGAGCCCAGGTTGGAGTTATAATCGTTCCATGTCTGCTGAGCCTGGTCGCCCCCGACAATGAATTCATCTGTACCGCACTGGTTGGTGGAAACCGACTGCTCCCTGCCCATGAAAAAGCTTCTGTAGTTGTTATACAGGCCGTCGGCAAGATCTGCAATCCCCTCGGGAGTCAGAAAATATTCGGTGTTTCTCTGGGTCTTCAGCTCTTCGTCGAGAAAATCCTTTGTGCATGAGCTGATGCCTGATGCAATCAGGATAACTGCCCAAAGCATTAATATGGTTTTTATTGACTTATTCATATCGTTAGTTTCTTTTATTGTTACACAATAGTTCAATACTTTCTCAGAATCCCACGTTAACGCCGAATACAAATCCGCGGTTATAGTACATGGTGCCATACTCGGAATCCATGAAGGTATTATTCGACCAGAGCATACCGGCATTCTGTATCTGTGCAAAGACTCTCAGGCTGTTTATATTAACCCTGTTTACCAAACTCGCCGGCAACTGATATCCAAGAGATATGTTTCTGATCTTGATCCAGGAATCATCTTTATAATAGGTACCGGCATAAGTGTCGCCGCCGGCCTCGCTCATAAAAGGTCTCTGGTATTCGGCATCGGTATTGTCGGGCGTCCAGTAGTCGAGTTTCCGCTGGTCGCCATACATGCCCGTGAGGCCCTGTCCTACGCCTGTCATATATTTGAGGCGTCCGGTGATGAACATCGACAGTTCCACACCTTTGTAATTGAAAGTATTTATGAATCCGAGAGTCCAGCGTGGTCGTGTGTTGCCTATTATTACCCTGTCGTAATTACCGTCGATACGATAGTCGTTGTTCTGATCCTTTACCTTTATTTTGCCGGGTGCGAACTGGGATCCGTTGGCATTGAATAGCGCAATTTGTTCCTGATCTGCAGGAGTATCCTGCCAGATGCCGATCTTCTGATAATCGTAGATGATGCCTATCGATTCTCCGATGAACCAGTTATTTGCGACCATATCCTCCTTGCCGTTCATAAGCGATTCTATCTGATCTCTCTGCCATGCTGCAGTAGCATTTATATCCCACGAGAAATCTCTCACATTTAAAATGTTGGCATTGATAGTGAGGTCGATACCCCTGTTGCTTGTTTCACCCACGTTTGCAATTGTTGAGGTGTAGCCTGTTACGCTTGGCAGAGCAACAGTCAGAAGAAGATCGGAGGTGGATGATCTGTAAGCTTCCAATGTACCGTTTATCCGTCCTTCGAGGACAGAGAAATCGACAGCGATGTTGTACTGGGTTGTTGTTTCCCATCCGAGATCCGGGTTTGCCACAGAACTTGTGAGTGTATAACCTGTTGAGGTACTGGAGCCAAAAGGCAATGTAAGCTGGGTTATAGCGCCCTTTGTTGAGTAAAGGTCCACAGCTGAGTTACCCACCGTACCGAAGCCTAAACGCAGCTTTAACTGGTCGATCCAGTCTATTCCGTTAAGGAAGTTTTCCTGATCCAGGCGCCATGCTATAGCAGCGCTTGGGAAGAAGGCCCATTTGTTTCCTTCAGCAAGCTGTGAAGCTCCGTCCCAGCGGCCTGATAAAGTAAGCAGGTATTTATTGTTGTAATTGTAATTCACACGAGCCATATACGATTCGAGCTGACGTTCGGTAAGGCCCGAACTCCACCCTGAAAGCTGGGAACTCGTCAGGGAACCCAGGCTGTACCACATCTGGCTCGGTACCTCTATGCCCTGTCCTGTAATACTGGACGACTCGCTGGTCCATTTCGAAGCGGTCTGAAGTAATGTGGCTCCTATTGTATGGGCACCGAATGTCCTGTCATAATAAAGAAGGTTATCTAAAGTGTAGGAGAAATCCTTTGTATTGGAGACACTGGCATTGGCTGCGCTTAATTCCCTGACAATTGATTTGGAGTCATTATAATATCCGTTTCTGTAGAAGCGGAAGTCGGGGCCGAAATTCAAACGGTACCTGAGGCCTTTGAGGAGTTTAATTTCAGTAAATAAGCTTCCAAGAAGACGGAGTGTTTCGCGCTGGTTGGTAGAATATTTCCATTCGTCTATAACATTCCAGACACGTGCTTTTCCTCCGGGGTGTACAATAAGGTTTCCTTCCGAGTCGTAAGGAAGTGAATAAGGTTCAATTCTGGCTGCAGCAGCGATCAGGTCGGCTGTCACGTTGGAACTTCCTCCGGTACGGCTCTGTCCGTAATCCTGGTACTGCCATGATCCGTTTACTCCCGCGCCGAATGTTATCCATTCTCTGGGGTTCAGTTCTACATTTGTTCTTAAGGTGTAGCGCTGATATTCCTGGCCTTTTGTTGTCCCCTGGTTATCCAGGAAACCAATGGATCCGTAAGCTTTCATATTTTTTGTACCACCGCTTGCGCTGAGGGTATGATCCTGGGTATAGGTAGGCTGTGTTACCACGCCAAGCCAGTCGAATGTTTCAACCTTTGAGGGATCCCATGTGCCGCCTTCCCAGCCTTTCTGGATGTTCTGCCAGGCAGTCGGTTCAGCAACGAAATAATTAATAGTGGCGTCATTGGCAAGGGTTGGCGTGTTTCCGGGCAGTCTGGAATATAGTCCGGTTTTTGAATCATAGGAAGCATAATAGGCGCCCCACCTGGAGAATTCCATGAAATCCGCAACATCCATGTAATCGGAACGCCAGACCATCTGTTCATTTGTATACGTTCCCGAGTAGTTAAGCTGGAATTTTCCGTCGGTGCCGCGTTTTGTAGTTACAAGCACAACCCCGTTAGCGCCTCTTGAACCGTAAATTGCGGTTGCCGATGCGTCCTTAAGTATCTCGATTGATTCTATATCCTGTTCGTTGAGTGTTTCGATACCTGAATTCGAAAGAATAGGGATTCCGTCAACGACATAAAGAGGTGAGTTTGAAGCGGTAAGCGAACGGGCTCCCCTGATGGAGATGCTTCCCAGTTCACCGGGGCGCAGAGCGGTTGTAATATCGACGCCTGCTGCTTTGCCCTGAAGAGCCTGAAAAACGTTGCTTACAGGCTGGGCTGTAATCTGTTCATTTGACACTGAAACAACAGACCCTGTGATATCGCTCTTTCTCTGTGTTCCATATCCGACCACGACCACTTCTTCAAGCCCGATCGAAGATTCTGCCAGGGTAACATTTATCTCGGTCTGGTTCCCTATAGATATCTCACTTGTCTCCATTCCCACGAATGAGAAAACAAGGACCTTCGCATCTGCCGGTATATCAATTGAATATCGGCCATCACCGCCTGAAATCACACCCACGGCAGTTCCGGCTGCCCGTACGTTAACTCCCGGAAGAGGCGAGCCCGACCTGTCAGTAATGATACCGGTAACTCTTTTCTGCTGAAGGAGATTCTTTGGTATTATAACTATCAGGTTGTTCTCATAAGCCTTGAATGTAAGGGGAGATTGAAGGAACAGATCATCCAGAACGGCAATAATATTTTTATCGTCGGCCTTTATGTCGATCAGATCATTCATTGCAAGCAGGTCATCACTATAGAAAAACCTGATTTCAGTCTGATTTTCGATCAGTTTCAGGACATCCTTGACAGACTGGTCCTTAAGATCGAGGGTTACATTAGTCTGGGAGTAAATGTTGGCATTTACCTGAAGAAAAGTGAAAAAAACCAGAACAAACATAAGTTTCATGATAAGCAGTATTTTTTTTATTCCGCTGATTGATGGCGGAATGGCATTTTGAGGTTTTATTTTCATAATTTTGAAACGTTTTAAGTTTGACATGCCAATGTTTTGTTCACCAAGAAGCTACATTGGTTATTCTTTCTAAAAACCCGGCGCGGGATGTTGCAGCATCCTGCGCTTTGTTTAAGTAGATTTTCTGAGTTCTTTCATAGGCAGATGGTTTAGATTAGTATAGGTTATTTAATGATTCTTTATATAGAGGTTTTTATTTATTTCGATAAAGTCTTTATTCTCGGATAAGGTCACCACCCTTCCCCTGACATTGTAATTTATAGGTGCGGTCATGCTCAGAGCAATCAGGACCTGTTCGATTGGTTCGGCCAGTATGGTGCCGGTGAACCTGTATGATTTCAGCTTTTCAGATTCGAAGATGATCCGGACATCAAATTTTCTTTCCAGGTCGACGGCAATCTGGGCAAGGCTCTGCTGTTCAAAGATCCAGCGGTTTTCCTTCCATGAGGTAACCGGATTTACGTCGATATCTTCTTTTATCAGCCTGGCCGGAGCCACTGTCCTGATCTTTTTCACCGAAACGGTCCGGGCCGGAATTTCATTTTCTTTATCCCCCTGTTCATCAGTGAATACGAAGTCTTCTTTAAAAAATGTAACCTTCTGGTTAGGTTTAAGCACTGTTATCCTGCCCTGGTTTACCTCTTTAACCGGTTCTATCTGAAGCGAACCGCTTACAAGGGTTGTCTCAATTGTCTTGTCAACAGAATAAGCCTTGACATTGAATTCAGTTCCCCGGGCTCTGACGTTCAGAAACGGAGTCTGAACAACGAAAGGGTTATTGGTGTCTTTGGCTATGTTGAAATAGCCCTCGCCATCGAGCCGGACTATCCTGTTGTTGATCCCGTAACCGTTGCTGACATTCAGGGTACTTCCTGCGTTCAGTGTAACAAAAGTACCATCCGACAATGAGAACCAGGCTTTTGAGCCCAGAGGGACAACAATTTTGTTTACACTCTGGAGTGCAGGCTCTATGCTGTTCCTGCCGACAAAAAAGAACAAGGATCCTCCTGCAGAGAAGGCAATGATAAAGATAGCGGCGTACCTGAGAAGAGTCCTCAGCCGGAATGTTTTTGTTTTACTATCCTTAAGACTATCTGTCGACTTGATTTTCTCCCTGAATCTTAAAAAGCCTTCCCGTGCATCGAATCCGGGATCGGGCGATGTCGCGCGTGCAGTTACCCACAGGTCCGACATTTCATCAAATAACCGTTTGTTTTTCTTA
>JAKLIJ010000123.1 GCA_022709665.1 Bacteroidota bacterium
GGGAATAAAGATCCACAGCTTCAAAAAACCGACCGACGAGGAATATGCCCATGATTTCCTGTGGAGGGTTCACAATGCGGCTCCCCGGAAAGGAGAAATGAAAATATTCATAAGGTCACATTATGAGGATATCCTCGTTCCTTCGGTAGAAAAATACATTCCTGAGGATGTTATCGAGAAACGATACAAGGTTATCAACGAATTTGAAAAGCTGCTTGAAAATAACGGCACAGTTATCCTGAAGTTCTTCATGAATGTTTCCATGGAGGCCCAGAAGGAACGGCTCATGGAGAGGATAGAACTCAGGGAAAAGCACTGGAAGCATAAGGACGGCGACTGGGACACCCGGGAAAAATGGGACAAGTATATGGAGGTATATGAAAAGATCCTTAATAACTGCAATACCATTCCATGGCATCTGGTACCCTCCGACAAGAACTGGCAGAAAACCCATGCCGTTGCCCAGGTTGTTCTGAAAGCCCTCGAGGATCTCGACCTTAAATGGCCCGAACTTATTACTGAAAAATTTAAACCAAAGGAAAAATAAAAATATCATGTTAAAGAAACTCCTTCTTATTTCAATATCATTTGCAACGCTTACTTCAGCAGGACAAAACACCTATACGCCGACTCCCGAAAACCTGAAAGCCCGCGAATGGTTTCAGGATGCCAAATTCGGAATGTTCATCCACTGGGGCGTCTACAGCATCCTTGGCGACGGAGAATGGGTGATGAACAACCAGAGGATAGACAAGCAGACCTACCAGAAACTGCCGGCTTTCTTCAATCCCATCGACTATAATCCTGCAGAATGGGTTGCACTGGCAAAAGCCGCCGGAATGAAGTATATAACTTTGACCAGCAAGCACCACGACGGATTTGCAATGTGGGATTCCAAGCTGACCGACTGGGATATTGTCGACCGTACTCCTTACGGAAAGGACATAATAAAAATGCTTGCCGAGGAATGTAAAAAACAGGGTATCAAACTTTTCTTCTATCATTCGCAGCTCGACTGGTACCAGGAAGACTACTACCCGAGAGGAAATACCGGAAGTACGGCTGGCAGACCTGAAAAGGGCGACTGGTACAAGTATCTCGATTACATGGACGGCCAGCTGACAGAGCTCCTTACCAACTACGGTGAGATCGGCGGTATATGGTTCGACGGCCACTGGGACAAGAAGGATGCTGACTGGAGGCTCGACAAGACCTACGGACTTATCCATAAACTCCAACCTTCATGCCTTGTAGGGAGCAACCACCACCTGGCAACCTTCCCTGGCGAGGATTTCCAGATGTTTGAAAAAGATCTTCCCGGGCAGAAAACCACCGGATTCAATCCTGAACAGAAGATCGGAGAACTTCCCTACGAAACCTGTGAAACAATGAATAACTCATGGGGTTTCAACCTTCAGGACAAGAATTACAAATCAACCAGGAACCTGATCCAGTACATGGTAAAAGCTGCCGGGTTCAATTCGAATTTTCTGTTGAATGTGGGTCCAATGCCCAACGGAAAAATACAGCCCGAATTTATTAACACCCTTAAGGAACTGGGAGAATGGATGAACAAAAACGGAGAAACCATTTACGGAACAAGAGGCGGACCAGTTACCCCGAGAGCATGGGGGGTGACAACCCAGAAGGGGAACAAGGTTTATGTTCATGTGCTAAATCCGGAAGACAACAACCTGCTTATTCCTGATTTCGGTAAAAAAGTAAAAAATGTCACTTTCTTTGGAAGCGGGACAAAGCTCAAATACAAACAGGATGCGTTCGGTATTGCGATATCAGTTCCGGAAGGCAGCTTTGATGAAACAGACACAATCCTTGTAATGGAACTTTAGCTTATGACAAAAAAAACAAACCGCCGAAGCTTTATCGGCACCACAGTAAAAGGAATGGCAGCAACAGGGATACTGACGGCTTCTTCATGCACCGGCACCGGGAAACGTCTGACAGATGACCTTTTTATTCATCATGTGTTTTTCTGGCTCAAACAGCCGGTTACACAGGAGATGAGGACAAAATTCGAGGGAGAGCTCAGGAAACTTGTGACGGTCGAGACCATTGTCGATTACCATCTCGGGGTACCCGCTCCCACCGGTCGTGATGTGATTGACAATACCTATTCCTACTCATTGCTTACGGTTTTCAAAAATAAGGCGGACCAGGATGTTTACCAGACACATCCGATCCACCTTAAGTTTATTGAAGAAAGCCAGGATCTGTGGGAAAGAGTTGTTGTTTATGATTCGGTTGGCATTTGAGAATCATAATAATGCATACCTGATCTCATTCTCCCTACCTGAGATATATCTCCAGCACCGGTATTTCAACAGGCGGTTTCAAAACAGGCAGCTGCATGTTGATCGTGTTGCTTTCGTCGCCGGAACCGGTGCTGTAACGAATCTCTGAAGCATCATGCAGGAACTGCACGTATTTGATCTTTCCTGCCATATTTTCCATTTTAAGAGATCCCATCGGATACGCGAGCAGGTGAACATAGAGTCTTTTTGTTTCGGGATTCCAGGTAAGCAGGGTATTTGCCGGCGGGACAAAATCCGAAGGAGCCTCAGTACAATTATAGACTGACCTGCCGTTATACTTCATCCACTCTCCCATCGCTTCCAGCCTCTCCCTGGCACGGTAATCAAATGCTCCCCGTCCGGTCGGCCCAACGTTGAGAAGAAGGTTGCCTCCCTTGCTGACAGATTCGGACAGCAGTTCGATTAGCTGCGCAGGACTTTTCCATGTGGTTTCATCACGGTAATAACCCCACGATCCCGAGAATGTCTGGCAGGTCTCCCATGCAACTTTTTTACCATTCTCTTCGGGCCATTTCGTTACCTTGCGCTGTTCAGGAGTCGTGAAATCCCAGCCCCCCTCAACATCCTTCAGATCGAGACGGTCGTCGACAATGATGCCGGGCTGAAGAGAACGAGCCAGCTTAAGAAGGTTCTCGGAATCCCAGTCCTGACGACCTTTGCCGTTCTTGCCGGGAAATGAAAAATCAAACCATATAATGCTTATCTCGCCGTAATTGGTAAGCAGCTCCCTCACCTGGTTCTTCATATACTCCCTGTACCTGTTCATGTCCTTGCCTTTATTGAGGCTCTCATAATCAGCATCATTCTCCTGGCGCTGGGGATGGCGGCTGTCGATCGTATAATCGGGATGGTGCCAGTCGATAAGCGAATAATAGAACCCGACTTTCAGGCCTTCAGCCCTGAAAGCATCCACAAACTCCCTGATTATGTCCCTTCCGAAAGGTGTGTTTGTCGACTTATAATCAGTGTATTTCGTATCCCACAAACAGAATCCCTCGTGGTGCTTCGCCGTCAGAACAACATACTTCATTCCGGCTTCCTTTGCACTTTTCGCCCATTCCTTGGGATTATAAAGGTCCGGATCAAAAGCCTCGAAATACTTCTGGTAGTCCTCCGTTGTGATCCTTTCACGGTTCTTCACCCATTCATGACGGGCAGGAAGGGCATACAATCCCCAGTGGATGAACATTCCGAACCGTGCGTCGGTCCACCACTTCATCCGTTGTACTTTCTGTGCTTCCGTCTCTTTGGGAAGCTGGGCTGAAGCAGCAGCCGGAGTGATTATCACAAGGGCGGCTGCTGCGATTACTGAAAGAAAGGTAAGTCTCATTGGCAATATAGTTTGGTTAGTATTGGGCTGTATTCGGTATTCGGTATTCGGTATTCGGTGTTCGGTGTTCGGTATTCGGTATTCGGTATTCGGTGTTCGGTGTTCGGTATTCGGTATTCGGTGAGTTCGGTTTCGGGGGAGTTTCATTTTCCTGACTTAAGATCCATTATAAAGGTTTTCATCCTGGCGAAGTGTGAGCCTTCCCAGTAAATCCGTCCGCAGGTGCCGCATCTTTTGAATTCATCATAGTAGTCCCTGGTAAGGGGCATTAACCTGTCGATGATCTCTTCCTTGCCGACATGCTCCATAACACCATTGCATTCCATGCACCGTGTGAAAGGCCTGATCCTTTCCGCCGCCCTGCATACATCAAGTATCTCCCTTATCTGTTCCAACGGAGCATCCGAATGAACCAGGTGACCTTGCCGGACTTTTTTACTTCTTAAAAGATCCTTGTCGCGTGTAAGGATTATCCTCCCTTCCTTTGCCGACAACTCAATGATTTCCCTGTCGTCATAGTCCTGCTGAAAAAGAGTGTCAAAACCACACATGCGCAGATATTTTGCCAGCCGGCCAAGATGGACGTCGGCAATAAACCTCAACTCTGCCTGAGGTCTTGATTCCGGAACGAAATTGTCTGTCAAAGTCTTTCTGTCAGTATCTCTTCAAGCTCATGGTTCTCAAGCTTAACCGGATTGTTCTTCTGACCGGTATTCCTGCAGATCTCACCGAAAAACCCCCGTTCCATACCATATTGGCTGAGACGCGGAAGCCGGAGTTCTTCGCTTGTTGTGTACAGAAAATCAATAAAACCGTCAGTGTAGTAGTCATCCGTCCTCCCTTCCTCTCCGGTAAGTATTTTCCCCAGCAAGGCATATTTTGTCAGCGCTTCCTTCCTGCCTTTACCCATACGGAGTTCCCTGACAATGACCCTGTTTGCAGGCGCCATAAGCGTTCCGCAGACTACTCCGTGAGGTATGTCGAGCATGCCACCCACAGAGGAGGCAAATCCATGCACAACGCCTAGTCCTGCATTTGCCAGACATATCCCCGACACAAGTGCCGCAAATGACATCCCGCTTCTTGCCGCTATATCGGATCCGTCGTGACAGGCCCTTGCAAGCGAGGTTCTGAGCGCTTTAATCCCTTCGACAGCAAGGGCGTCAGTGAACTCATTTGCCCGGTCGGAAAGGAAAGCCTCTGTAAGCTGGGTGAAGCAATCCATACCACTTGCTGCAGTTATCTCCGGAGAACATCCCAGAGTAAGTGCCGGATCGACAAGAGCTATTTCGGGAACAAAAGCCGGATGACGAAGGGACTTTTTGAATCCGTCCCTGCCGACTTTGCTTAAAACTGCATTGCTCGTCGCTTCACTGCCCGTTCCTGATGTTGTGGGAACCGCAATAAAAGGAAGCTTCGACCCGGGATGCTGCCTGGTCCCAATACCTTCAAGATACTCCAGGACCGACCCGGTCATTCCATACATGGCTGATATTGCCTTGCCTGCGTCCATAACGCTTCCGCCACCTATAGCCACCACCGCTTCTAAATCATCGCCCGAAGTAAGTCTTAATGCAGAGTCAATATCATCAGGTGAGGGTTCTCCTGAAATTTCAACTCTCAAAAAGCTTATCCCTTCACTGCTGAATGAATCAAGCAAAACTCCCGCAGATTCAGACTCCATGAATGATCTCCTGCCTGTCACGAGAATAGTCCTTTTCCCAAACCTGGAAAGCAATCCGGGGAGAAGACTTAATTTCCCTTCCCCGAAAAAGATCTCAGGCAGACGGGTGAAATTGAAAGGTCTTACCATGCCGACTTTTCATGAGGTTCGATGACACCATACCTGACACCATAGCGTGTTTCAGCCATCATGTCCTTAACGGCATCCCGCCACTCCCGGTAATGATCAGTGGTTTTGTGAAACGCGACAGCTTCATCCGATTCAAAAGCTTCGTAGATCATAAAACGGCATGGCTCCTCTGCATTCCGGAGTACATCGAACCTGAGGTTTCCGGGTTCAGCCAGAGTACCCCTGTGATTCAGTATGGTAGCCTTAATGAACGCATCAACCGATTCAGGCTTTAC
>JAKLIJ010000124.1 GCA_022709665.1 Bacteroidota bacterium
CGGCGCTTATATGGGGAAACTCCATCAACGAAATAAGAGCTGCTGCCGCACCTCCCATCCCGTTAAAGAAAGATACCAGCTGAGGCATGGCTGTCATCTTTACCCTCCTTGCAATAATCCAGCCGATTATAGTCCCGATAACAATCGCAGCAATTATCCAGGGTATGTTACCGATATGACTGCCATCCTTCTTATGAAAAAATATGGTCGCAAGAATGGCAAAACCCATGCCGAAAGCCGCAAGTATGTTGCCCCTTCTTGCAGTCCGTGGATTGCTGAGCATCTTAAGACCTAAAATAAACAGGACAGATGCCACTATATAAATGATCTCGAGTATTGTAATTCCTAAAGGAAATTGAGAGGTGCCGCTCATTTTGAATAGTTTTGGAAATTAGTAACGGATTGTCATTTCTTCTTTTTAAACATCTCGAGCATCCTGTCTGTCACCACAAAGCCTCCTACCACATTTAGCGTACCAAGTACCACTGCCAGAAAACCAAGGATCATCGAACCAGTAGTGTCGGCATGCCCCATCACTATTATTGCTCCAATGATAACGACTCCATGGATGGCATTGGCTCCCGACATCAGTGGAGTGTGAAGTATAGCGGGAACATTGCTGATAACTTCTATTCCAAGGAATATCGACAGGATAACCAGGAATATTGCCTCCCTGTTCCGGAGGAAGAATTCTGAAAACTGTTCCATATGCCTGTTATTTTAAACCGATTAACTGTTTTGCTCTTTCGCTTATGTATTCTCCTTTGTGTACTGCTGTAGTACCGAAAATGATGTCATCCTGAAGATTGAAACTGAACTCTCCGCCTTTTCCTATCATGAGCTTCAGAAGATTAACTATATTGGATCCGAACATCTTGCTCGAATCGGAAGGCATATCTGATGGGAAATCTGATTTCCCTATTATTGAAATCCCATTGACAACAACTGTTTTGTCGTTTTCGGTCAATTCGCAATTGCCTCCCGAGCATGCAGCAAGATCAACTATAACCGAACCGGGTTTCATGGCTAGAACCGTTTCCTTCCGAATAAGCACCGGGGCTTTTTTCCCGGGGATCTGAGCAGTGGCTATAACCACATCAGAAGCAATAGCATGCTTCTGGATAAGCTCCTGCTGCTTCAGTCTGAATTCTTCGGTCTGTTCTACAGCATAACCTCCGGCCGATGAGTCTTCCTTCGCTCCCTCCACTTCGATAAACCTGCCTCCAAGGCTTTTTACTTCCTCCTTAACTGCAGACCTTACATCGAAGACCTCTACCACCGCTCCAAGCTTCCTTGCAATGGCCAAAGCCTGAAGGCCGGCAACTCCCGCTCCCAATATCAGTACCTTCGACGGCTTTATGGTCCCGGCAGCCGACATAAACATAGGAAAGAACCCGGGAAGAACTGATGCCGCAGCAAGCACTGCCTTATAGCCTGAAACAGTTGCCATCGACGACAGGATGTCCATCGACTGGGCCCGTGTGGTCCTTGGTATTATATCAAGAGCCAGAACGGTGAGTCCCCTTACCCTTGCCTTCTCGAGCCATTCCCGGTTCTCAGCCGGATTGACAACACAGCAAAGGATCTGTCCACCGGTAAATGTCAGCAGATCATCCTCAGATGGAGGATTAACCGACAGGATGAAAGCCGATCCGGGTATAAGATCATTCCTTTCCGCAACAAAGGCGCCGGCTGATATGTACTCACTGTCAGACACCCAGGCTTTTATTCCTGCTCCCTTTTCGACATTTACCGTGACACCAAGTTTAACAAGAATGGCAACTTCTCCCGGAAGCATTGCCACTCTCCTTTCGGCTCCGGATTCCTTTAGAATACCAATAACCATCTGTTTCAAATTTAGGGTTAGGAGTAAATAACTCAGGTTTAGTGTGAAAAAAATAACATCACAAAATAGCAATTATTTTTCTTTCCCAAAGAAATTATCAAGCCAGAAATAGTTTGCCTCGTTCCTTGAATGAAAAGCCTTCGCCCCGCCCCAGCCATGACGGCCATTAGGGTATAGCATAAAACTGAATGTTTTTCCTTCATCCTGCAGGCGCGAGATCAGATAAATTGAATTCTGCATGTGAACATTGTCGTCAAGGTCACCATGTGTAAGATACAACTCCCCCTTAAGATTCTTTGCCCATGTAAGCGACGATCCGTCCTTGTAACCATCGGGATTGTCCTGCGGAGTGTCCATGTATCTTTCAGTGTAGACATCATCGTAAAGCCTCCAGTCGGTGACTGACGATCCGGCAAATCCATGAGTCCAGAAATCCGCCCCGCGTGTAAGCGCCATGCAGGTCATGTAACCACCGTATGAACTTCCGGTAATCCCTATTCTTGCCTTATCCACAAAAGGCTTTGAATGAAGCCACTTTACCGCATCCTGGTAGTCGAGTAACTCCCACTTGCCAAGACAGCGGTGAAGATAATCAAGTCCCCTCTTGCCAAAATGCCCCGAGCCCCTGTGATCGACAGTAAAAGTGATTATACCGTTCTGAGCATCCCATGAGGGGTTTTCCCCCTGCCACCTGTTGGTTACATTCTTTGAATCGGGGCCTCCGTATATCCTGAAAATGACAGGATATTTTTTTGAAGGGTCGAAACCAATGGGATAAGTTATTATTGCCGGCATCCGGAACAGACCGTCAGAGGTTGAAATCCTTAGCATCTCTGCTTTGGAATGTTTTGACGGATCAAAGGAAGGCTGATCAAATTTGTGTATCTCCATCACCTGTCTGCCTTTTTTATCAATGAGAACTATCGACCCTGCACTTTCAAGGCTGTTCCATGTATCTACAAGCCAGGTACCCAATGGCGATATGCTGACAGAATGCGATCCGGGACCACTCGTCATCTGCAGCAGGTTCTTGCCGTCGAGCCCCACACGGAAAAGATGGTTGTCGGTCGATTCAGTTCCGGTGGCGGTAAAATAAACAACACCGGCTGTCTCATCAACACGCTCGATCCCATTTACCCTGAAATCAAAATTTGTAAGCTGAACAACCAGATTTCCATTCCATCCGTAGTAATACAGGTTTTCCCAGCCGTTCCTGACGCTGTTCACAATGAAACCTGAACCGTCCTTCATCACATATATATCCTTGTAAAAGTCGAGCCAGGCATTCTGCTTCTCATTGTATATTGTCGTATAATCACCTGTTGCGGGATCAGCAAGAATGATATTCATTTCGTTCTGGTCGCGGTTTATAACCTGAACAGCAAGCTTTTTACTGTCAGTCGTCCAGAATGGCCAGGCAATATACTGGTCAACATTATAATCCGTTTTCACCCAGGTCGTCCTTCCGGATTCAATATCGGCAATCCCCATTTTTACCTTCGGATTCGGATCTCCGGCCTTCGGATATGGGACCTGTTCGAGTTTTCCATGAATGCCGTCAGCCTCATCCAGGCGGTTAAGGGTGAAGATGGGAACTTCGGTCTCATCAGTCCTCAGGTAAGCAATCCTGCTTCCGTCGGGCGACCACCAGAATGCAGAGTAGCGGCTCGGACGGTCGAGAATCTCCTCCATGTAAACCCATGAAGCGTATCCGTTATATATCCTGTCAGACGCATCAAATGTAAGCCGGATCTCCTTCTTCGAAGAAAAGTCATAAACATAAAGGTCTTTGTTCCTGGTATACGCAATCTTTTGCCCCTCAGGTGAAAAACGGAAATTCACCTCAGGATCATCTCCTGTGGTCAGTCTCAGAAGCTCCCTGTCTCCTTTCCTGAATAAATACAGGTCGTTGTCACGGTCCAGAACTGCACTCAGCCCGTCGGAACTCACGATGTCATACATCCCCAGCTTCACTCCTTCCGGAAGCAATTTGTCAATTGTTTCCCTGTCGGTAGTTCCGGGAGTTGCTGTTACACTCCTTCCGGTCCGCGCATTAACTTTTCTGATAACCGGCCTGTTCTCTGAATCCACAGTCTGAAGCAAATAATTATTGTCATCAGCCCAGCCGGTCACCCTGATCCGGCTGCCGTCCCTCTGAGGCATCCGGGCATAAGACCTGCTTCCGGAAGAAGAAAGTAATAATAAAAAAAACAGGGAAATTGAGATGAATTCAGCTCTTTTCATTTATTAATATTTTGATTATAAATTTATTGCCAGACGACCCAAACAGATATCAGATCCTTTACAGATGTCGGGGCCAGCCTTAGTCTTTTACAAGACAGACAAAAATAACCATTTTAGCGCTTTGCCATCTGACATGGACAAACTTTCCACAGTTACCTTTAAGACAACTGATTCAGACAATACTTAAAAAGAATTCTCTTTCACACAAACTATCCTTCCGCGAAGTTCCACGCCTCTTTTCTCCGGTACATCGCCGGTAAAACCGGAGGTCGGAATCACATTCGTAGTTAAACTCCGAAAGTGCCAAATGTGTATCAATACCTCCTTAAGGCCGTCTGGTTTGTCAGGGTGCCTTCAATAAATGATCAAAATATTTCACTTGTGTTATTTTTATAACATTGTTATTTATTTAACACTAAATTTATTACCTTTGCTTCGTCACTTTTAAAAAAAAGAAGTGAATTTGTGGCTTTAATAACGTTAGCAGCATGACTATCAAAGAAATAGCAGAAAAGATCAACGGCAGGGTGATATGTGGAGAAGAAAAATTATCCGAAGTAATTGAGTTTGCATTCTCTTCCGACCTTATGAGCGATGTTTTAAAAGTCGACAGGGAAAACATACTTCTGATAACCGGACTTGCAAATCTTCAGACAATAAGAACTTCAGAAATGTCGGATATCAACTGCATCGTATTTGCCAGGAATAAAAAGATAAACAGTGAAATCCTATCCCTTGCCGAAGAAAACGGCATGGTTCTGATTGAGTGCCCCCATTCTGTTTTCAAGATATCGGGAGAATTATATAATGCGGGAATAAATCCCTTGTATTAGCTTATGCAATACAGATTCAAGATAGCCGGCGGTGATTTCTCGAATGCGGGAACTGTCGCGAGTTCTGTGAAAAAGATCCTCCGGCAGCTGAATATTGACCATGGAGTATCCAAAAGGATTGTAATAGCCCTTTATGAAGCTGAGGTGAATGTGGTTGCACATGCATATTCCGGGATTGTGGAGATTGACATCGATAATGAAAAGCTCAGGGTAACAATCACCGATCAGGGTCCCGGAATTCCTGACATCCCCAAGGCCATGGAGGAAGGATTTTCCACTGCATCGCCCCAGGTCAGAGAAATGGGATTCGGAGCAGGAATGGGCTTGTCGAACATAAAGAGGAACTGCGACATACTTAACATTACAAGTGAACCGGGTGCCGGAACAAATGTTGAAATGATCACTTATTTAAAACCGGATGCCAGATAAAAACATACATACGGAATTCCACCATGCACTAAGGGTGAATGAGAGCGACTGCACCGGATGCACTCATTGTATGACCGTCTGTCCTACAAGGGCAATCCGGGTGAGGAACGGAAAAGCCAGAATCATTGCGAACAGATGTGTCGATTGCGGCGAATGCTA
>JAKLIJ010000125.1 GCA_022709665.1 Bacteroidota bacterium
GCCGGAAGGAGAGTCAGCCCTGATAAAACCGTTATCAAACCCCCAACAAAAAGAAATATGACAAGCCTTCTCATAATCTATCTGTTGAGTATCGATTTGATCCTGGAAACCAGGTCGGCGGGATTAAAGGGTTTCACAATATAATCGCTGATACCCAATTCTCCTGCCTGGCGCTGCATCTGGCTGTCGCTGAATGCCGTAAGTATTATTACAGGAGTTTCTTTACCCTGCTCCGACCTCACAAACCTTATAAGTTCAAGGCCGCTCCTGTAGGGCAGATGTATGTCAATTACCAATAAATCATAATCATTCCGCTGCAGCATCTCAATCCCCTCGTTTCCGTCTTCTGCTACATCAGCATCAAATCCCTCCCTCTCAAGAATGACAGAGAGAGTCTTCATTGCCATAGGATTGTCTTCGCAAATCAATATCTTCATTATCAGAACACAGGATTAAGAATAACTAACCTTATCGGGCTCTGCCCAATATATGCTGATAGTATTGTCAAATTTGGCGAAATTTATCAGCCCCGCAAAAGAAATGTAAGAATATTTGACCTCCTGCATATTTTCAACGACCAACGTAACAGTTTAAAGTGACCAAAACATACCCCTGAGGCATCTCTTCCTCCCGAACAATGCCCTGTTACGCCGGTTATACTAATGTTTCCCCGGTTTATGCAGTTTTAGCTTAACCGGCTCAACTATAACAAGGCATCCCTTGGGCATACCAAGTAAATCAGGCTCAATCAGATTATAAAACTCATTAATCACCTCAATATTGTCAATAATCTCGATCATTATGGGAAGTTTTTCAGTCAGTTCCCAGAACCTGGGAGCGCTGATCCGGCTGCTCAGCCCATAACCCATAATTCCTCTGTAAACCGTAACTCCCGACAGTCCCCTTTCCCTGGCAAGAAGAACTATGTGCTCATAAAGAAGCTTCTGACCGATCCTGTCGGTGCTGCTTGCATAAATCTTGAGAATGCTGTGTTCCGTTTCTTTCATGATTGCATGATTATTTAATTATCCCCGTTTGAATATCCAAATTTAGGGGTAAACGAAGAAAATCAATTATGGTCTGACGCAATCTATAGTGAAAACCAGTAATTAAGCTTTACAATAAAAATGTTGTTCGGGAAAATGTCGCCCAGATATTTGTATGAATCACCCAGCGAAGCTCCCGAAAACATATTGCTTCCGGTTTTGTCACCCGACCATACAAAATATATGAATGAGCCAAGGCGGTATTCCCATTTTGCAACCAGGTTCGACCTGAACTGATGAAAGTTGAAATCGGGATTACCGACCACAACATTCACCGGCACACTATTGTCGTTGTCGCTCAGGAAATATACATCTCCGGAATAAACAGGATTCTGATAGACTGCAAACCTGTCGTTGTAGTTTTTTGCTTCAGGACTGGTGACTCTTTTAAGCTCCGAATAACTTCCCTTCGAAATGAAAGGACTTCCGTAATATTGTATTGAAAATTCCGGAGTCAGGTTTAAATCAGCCCTGAAGGTAAGGCCTAATGTTTTCTGGTCAATGGTACCGAGTATGTATCGCCTGTAATAATTCGAAGGATCTGTCCTTGTGGCAATGTATTGAAGTTCGTCGCGGTTCTCCTCGTAATCTGCCGTGATGCCAAGTTTAAGCATCCTGAAGGGGCGCATCGAGATCCCGGGCTGAAATGCCCATGATGAAGCTGAACCACTCGCCGCCTTTTCTACAGCTCCTCCGAGGGTGACAATGAATCTTTTTGAGGAGTTAGTACTGAGCATCCCCATAAATCCATAGCTCGCCGGCATCAGCATATCATATCCTCCCCTGAGTACCTTGGTGTCGATATCCTGTGAGTGATATTCAGCTGAAAACCTTAAGCTCCACTGGTTTGTGAATGTCGAACCGAATGACAATTCGCCATCGGATCCAAGGTAGGTACCACCAAAGTTCCAGGAGTTTCTCTGTTCAAATCCTACGCTGAAAGACCGGAATACAGAAACCGGCTTTGTGGTCTGATACAACACCTCGTTCTGATTCTCAATCTCATCGGCCGTCCTCATGTAACCCATGTCGTTAAGTTCGAGACCCGGGGTAAGAAATGAAAGAGCCGTAGAATACTTCCAGTTTCCGCCTGCCCCCTTGCCTACCTGCACTTTGCCTCCTGTTCCGCTGAGAGTTTCCCTGCTCAGATCATAATCGAGATAATCGGCGCCCGGCCTCTGGTAATACCTGGCCGATGATTCCTGAAGCAGCCTCAGGGCCTCCTGACTGCCATTTATGTAACTTCCTACCAGTTTTGCATTAACAAAGTATTTTTTGTCTTTCCAGTGGTGAAGCAGGTCAAGACCGCCTGTAAAAGCATTGTCAGGAAGAAACTCCAGTTCAGGATCCTCAATGAAACGGTTTGTCGATGTGAACATACCTCCTATCATGGTGTTCCCTGCATTGTATCCCTTTTGTATACGGCCTACAAGATAGTTGGTAAGAGGTTCTACCTTAACCTTCGATTCATTCCCCAACTCATCGGTAACCCTGGCAAACTCATTTGCAGTGACACTCTGAATAAGTCCTACCGAAAGACCGTCGGATGTGGTTCCGCTGAATTTGGCTGCGCTGAGTATCTTGGTCATGTCGGGTGAATCAACATACTGGTTACCTAACGGTGATATGTTTCTGGAAGGGGAATGCCCGATTCGCCTTGAATAAAACAGGTTCTGCTCATCGAATTTGTAATCGAAGATGGTCAGGCCTTCAAGGAAAAAGGGCCTCTTCTCGTCATAGAAAGTCTCAAATGCTGTCAGGTTCATAACCGAAGGATCGGATTCAACCTGGCCGAAATCGGGATTGACCGTGAGGTCGACAGTGAAATTGCTCGATACACCTATCTTGGCATCAAGACCTGCATTGGCTCCCCATATCCTGCCGTTTTTTGTGTACGGATTACCCGGGATCTCCTCAAGGGTATTGAGCTTGCCGAGTGCAAACGGCTGTATCTCAAGACGGCGTGATTTCTTAAGCCCCTTAAGTCCGATGAACTCACCGTAATTGTAAAGCATCCCCGGTCCGGTCTTTGTCTGCCTTTCCCAGTTGCTTTCCTCCTGAAGCCTGTCGATATATCTCCAGGTATGCATACCCCATACCTGCTCATCCTTGTTGCTGTAACGCAACTGGCTCAGAGGCACTTCAATCTCGGCAATCCAGGCGGAATCTTCCAGACCTACCTTGCATCTCCACACTGCATTCCAGTTGAAATCCCAGTTTTCAGGATTAAAAAGTACGAGGTCCACTTTCTGGCCCCACGCTGTAACCGTAAATTCAAAACCGGTCCGGTAATCGCGGTAGCTGTCAAAATTGACACCGACCATGTCGCCCACAATGGCGTCTCTCGAATCGGCATACGCGTGTACCTTGTCAGGTTCAGGATCATAAGCCCTGAATGCTATGTAAAGATATTTGTCGTCATATTGAATGTTGTGCTCCGTTTCGAAGGTCGGCTCAGCTCCTTCATGAGGAATGTACTGGTTATAGTCGCCTGCCCAGTTGCCATGTTTCCAGCATTCTTCGTCAAGCTTTCCGTCAATAACCGGTCTTTCGGTTACCAGACGGGTGGTGACATAAACAGGCTGCTTCAGTTTCTGGCCCTGCAATGCTGCCGAATCCTGCTTCGAAAGTACCTGCCCGTGCGAGTAGTTATTATAAGAAGATAAGAAAAAGCAAAAAACTGCTAATAAGACCGGGAGGCCTTTCCCCCTGAAATTGTTTCTGATCATTATATTAGGTTTAGAAGCCCCAAAAATAGGGATTTGTTCAGATTAAAAAAAACTCAACGATCACAGATAATGATTAAACAAATTAAAAGAAATGAATTATTTGTAATTTCGGAGCCAACCTGCGGAATCAGGAAACCAGGAAGTTTTGAATTAAAATCTATATCATGAAGAAGCTTTTTTATCTTTTAACAGCCTTATCTTTCTCACTGGCGATGAGTGCGCAGGATCCCCCCCGGCCCCCTCAGGCAGGTCAGAGAGTACAACCCGTTCCCGATAAAATCATTCCCATTGAAACTGCCAGCACAAGCCTGGTGCTTAAGGTAAGCAGCCGCGACGGACGGGTTTATCAGTCGTACCTCGGCCCGAAGCTGAGGGGCACCGATAGTTTCAGCCAGTCGCGGGATGAGGCCCACCTTGCCTATGCCACGTTCGGCACCGATAATCTCTTTGAACCGGCTGTCAGGGCGCTTCATAACGATGGCAATCCATCCCTCGAACTGACCTATGTCGGCCATGAGACTGTGAGCACAGATAAAGATGTCACTCTCACAAGCATACACCTGAAAGATCCTCAGTACTCCTTCGAGGTCACACTCTTCTGCAAGGCATTCACCGCTTCGGACGTCTTTGAACAATGGACCGAAATAAAGCATACCGAAAAAAAACCTGTGACCATTTTCAACTATGCCTCCTCAATGCTCCATTTCGATGCTGAACATTACTGGCTTACACAGTTTCACGGCGACTGGGCCGAAGAAATGAAAGCTGTGGAAAGCGAGCTGACTGCAGGAATAAAGATACTCGACAGCAAACTGGGAACCAGGGCTCACATGTACCAGACACCCGTCTTCCTGCTTTCACTCGATGAAAAAGCCGATGAGACAAGCGGACAGGTACTCGCCGGAACTCTCGGCTGGTCAGGAAACTTCAGATTCCTTTTCGAAATAGATGAAAAAAATTCCCTCAGGGTGATATCCGGGATCAATCCTTTTGCATCGGAATATTCACTTCAGCCGGGACAGGTTTTTCGCACTCCCTCAATGATCTTTACCTTAACCGACAGGGGAACAGGCCAGGCCAGCCGGAACCTTCACCGCTGGGCAATCAGCCACGGCATCCTCGACGGAACAGGATCACGATATACTCTCCTCAACAACTGGGAGGCTACCGGCTTCAGTTTTGACGAGAAGAAACTTACTTCAGTACTCGATGAGACAAAAAAGATGGGACTCGATGTCTTCCTTCTCGACGACGGATGGTTTGCAAACAAGTATCCGAGGAATAACGACAGGGCAGGCCTTGGCGACTGGCAGGAAAACAAGGCAAAGCTTCCAAACGGACTTGGCTATCTTGTAAAGGAGGCCGATGCAAGAGGAGTAAAATTCGGGATATGGATAGAACCGGAAATGGTTAATCCGAAAAGCGAACTCTATGAGACACATCCCGACTGGATTCTCAAACTGCCGAACCGCCCTGAACATTATTTCAGGAACCAGCTGGTGCTCGACCTCACAAACCCCAAAGTCCAGGAATTTGTTTACAATGTAGTCGACGGAATGCTGACTACCAATCCCGGAATTGCATTCATAAAATGGGACTGCAACAGGATGATGACCAATGCCTACTCACCCTACCTGAAGGATAAACAGTCACACCTTTACATCGACTATGTCAACAGCCTGTATGGCGTGCTGGAACGGCTTCGCACAAAATATCCAGATCT
>JAKLIJ010000126.1 GCA_022709665.1 Bacteroidota bacterium
CTCAGGGTCGGCGACATCATCGAAGGATACCAGCAGGTAGAGGTCAAAAAAACCTTATAGCAGTTCCTGATATTGTTCGGCTGAAAGAAGTGATTCAGCATCTTCCGGATCAGTGAGCCTGATCTTTATCATCCATCCTTCGCCGTAGGGATCCTTGTTGACCAGGTCGGGTGAATCGCCCAGAGCCGGGTTTATTTCAAGTATTTCCCCTCCTACCGGCATGAACAGGTCGGATACCGTCTTTACCGCTTCAATGGTCCCGAATACCTCTTCCTTTTCCAGAGTCTCACCCTGAGTCTCTATCTCAAGGAAAACAATATCCCCGAGTTCACCCTGGGCAAAATCGGTAACCCCAACATATCCGTATTCACCTTCGATACGGAGCCACTCATGGTCTTTTGTATAAAGCAGTTCAGCCGGTACGTTCATATCTTTGTCTTTAATAAATTGAATTCTTTGTGAAATTTTGCTTAGCCCAAATTTATGCTTTTTTTTCAAATACCATAACAGGGCCGGTCCTTTAAAAAACTACTGCGCAAGAGTAAACTTCAGGCTGAAACCGAAGTTTGTGTTGGATGTCGGGAAGGTATTGGCCACAAATGGGTTGTTCATGGTATGGTCGGCAAAGACCTGGAGGTTGAACCTGTCGCTCAGTACATAATCAGCCGTTGCTCCCACAGTCATAACCTTTATGCCGGCCACGGGCTGATTGACATCTTCTATAAGCTTCCTTGCAACCGTCTTGTTATCTCTTAAAGAGAGGTCGAGTCTCAGATTCAGGTCGCTCTTCAGCGTTCTCTGGCCTCCTCCGGTCTTTAAAACTATCTGAACATCGTCAAAACGGTAGCCTGCGCCAATCACCAGTTCGTTGATCCGGCTGTCGGTCACCTGGTTCCCGGTGAGATTCAAAGATACTGTTCTCGATTTTCTCCATTCAAACCTCGATGTGAGATTGCTTTTCCAGTTCATGTCGACATTGATCATCGGGCTGAACTGTTCGCTTACCGTGATAGTATTGATCTCATACTGCTGAATAAAGTTCTTCTGAAGGTCCCTTATGTTGTTTATGCCGTTGCCGTCAACGAAGTAATTCAGATTTGTAGTATATGATCCTATCTGGTAAACACTCCTGTACTGATGGGTTATGTTTACCGACCTGAAAACTTTCTGGACGAACTCGAACTTCGAGAAACCGTCGAATGTTATTCTCCAGTTTGGCATCATCCGGAATGCCGAAGGGAAAGTCGACAGGTCGACCTTATCCGGATCCGATTTGGTATAGGCGGCATAGAATGCCGGAATAAGAACTTCACGCGATGTCTTTCCATAGCCGCTTTTAAATCCATCGGTCAGAGGCTGCCCTGTCTCGGGATCGATGTCGGGATCGTACCCGGGATCGACCTCCTTCCTGGCCTGGGCCCTGCGGTTTGAAATGATAAGGGCATTCTTCTTGAAATCCTCAAAAGTGGCCGATACGTAGTTGTTGTCCTTGGATATCTTTTCAAAAGCGGTACCCCACGATATTACAGAAATGCTGAAGTTGCCGTTTATTACCCTGTTCCTTGTGCTGTCGGGAAAGTTACCGTTGTAATCGGCCGTATAATACGAGCTTTCATTCTCTAGAAATCTCCTGTCGAGGTTGATATCGATCTTCAGTCCCGGGAATGGTTCAACAACACTTCTTAAAGAAAGATCCCTGCGGCTGTTGTACACGGCAGGTGTATTAAGCAGAGTATCGGTGGTAAGCCATCCGTTCGACACTGCCCTGTCGAAAAATTTTCTGTCGCTCAGTCCCAGCATAAATGGCAGACCCGGAGCAGTGACATTGTTGATCTTTGAACTGCCCATGAATTTTGCCTCAGGAAGGAATCCGGGAAGAAACTGGCCCTGGGAGGAGGTATAGGTCATACTTACCGACCTGATACCCATTATAGCCCTGAGAACATATTCCCCTGTAACTGTCATGGGATTGCGCTTTTTGGGGATCCTGCCCTCAATCGTAACCAGTGCGCCATCCACAGCTTCATCAGTAGTGAAATTGACCCTGTTTTCGCTGATTATCTCAACATTACCCCTGACTTCGGTGCTGTCCTTTCTCACAATCCTGACCTTTACATCTTTGGTCCTGAGATTATGAACCAGAGGCCTCATGACGTTCGGTCTGAAATTGACATTGTTCCTTGTAAAGACAACAGTCCTGTACTCAGTCTGCATCCTTTTGACTGCTCCAGGCCTGGTGTTGTCCTCAACGTTCTTGAGAAATTTAGATTTGCTGTACAGGCCTGCCAGGTTGGCTGTACCCGACAGGGTAAGCTCATTGTGGTTCTTTATTGCATTACCCAGGTTAATATCCATCGAATCGGGATACATGGCTCCGGCCAGCCAGGAATAGTCGGCCCCGAATCTTGCATTTGCAGTTACCCATGAGAGCCCCGGGAGCTTGTTTATCGGAACATTATAGGTTGCATTGATGTAGTGATTATATGAAGTGGTCCTTCCGAAACGCTTCAGGTTTGTCATTACCGAGTCGCGCCAGTTCTCATAATCGCTCTGGTACCTCCTTTTGTCGGCAGCCCCTTCCGGCTCATCGATCCTCGCAACATTGGTAGAGGTGAAATCGATCTTCAGTTGCCTGGTGAGATCGTACTTTATATCGAGCATGCGGGTCCATTCAAAATCCTTCCTGAAGGTCGGAGTGATGAGCAGGTTCGGATTGTTTATATTCCTGGTCTTGACTTCATTGTAATACCTTGAAAGGTCGGTCCTGAACGAAATGCTCCTGGGAAACGGATAAAAGTTGAAATCCTTTATTATCCTGAAAACAGGCGAATTGAGGAACTTGACATTTTTGAACGGCATTATGTTCTTTGGCTGGGCTTCATAGTTGTAGTTTATCCCTCCCTTGTAGTTCCTTTCAAGATCGATCTCGGTCCTGGTATTGCTTCTGTAGACCTCATTGAAGGTATAATTTACACTGAAGTTGGCCAGGTCCCACGGCCTCGGCTTCTCTCCCCTTTTGGTGATACCTGCATTGTTTATCGAGATGGTCTTCCTCCTCGAATAATCTTCCGAAATAGCCTTGATTGAATCTCTTGCCTGTCTGTCGGGCGCCTCCTCGAGTGCATCTTTCAGTGTTATATCGGGATCGAGAGGATTGTACTGGGGTTTCACCCTGGTTTCCGAATAACCCACATAAACCGGAAGACGCACTCCCGTTTCCTCGGGGAAGAACTTGCCCAGTTCCATTGTTGATGAGATATCGTACTTGAGAACTTCTTCCTTGCTCCTCTCGTTGACCTTTTTGTCGATGCTTCCCCAGCCCGGCGTACTTGCCTGACCTACCATGTCAATGGTACCAAGATCGGCAAGCCTGGCCTGAAGATGAGCGTTTGCAGCCCATCCGCCATCCTCCTTGAAATCACTGAGCCTAAGTTCGTTCACCCATACTTCAGCTGATTTGGGGTCACCGCTGTCCTCCCCCGGGTTCCTTGTCTTGATCGGGTTCCTTATACCAACCATTATCACCTTAACATTGCTCAGGTTGGGATTCCCGCAGACATACACCCTGTTTGAATCATCCCTGAAAGCAAAGACGTCGGAGATACTCAGCACCGAACCGCTTTCCTGGAGCTTCCGGTTTCTCTCTTTCTTGGCCTCCTGCAAAACAGTCAGATCGATATCGAACCTGTTGCCTTCAGGCCATACTACTGCTCTTTCTTCCTCGGAGTCATTGTCATAATTGCCGGGAGGAGTTAACCTGAGCGGAATCTCGTATTCGTAGAAATTCGACTTGTAATCGGATCCCAGCCTTACAAATGCTGTAATTTCTCCGTCGTAAAGAGGCTGGCCTATTAGAGCTTCAGCATGCATTTCCATCCTCAGGCGGCGATACTGACGGAAATCGAGATTGACGTTCCTGTAAGCTGCACGGGCATCCCCGTCGGCAAGATCAAGGACCTTAAGAACCATCGATTGTTCATCGAGCTGCCTGAGCTGGGGATTCTGAGGATCGACCACCCTGTTGAATCCGGGAGGAAGCACATAGTTGACCGGTTTCTTGCCGGCATTATCCTCAATACTTACAGAGCTTATCTCAAATGTGCCGTCCTCCGGCTCCGGGATGGTAATCCTCTCACCTCCCTCCATAAAGGTGATGTTATATTTTCTCCATTCGGCCCTGACCAGGTTGAGCTCCGCAAACCTCATTATAACAGGATCGCTGAAGTTTTTCAGGAACATCCTCATGAATCTGATCGACTTGAAGTCGCTGATGACACCTACACGCCTCTGATATTCCGTCACCGGTATCTTGAACTGGAACCATTTCACCTTCGATTCGGTTCCGTTGGCCATCTTGACGGTCGGCTCGATCTGATCGACTATATAGTTCATGCCCACTTTCATGTCTTCAGGCCTGAGGCTTACCCTGTACTGATAGTAGCTCTCCGTCTCACTAAGTGTATTGTCGCGGTTTATGTCCTCCATGTCGGGAAGAGTCGATCCGGTAGTGGGATATGACTCCGACGACATCTCCGAAGTGGGCGAGTTGCCATCCTGCCCGTTGTATTTCTTGTATCTGTCAAGTATTCCCAGTTGTTCCATATCAAAGTCGGAACCTCTGAAATAGTGAAAGTCATCGTTCGAGGGGTCCTTCAGCAGCTCAGTATATGCTTCAGGACTGAGTATTGCTTCCGCCCTCTGAAGGTAATCCATGAAGAAAGCCTGTTCATCCTGGTTCCTGAGCCCGTCGAGGCCAACATCCTGGTACATTCTCGACTCTGAATTGTTGTCGAAGGCATGGACCACCGACTGAACCGTGGGAACCCGTCCCCAGGAAGTTGTGTCGATGTTCTGAAGCACCGGTGAAGCCGGAAGTCCGTTCTCAAAACTCTTTCGCGAATCTTTCAGGATGTCTTCAGAGATATTCCCCAGGTTAAAATAAAGGTCGCCTCCACGGAGCGCGGGATCCTCAACAAAGGGATCCATCATCCAGAATTCTATATACTGTATGTTTGCCGTTTCGAAATCGCTTGTAAGCACCTCCCTCATCATTCCTCCCCATCTCGACTGGGGATCGTTGAGCAGTCCCGACGAATTCATACCCCGCGACAGCGGACCCGGATCGGTGTCGTAATTATACGGTCCCTTCTCCCCCGGGTAATATGCCACATTAAGCACGGAAATGGTCGTCGGGATGCCACTGGTACTTTCCCTGTTCGGAAAGATCTCATTCTCATATATCTCCCTCACAAAATGGCTCGACTGGGTGTTCGCATCCCCCTTTATATGCCCGGGTGTCGAGGAACCGTTCCTTAGAAACAGCGGGTCGATAACATACCATGATAACTTTGCCCTGTTGTTACCGCTGATTGTATTGTTGTTGGGCGAAGCTTCGGGGAACAGCTGATCCTGGCCCTGCGGGATGCTTGAGATTGACCAGGCATTGAATGATTTAAGAT
>JAKLIJ010000127.1 GCA_022709665.1 Bacteroidota bacterium
GGTAACTGGCGGAGAGTTCCGGGAATGCCTGAAGAAAAATGCAACCTGGTCATATTTTCAGGCGGAACTCTGTATTGCAATGTCCCCGGAGAAATAGCCGGCGATATAGTCTATGCACTGAACGAAAATGTTTCCGTCTTCTCTCATTCAGACGGATCGACAAACAGATCAATGGATACAGCTCCCGATGGTTTCACTATTTCTTCATCCGTTTCGCTCAGGTACTACAATTCCCGGGGATTGCTTATAAGGGAAATAATATCCTACGGCTGGGGAAAACCTGATATTTTCCAGGCCCTTGTCTCAGGAAACGACATCTGGCTGGCCGACAGAACCCATGGCACAATACAGGGAAAAAACATGACAGGCTTTACGGCAATGCCGGTTACCGGACCTGCCTCAAATAAAGTGGCAATGATTTCTTCCGAAGGAGACAAAGTTATTATCTGCCCGGGAGGGTCCTCTGAATTCAGGAACGGGCTTGAACTTCCTTTAATGGTATCCGTATACGAAAAACACAAGTTTGAAAACTTTTCATCAGATGTCTACACCGATGCCATGAGGGCCGTCACAGATCCTTCAAATCCTTCGGCCTTCTTCGTTTCCTCCTGGGGTGAAGGCCTGTTAAGGTTTGAGAACAATACCCCCGTAAAAATTTACAACTCCTCAAATTCCCCGCTCAGGGAATCCGGTTCAACAGGAGAAACAAGAGTCCTGGGACTTGCTTTCGACAGTTCAGGCAGCCTCTGGGTAAGCCAGCCCGATGCTTCGGAAAAAATCAAGATACTGAGGTCCGACGGCACCTGGATCACCTATCCCCGTAGTATTGATGCCCCCTTTGCCGGCGACCTTATATCAACTTCCTCAGGCCAGATCTGGGTAATCCTTCCTGGCGGATACGGACTTTTCGTGATAGATGATAAAGGAACTCCCGGAGTATTTACAGACGACCTTAGCAGGAGGCTTACTATTACTGACAGCGACAACAAGGTAATTAAGTCTGCTTTCTCCCTTGCAGAGGACCTCGATGGAAGCATCTGGATCGGCACCGACCAGGGTCCGGTGATCTATCACAATCCGGATGGCATATTTGACGGCGATGTGAGGGGAAGCAGGATCAAAGTACCCAGGAACGACGGTTCGGGACTTGCAGATTATATGCTTGGCACAGAAACAATTACTGCAATTTCTGTTGACGGCGCAAACAGAAAGTGGCTGGGAACCTCAGGTTCGGGAGCTTACCTGCTTTCAGCCGACGGCACTCAGCTCTTAAAGAACTACAGCTCTTCCAACAGCCCGCTTTTCTCCGACTCAATAACTTCAATCGCCATAAATCAGTTAAGCGGCGATGTATGGTTCGGCACTTCAGAAGGGACTATTTCAATCAGGGAGACTGCAACCTCAGGAAAAGACTCCTTCAACAAGGTTTATTCATTTCCTAATCCTGTTAGGGAGGACTTCTCAGGAAATGTGACCATTACCGGTCTGGTGAGAGATACAGAGGTGAAGATCACCGACATAAGCGGAAACCTGGTTTATGAAACCACCTCCGAAGGAGGACAGGCATCGTGGGACCTTTCAACCTATAACGGCAGGAGGGTAAGATCGGGAGTTTACCTTGTCTTTTGCGCCGCGGGCGACGGCTCCGAATCATGCATAACCAGAATACTCGTAATTTCAAGATAATCAGTCGGCAATAAGGCTCCTGATCCTCTCGATCTGAAGCTTTTTATTTACCTCCCTGAGCCGCCTTGCCGTCAGTGTGAAATACTGATGCCCTGAAATGAATTTTACCTGAAGCTTGTTCCATTCGTTCAGGTCCTTCATCTTGTTCTGAGCCTTAAGCTCCTCGAAAAGGGTGTTTGAGACCGGTATGAAATCGCTCCTTCCAAGATAGTCGAGATCCGAGTCGCATATTATTTCCTCAAGAAGGTTAGAGGGCCTGGGAGGCAGCTTTGTCGCCATTATTATTGAACATATCCTTTCAATCTGTTCAGGCGAGTAACCGTAACCCGGCAGCACCTCTCTCGCATACTCGGCTCCCTTAAACTCGTGGTCATCAAATGAAACGGTTATCCCTGTGTCATGAAAGAGCGCCGCCGTCTTCAGAAGAAGAATATCCTCATCAGAGCAGCCTTCAGCCCACCCTATCAATTCAACCTCTGTCACTACATCTACAGTATGCTTTACATTGTGGTAAAACACAAAATCCGGAAGCTCTTTCTCAAGTTTATCCAGAATGATCTCCTGCAGGTCGGTGAACTGGATAAGCCCGAACTTGATCCTGAATGACCCGTTGGGATACATCCCCTTCCCGTCGACAGATAACTCCGGCTTCAATCCCCTGACCTCATAGACGAGAAGATCTCCCTTGTACTTGACCGGAAGCTTTCCAAAGAAATCACTGACAAAAAATTCCTTTACAAGCTCCCAGGTCATAACTGAAATCAGGATCGATCCATGCTCCGAAAGCGACTCCAGCCTGCTCGCGTTGTGAACAGTGTCGCCCTTAATGTCGTAGCTGATCTTTTTCCGGCCCGACACAGAAGCCGTTACAGGCCCGGTGTGGATCCCGATCTTAAGGTCCCACATCCTTCTCTCTCCTCCCCTCTTCTCAGTCTCGTACCTTTCAAGATAATTCCGCATCTCCATCGCAGCCATAACTACCTCAACGGGATTTGTTATGTTTTTCAAGGGAATACCCCCTGCACACATGAATGTGTCGCCGATTGTCTTTATTCTCTCAATCTTGTATCTCTCTGCTATCGAACCGAACTCATAGAAAATTTCATCCAGTTCATCCATGACCAGAGCAGAATCAATACCTTCAAATGTTTTCTCCATCTGCTGAATGTCGGCGAACAAAACAGTCGCCATATTGAACTTCAGTGAAGATTCTGATGCCGGCTGAACTTCCTGATTTTCTGTCTTATGCTTTTCAATCTGGCCTGCCAGCCTTTCATTCTCCTTCTCAAGCTTTCTTATCCTTTCCTCCAGCTCCTGGTTGAGCCTTGCAAGCTTTGCAACCCGTTTTACCAGCTCCTCATTTCCTGATGATATCATGATGCTATGATTGACAGGTAAATATAATAATTTTAAATTTGAGCCATGTAAAAGCCGCAATGCTTCAGAAGACAAAAGGCATAATACTGCATCAGATAAAGTACACCGACACGGGGGTTATTGTGCAATTCTATACCCGGGAATACGGACGCCAGCCGGTGCTTATTCGAGGAATGCACAACAGGAAATCGGGCAGGCAAAACGCTCTCTTTCAGCCTATGTTCATCCTCGACCTGGTTATCTATTACAGGGAATCCCGTGAAATCCAGATACTAAAGGATTTCTCCGTCGCATACTCTCCGGCAGGGATATATTCCGATGTCAGGAAGAGCTGCATTGCTGTCTTCCTCTCAGAAGTTCTGTCATCGGTTCTCAGAGAGGAGAGCCCCAATCATGAGCTTTTTGATTATTTAGAACAATCTGTTAGATATCTCGCCGAATGCGATGAGGGATTTCTGAATTTTCATATTGCATTCCTTACAGGCCTGTCAGCTTATCTCGGTTTTGAACCCGGCCGGAGGGATGATCCGTCAAAGAAATATTTCGACCTGCGGAACGGCAATTTCCAGATCCTTCCTCCTCCTCATACTGATTTCTGCGAACCTCACATAACAGATATCCTGGCCCGGTTCTTCGGTGTCCCCTTCGAAGGAATGCTCAATATACCGCTGACCGGGAAGCTCAGAAATGAGGTTCTTGATTCTATGGTGAAATACTTCGGTATACACCTGCCCTTATTGAAAAGAGTGAATTCAATTGAAATACTCCGGGAAATTTTCAGTTGAGCTCCGTCATTTCTATGGAAATCTTTTCCCTATCTTTAGGCCTTAAACAGGTCCTGTCGCCAATGGCTCTCATTCCTTCAACAATCAGGCGTTTATATGCCGACCGCCTGAATCAGATAGATCAGTTCAGAAAAAATCCGCTCGAGATCCAGCAAAAAGTTCTCTCAGATATCCTGGTCACTGCCGCTCCGACTGAACTGGGCCGGCTCTATGGCTTCCAGTCTGTACGTTCTGCAGCCGACTTCCAGTCGAGGGTTCCTGTAAAATCGTATGATGACTATCTTCCTCTCATAGAAAGACTGCTCTCAGGCGAAAAAGATCTGATATGGCCGGGAAGTGTAAAATGGTTCGCCAAATCGTCGGGTACAACATCCGGCAAAAGCAAGTTCATCCCTGTAACCGGGGATTCGCTTCAGAAATGTCACTACCAGGCTGCAAGGGATATACTTGCCATCTACTGTTCCAATTATCCCTCAACCCGCATGTTCAATGGCAAAGCCCTTACCCTTGGAGGAAGCACCAGGATAAATCAGGCAGGCAACAATTCGGTTTACGGCGACCTCTCGGCCGT
The DNA here is from genome assembly GCA_022709665.1 of Bacteroidota bacterium. Taxonomy (GTDB): domain Bacteria; phylum Bacteroidota; class Bacteroidia; order Bacteroidales; family VadinHA17; genus LD21. The sequence goes on from JAKLIJ010000127.1 coordinate 4,420, forward strand.
GCTTCTGTCAAACACTCCGTTTTATATTGAACTGATAAGGACACCAAAAAGAAAAATCGCCCTGATAGAAGATTTTGAGGAAAAGCTTGAACTCATAACCAGAACTGCATCAAAACAAAATGTTACAAGTTTCTCCGGCGTTCCTTCATGGTACCTTACCCTCATCAAAAGCGTGCTGGCTTATACCGGGAAATCAAATCTCCTGGAGGTCTGGCCAAACCTTGAGGTGTTCTTCCACGGCGGAATAAGCTTCACCCCTTACCGTGAGATTTACAAAAAGTTTATACCGGGCGATCAGATGCACTATATGGAAACATATAACGCTTCGGAAGGATTCTTCGGGATCCAGGACGACCCCGGTAAAAACGACATGCTCCTGATGCTCGACTACGGTATCTTCTATGAATTCATACCTGCAGGAAAAGCCGGTTCCGATTCTCCGCCCGTCCTTACCCTGGGAGAAGTGAAAAAGGATGTAAACTATGCAATTGTGATCTCGACAAACGGCGGTCTGTGGAGATATCTTATAGGAGATACAATAGTGTTCACTGAAACCGACCCGTACAGGTTCCGTATTAGCGGCCGGACAAGGCATTTCATCAATGCTTTCGGGGAGGAACTTATTGCCGAAAATGCTGAAAAAGCGCTTGAGGCTGCATGCCTGGGAACAGGCGCTTCCATACTGGAATACACAGCCGGACCTGTTTTCATGGGAGAATCATCACGGGGGACACACGAATGGCTTATCGAATTCGAAAAGGAACCCGGCGATCTTCAGAAATTCACCCGGATCCTCGATGAGAAACTCAAATCAGTCAATTCCGATTATGAAGCAAAAAGGTACAAGGATATCAACCTGGTAATGCCTGTAGTCAGAAGCGTCCCCGCCGGAACTTTCACAAAATGGCTCAGGATGAAGAACAAACTTGGAGGACAAAACAAAGTCCCCAGGCTCTCAAACACCCGTGAATTTATTGAAGAACTTTATGGATTTTTAG
>JAKLIJ010000128.1 GCA_022709665.1 Bacteroidota bacterium
ATCCATGATTACATCGATGTCGACACAGATATTGTCTGGAAAACCGCTTCAGAGAGTTTACCGGAACTCCAAAAAATGCTTGAAAGCCTGACCTGGACCAAGTGAGACTTAATTTAAATGATTACGGCGCAAGGTTCTATGGCCCGCAGATAGGAAGATTTACGACACAAGATCCATTTGCCGCTAAATAATATTCTTTATCCCCATAAATATTTATAATAGTAGCGGAGTAATATCTACTGTTCCCCGTCACCCCGGCAAAAAGGAAAATCTTTGTCGCAAGATTTGCAAGGACCTTGGGATTCCCGATATTTAAAACCCTGACCCTTGGTGATCACGAGGACGGGCTTCGCCCATCCATGAAATATTCCAGGCCTATGGCCTGGTTCTTAAAACCGGAGGAGGCAGGGGAATCAGGTATCATAAAAATCCTTAGTTTTGTTACAGTTGAGCAGCCAATATTATGAAGAACGAAAAGTCTGTTCGCAATTCAGAGCTAGTGTTTTCCGGGATCTTCTTCACCGGGATCTTCATATTCTTTATGTTCTTCTACAACAGCCACCTTCATTTTGCGGAGCAGTTTCAGCTATTCCTTCTGACAGGTGATTATTTTGTCTCAAAACTTGCATTCCCCGGAGGTTTCAACGGATGGCTTGGAGATTTTCTTACACAATTTTACTACCTGTCTTTTGCTGGTCCTCTTATCATCGTTGGATTGCTTCTTGTACTACAGCTGATATTAAAAAGGATGCTGGCTTTCATTAATCCCGATCCCGGATTGTTCCCTGTAAGTTTTCTCCCTTCACTGCTTGCGGGAATGATATTGTGCAACGAATTCTATCCGCTTTCTTCGATTACAGGTTTCCTGATTGCAATGATTGCCGGCCTGATTTATATGAGGATAGATGTTCAATCGAGAAGGTTTATTGCCGGTATTTTCTTTATCCCGCTTGTCTACTGGCTTGCCGGAGGTTCGTACCTGAGCCTTCTTCTTGTCATCTTTGTGTATGAATTTTTTGTATGGCGAAGGTCTGGCAAGGACGAAGAAGTCAGCAAAGCCGGCAACGGGATTTTCAGACGGTGGCTGTATTTCCCGGCCCTGATCATCCTCTCAGCCGGCATTCCCTTTCTGGTACGACAGTTTCTTATCCAGCAGCCGGTCATGCTTACTTACGTCACGGAGTACTATTATAATCTTCGCACCACTCTGCCCAGCGCTGTTTTTCTTCTTTTCATTCTACCGCCCGTTCTGATGATCATTGTAAAGCTGGCGGTTATCCGGGAAAAGCATATGCAGCCGGCCATTGCAGTCCAGGCTGGATTGTTTGCCCTGCTGGCCTTCTTCGGTTTCAGGAGCTTTGCAAATTTTGAAGCGGAACAGATAATGACCTACGACTACCTGGTGAGGAATGAAAGGTGGAAGAATGTGATTAAATATGCTGAAAAAAAGCCCCCCAAAAACTACCTGTCGCTTTCAATGCTCAACCTGTCGCTTGCAAAAGCGGGCGAGCTTGGAAACAGCATGTTCAGATACAACCAGCATGGCGTTAACGGACTTTTTCTTGCATTCAACAGAGAATATGTGACCGCCCTGATGGGAAGTGAGATCCTTTACCATCTGAGCCTTACAAACGCCTGCCAGGAATATGCATTTGAAAGCATGCAGACCATCCCCGACATGGGGCAGTCGGCGAGGGTAATAAAGCGCCTGGCAGAGACGAACCTGATAAACGGTCAGTACAAGGTCTCGGAGAAATACCTTAAAATTCTTGAGAACACCTTGTTTTACAGGAAATGGGCGAAAACTTCGATGACTTATCTCGGTAATGAGGATAAAATCAACAGTCATCCCGACTGGGGTGAAAAGCGGAAATTCAAAGTGAGGGGAGACTATTTCTTTCATATAAAGAACATCGAGGCGGTCCTTAACAGGATGGTAAAGGAGAATCCGGGCAACAGGGTGGCCTTCGAATACCTGATGGCCTTTTACATGATAAACAAGGATCTGCGGAATTTCGTCAACCTGATCCCTGCAATGGAAAAGATGCAGTACAAGTCTGTTCCGGTCTCGTACCAGGAGGCGATAATGTACATTATCGGCCTTAACAGCGCGGATCCGGCAAGTAATGCCCCTTCTTATATAAGCAGTGAAACTAAGGCCAGGATGAAGGCATATGCCGGCATATATACATCGAGACCTGACGCAGAGTCGCGACTTGCAGAAAAATACGCCGCCACGTATTGGTATTACCTGCATTTCGGCGATGCAGAGCTGAGCCAGGTGGAGGAGACCAGGGATAACACAGGATCGACATGACAAATTCATTAAGATATATTCTTTTATTTTCGGCGCTTCTGCTGGCTGCTTCATGCGGAACAGGATGGAAGGATGCGGAGGAAGCCGGTTCGAAGCCGGTTATCTTTCCCGACTATTGCGATGTTGTGATACCTTCGGGAATAGCTCCTCTGAACTTCAGGATTGAAGGTGAGCCGCAGTCGTCAGTTGCCATGATAAAGGGCACATCAGAGACTCTCAGGATCAGGGGGAAGGAAGAAATAATTATTCCCGTGGCGAAGTGGAAAAAACTTCTTGCGGGCAACATGGGAGGAAGTCTTAAGGTAACCTTGTATGCCGGATATAAAGACGGCTGGAAGAAGTATGAACCATTCAGCATCAATATCAGCGACGATCCCATTGATCCCTGGATCGCCTACAGGCTGATTGCCCCGGGTTATGAAACATGGAGTGAAATGGGAATTTATCAGCGGGAGCTTTCATCCTTTAAACAGGCAACCATAATCGACAACCGTCTTCTGCCGGGCGCCTGCATGAATTGCCACTCATTCCAGGCCAACAGTCCGGATAAGATGATGTTCCACCTCAGGGGCAACGTAGGGGGAACCATGCTTGTAAAGGATGGAGAGGCAGTGAAACTCAATACAAAGACCGGAGAAACAATCTCCAATTGTGTTTATCCTTACTGGCATCCCTCGGAGGATTATATTGCATATTCGGTGAACAACATCCAGCAGGTGTTCCATTCGGTGAGCGACAAGCGGATAGAGGTGTTCGACTCGAAATCGGACATTGTCGTATATGATATAAAGAATAACAGGCTTACATCAACCTCCGGGCTGATGAGTGAAGACAGTTTCGAGACTTTCCCCTGCTTCTCGCCCGATGGCCGGAAACTGTATTTCTGCAGCGCCAGGAAGGGTAAGCAGCCCGAGGAATATGACAGAATTAAATACAGTCTGTGCAGCATTGATTTTGATTCTGCAACAGGCCGCTTCGGTGAAAAGACCGATACATTGGTGAGTACGGAGCATACAGGCAGAAGCGTTTCATTTCCGAGGATATCCCCTGATGGAACGACACTTGTGTTCACCTTGTCTGATTATGGGAATTTTTCGATATGGCACAGGGAGGCCGACCTGTACAGGCTCGATATGAAGACTGGAAATTATCAGCTCATTGATGTGATAAACAGTTCCGAAACGGAGAGTTACCATTCATGGTCATCCAACTCGCGATGGATGATCTTCAGCAGCCGCAGGGTTGACGGTTTGTATACACGGCCTTTTATTGCCCACATGGATGAATACGGAACATTCAGCAAACCATTCATGGTGCCGCAGAAGGACCCCGGATTCTATGACTCGTGTCTCAGATCGTTCAATATTCCTGAATTTGTAACCGGCAAGGTGGTCACTGATGGGAGGGCTATGCTGAAAATAATTGGTTCTCCGGCAAAAGATGTTAATTTTGCCCTTTCAGATTGAATTTTTTATGGTGAAGGAATACAGGATATACACTCCTGCAGTGAAAGGAAGTGTTGAGAATGAATGGGAACAGTGCAGGAAGCAGATTTCAGCGGACATTTCAGAAGGCCTAAGGCCTGTTAAGCTGAATATTTTCATCAGCGTTCCCGATTATTCAGCTTATGCTGAGAAAAAACAATTCATTTCAAGATCGGTCATTGCCGGGTTCAGTGATCACTGCCCAGCATTCAATGTTTCAATCCATCCTCCTCAGGAACCATTTCGTGTGGCTGTCGAGGCCCTTTTCCCGGCCGGAAGCAGGTCGGGTATCACTACACGATTCCTTGGCGAATTCCCCTATGTCGTTATCGAATCAGACAGCGGCAAGGAAGTTTGGTCAGCGGGACTGGGTAGGGATCAGTACGCGGATGATACCAGGAAGGGGGCAGAAGCGGCTTTCGACATAATGGGAGAGATACTTGAAAGGGAAAATCTCAATTTCAACCATATAGTACGGCAGTGGAATTTTATAGGGGATATTCTCGGGATCCATAATGGATTCCAGAATTACCAGGTATTCAATGAAGTAAGAGCTGAATACTACAATAAATACAGAACTATACACGGATTCCCGGCAGCAACCGGTGTCGGCATGAAATATGGCGGTGTTTTTCTCGATTTCTGTGCAATCAGATCGGATGAAAGGGTTCAGATTAAGCCCGTAAGCAATCCCAGTCAGGTCAATGCCTATGAGTACGGTCAGGAGGTGCTTAAGGGACAGCCCCTTGGCCTGAGTTCTGCAAAGAATCCCCCGCAGTTTGAAAGGGGTCTCCTGGTAGTCAATAAAACCGTCAGCACTCTTTTCGTTTCAGGAACGGCATCAATAATCGGACAGGATACGATAGGCAGGGGTGATGTTGCCGAACAGACCATGGTAACCATTGAAAACATAAGGAAGGTTGCTGACAGGGTGCGTATCAGTTCACTCACCGGAAAGGATGAACCCGGCAGATTCTCGCTCCTGCGTGTCTATATTAAGCGGCAGGAAGATTTCGGTGTGGTCAGGGAGATCTGCAATGAGCAGTTCAAGGGATCGCCGATAGTGTTCATAGAAGCCGATATTTGCAGGGATGACCTGCTTACTGAGATTGAGGCAGAACTGTCAGTATAAATTTTAAGGAAATCCTTCCTGAGTAACCAGCAACCCTATCACAATCTGCGGTTGCTGTAATTTGTTGTCTTTACTAAATCCTTGTACCTTTAGCTCGGCTGGTTTAACGGATAAAAGTGGAAGGATAGTGCTGAAAAGAGCTCATGACGGGACTAATGTACTTAGCGCTTATTATGTCTATGATGATTTTGGACTGTTGCGTTACGTTATTCCTCCTCAGACTACAATTTCACTTGATGGCAGCAATAACTCAATAGTGACTGCCACCGAACTGGCACTTTATTGCTATTCATATAAGTATGATTCACGGAAAAGGATGGTGAGAAAAAAGTTGCCAGGAGCGGATTCAGTTCTTTTAGTTTATGATAATCGCGACAGACTTGTTGCTACCCAGGACGGAGTTCAGCGGAGCAGCGCAACTGCTTCAAACAGGGACTGGTCGTTTACAAAATATGACAAATTAGACAGGCCTGTTCTGACCG
>JAKLIJ010000129.1 GCA_022709665.1 Bacteroidota bacterium
GAAATGACTGCAGATGCAACACCTTGGGAATTAAATATTTCGGCAATGCGAAGTTCGAGATCTTCAATTGTTTCGGCGCCTCCCTGGGTATTTTTGAGCCTGTCGTCAATATCCTTGAGATAACGGTGCAGGATCTTATAAGCCTCTTCATCAATCTGAAAAAGTGAACCTCCAAGGTTTATTTTTATAGTTTTGTCCATTTTGTTTTCAGTTAAGGAGTTTACAAGCTTTTACTTAGTTCTTATCAGATCAACCGATTCCACAAGCTCATCCCACGATTTATCCAGTTCGGTAAGGTAGTTTCTGCCATCGTCGGTGAGTTCATAGTATTTTCTTGGAGGTCCCTGTTGTGATTCTTCCCAGCGATAGCTCAGGAGGCCTGCATTTTTTTGCCTTGTCAGCAGAGGATACAGGGTTCCCTCGACCACTATCAGTCTGGCTTCCTTGAGTTCCCTGATTATGTCGCTTGCATAGCAGGAATTCTTTGACAGCACTGACAGGATGCAATACTCGAGAATCCCCTTACGCATCTGTGCTTTTGTGTTTTCCAGATCCATATTTTTGAATTTTAGATTATTACAGTTTCATATTCTTTCTTACGGTATTAAACTCGCTTTTAACGGCTTCCTTTATGTTATGGATGTTGACAGGATCGCCTTTCATCTCGATCTTCTGGGCTGTGGTTTTTGCCTCAGGAAGCACGATGTAGAGGATCAGGTAGATAAGAATGCCGAGGCCGCCTGCAATAACGAGGGCCAGAAAAATTACCCTTATGATCCAGGGTTCGAGGTCCCAATATGCACCCATTCCGGCACAGACGCCACCGATTATACGCCGGTCGGGATCGCGGTACATACGGTGAGGTCCGGGAGTTGAAAACTTCTCCTTGCGCGACGGGCCTTCATTGTCCGAAATGTCTTCGGGGCTCCCCATCACTGATAGCACTTCATTCACATCGGTTATGCTTATTACCTGCTTGTAACCGGTCAGCTTCTGACGAAAGAGTTCTGACATTCTGCTTTCTATATCCGAAAGAATCTCAGAAGAGCTCTCTTCCCCTGCAAAGTTGAGCTCCAGATTCTTAAGGTATCTCTTAAGTTCAGAATAGGCGTCTTCATCAATATTGAAGGAGAAGCCGCCCAGGTTGACACTTACTGTTATTTTCATAGAACCTTGTAAAAATTACTACTATATAAAATATATAACTATACGATGCAAAGATATATAGAAAATATTATACTATGCAATACATAGTACTGAATTTTTTTATAAATCTTATGAATATTTCGTTTTTCCGCATGCCCGGTTTATCCACTGCCCCCAAAAAGGGAGTTCTTTAACCACAGAGCATCTGTCCCGCAAGGAGTTTCTCCCTATCTCCGTTTCTCCCCTTCGTCTTATTTCCTCCCGCCTTCCCGCCCTTGTTTTGTTTTTCCCCTTCAGTCACTTTGATTATCTTTACCGTGATTACAGATAAACAACAGAGTTCATGGCAAAACGATACAAATGGGGCATACTTGCTCCCGGCAGAATGGCGGTGAAATTTGCAAACGGGCTTAAAGCGGCTGAAAATGCTGAGCTTTATGCCGTAGGATCGCGTGATGAGGGAAGGGCGAAGCGTTTCGCCGAAGAACACGGTTTCAGGAAATATTACGGAACCTACGAGGATCTGGCGAGGGACCCCGAAGTGGATGTGATTTACATTGCTTCACCGCATTCGGAGCATTATGAGCAAACTCTTTTATGCCTCAGGAACAAGAAGGCAGTGCTTTGTGAAAAGGCTTTTTCCCTGAACGGCAGGGAGGTCAATGAGATGATTGAGGAAGCCCGCCGCAATGATGTATTTCTGATGGAAGCACTCTGGCCGCCTTTCCAGCCTTTTTATAAGAAAGCTCATGAAATACTCGGATCAGGCATTCTGGGCGACATTATAAACATGCATTCCTGGTTTTCCTTTATCCCTCCCTATGATCCTGTTGACCGTAAATTCAATATTTCACTTGGAGGCGGATCGCTTCTCGACATAGGCATTTATCCGGTTATCGACGCCCTGACTTTTCTGGGAATCCCTGATGAAGTAAAGGCATATGCAGCCTTCGGGCAGACAGGATCGGAGGAATCGATTAACGCAATTCTGAAGTACCCCTCAGGGAAACTGGCATCCGTTTACAGTTCATTCAGGACGAACAACGGGATAGGATGCGATCTTTTTTGCGAGAAAGGTAACCTCACTGTTTCGAGGGGCCGCGACATGAACCAGAGATTAATTCTTGAGCTTCATGGGAAGGAAAAGGAAACCTTTGTTTTCACTCCTCCGGCGCTTGGATATCATTGGGAAGCAGAAGAGGTTATGAACTGTCTCGACAAGCAGTTGAAGGAGAGTCCTGCTGTTCCGCTTTCATTCAGCGCCGGGTTGATAAAGACACTCGACAGGATAAGGGCATCGGCCGGAATAGTGTTCCCTGGAAGAGATTAGACATTAATTATTACTGCAGGAAGGCAATGGTCTCATTGATTTCTGCATCAACAGATTTTACCAGCCATGTCTCATTCTGAAAGCAGTTCCGGAACCGAACGGACATTTTTTCTTAAGAAGCTCAGGCTGAGCATGCTGATCCCGGGGATAATTGTCTTCCTTATGTGGCTGGTCAAGATCTGCGAGATATTGTTTGAAATGGATCTTACAAGCCTGGGCATCTTCCCTTTTGAAGTAAGAGGACTTGCCGGGATTATGTTTTCTCCCTTCATACATTCGGATTTCAGGCATTTGTTCAACAACACCCTCCCGTTGTTTTTTCTGTGGACGGCCCTGTTTTATTTTTATTCGGAGATTGCTGTAAAGGTTTCACTCTGGACCTGGCTCCTCACAGGATTATCAGTCTGGCTGGCCGGCCGTCCGGCCTGGCATATAGGGGCAAGCGGACTCATTTACGGATTCGCTTCATTTCTGTTTTTCAGCGGTATCATACGCAAATACTTCAGACTGGTTGCCCTGTCGCTTCTGATTGTATTTCTTTACGGGTCGATGGTCTGGGGGATTTTCCCCGATATATATCAGGGTGTTTCATGGGAATCACATATGCTCGGCTTTATTTCAGGGATAATACTTTCAATCGTTTACCGGAAGGAGGGTCCCCAGGAACCGCTCATAGAGTGGCCTGATGAGGAGGAGGAAGAAGAGTGTGGAGGCGGAAGTCCGCCTGGGGAAACAGAAATATCAGGAAGCCGCGGGGTTTGATGACCTCTTACCCAAGTTAAAAAAGATTAAAAGATGTCCATATCATACCGGTTAAAGCTTTCTAATCTGGGTAATTTTTGATATTTGCCGGATAATCAGCGGTATTAAAAAACTCCCCTTAGATAATGAAGAAACTATACAGACTCCTGCTCCTGGTCGTCCTGAACTGCTTGTTTCTCCCGGTGTTTTCACAGGAAGGAAAAACTCCTGATACCTCCAGGATCAATGCCGTAAAGATCTTTCTCGATTGCAGGGATTGTGATATGAACTACACCAGGCAGGAAATACCTTATATAAATTATGTCAGGGATGTCAGGGAGGCGGAGGTATACATACTTGTCACTGACCAGAATACCGGAAGCGGAGGAGAGCAGTTTACGTTTGTATTTCAGGGTCAGGGTAAATTCCTGGGGATGAATGACACCCTGACTTACACTACAAGTCCTGATCAGACCAATACAATAGAAAGGGAAAAGAGGACTGATATGCTTAAGATGGGGCTTATGAGGTATGTTGCCAGGACACCTCTTTTCGATGAGATCGAGATAAATCATACGGGCAATCTTGAAGCGCAGGAGGTCGTTGACAGGTGGAATAACTGGGTGTTTTCGATATCCACGGAACCACAGTTTGAATCGGAAGAGACCAATAAGGAACTTTTTCTGAGGAACTCATTAAATATAAGCAAAATAACCCCCGATATCAAGCTTGAGATCGAAATGGATCATTTCTATAACAGGGAAAAGTTCATTGAAGATGCGGGAACTGAAGATGAGACTGTAAGTGTTTATAAAACCAGCGACCTGATAATCGAGAATCTGTTTGTAAAAAGTCTGAGCGAACATTGGTCAGCGGGCCTCAGGTGGGATATCGGATCGTCGACGCGTGAGAATTACAATATGGCAACCAACATACTTCCTTCGGTTGAGTATGATATATTTCCCTACAGTGAAGCCACCCACCGACAGTTGAGAATACTGTACGGGGCAGGACTTCAGTCGAACAATTACATCGACACCACCGTCTACAACAAGGTGAAGGAAAATCTTTTCCTGCAAAAGCTTAATGTAGCCTTTGAAGTCAGGAAGAAATGGGGATCAATAGCAGTCATGCTGGTCGGATCGAACTATTTCCACGATTTTTCAAAGAACAGGATTCAGCTGAGCTCATCGCTTAACATAAGGATCTTCAAGGGTCTGTCGGTTGAAATAGAGGGGGGAGTTGCCCATATCAACGATCAGCTTAACCTGAAGAAAGGCGGCATCACCGAGGCTGAAAGGTTGTTGAGGCTCAGGGAGCTGGCAACACGGTACAGGATCGACGGCGGGATAGAGCTCACTTACACATTCGGTTCAATCTACAACAATGTGGTAAATCCGAGATTCAACTCATCCAACTTCTATTATTAGCGTTCAGGTATTCCTTTTTTCTGAACCGGATTTATGAGGGAAGCTGGTATTTTCCCAAAGTGATGTTTTTTGTACATTTACTGCTTATACTGGCAGTATGATGCATGAGAGGTTCAGGTACAGGACCGGTGAAGAGCTTCGCAGAAAGGCAGTTGAATTGAAACAGCAGCTTCCCTGGAGCGATGATCTCTCTTCCCTTTTTCTTCCTTTTGATCTTTCCGGATCCGGAATTGCAAACCGTCTTGTTGTGCAGCCGATGGAGGCACATGATTCCGAAAATGACGGTTCTCCGTCTGAACTTACCGGAAGGCGGTATAAAAGGTATGCTTCCGGGGGGAGCGGGATTATCTGGTATGAGGCTGTGTCGGTAGTGCGTGAAGGAAGATCAGGTCCCCGTCAGCTTTGGATAAACAATAAGAGTGCAGATGGTTTTGCACGTCTGAACGATGAGATAAGGAAGCATACTGTCCGGCCAGGTACCGATCCATTTCTGGTTATCCAGCTTACCCATTCGGGCCGCTACAGCAAGCCCGACGGTGTAGCGAAGCCTCAGGCTGCCGCTGCCAATCCTGTTCTCGACAGGACTCCGCCCGCAATTGTAACAGATGATGATCTGAAAAGGCTGATCGACAGGTTTACCGAATCGGCCAGGTATGCCTGGAGGTCAGGGTTCAATGCTGTCGATATTAAGGCCTGCCACGGGTACCTTGTAGTTGACCTGCTG
>JAKLIJ010000013.1 GCA_022709665.1 Bacteroidota bacterium
GGTACAAGATCCCACTCATCACTTTTTGAAACCCTGAAATTCAGGAAATACTCGGTTCCCGGAGCAACTTCAAACCCGGATACAGGAATTGTAACAACCGAGCTCTCTCCCGGCTTAAGCGGCGGAATAGTAAGCTTGCCCGACTTCACTGCAACACCGTCGGATACTATATCCCAGTCGAAAATGAACTCCGACAGATCGGTGAAAAAGTATTTGTTGGTGATCTTAACTTTGCCAGCCGACAGGCTGACCGGTTCAAATCCGATATACTGATAAACCCTTTTTACTTCTTCGAGTGCCGGCTTCCATCCCCTGTCGGGAAATACAAGACCGTTGATGCAGAAATTGCCGTCGCTGGGCAGGCCTTCTTCTCCAAAATCGCCGCCATAAGCCCAGAATTTCTCGCCGCTCTCATCAGTCGTAAGTAAACCCTGATCAACCCAGTCCCAGATAAATCCTCCCTGTAAAAGCGGATACCTCTCAATAACATCCCAGTAATCCTGAAGGTTACCCACCGAGTTTCCCATGGCATGGGCATATTCGCACAGAATAAGAGGACGGTCGCTTTCAGGATCTCTGGCATACTGTTCAATCTGAGGTATCCTTGCATACATGGGACAAACAATGTCGGTATGCCTTTCGGTGGTATTGGTGCTTTTTTCAGCTCGCTCATACTGTACAGGCCTGGTCCCATCCCTTCCCTTAGTCCATTTGTAGTTGTCAAGGAAGTTGTGGCCGTCACCCGCTTCATTCCCGAGCGACCAGATTATTACAGAAGGGTGGTTCTTGTCGCGCTCAACCATTCTCTGCATCCTGTCCATGTGCATTGCTGCCCATTCCTTCTTGTCTGCCAGAGTCACATCCTTGTCGTATCCCATCCCGTGCGTTTCAATATTGGCTTCGTCAATAAGATAGAGCCCGTATTTGTCGCACAACTCATACCAGAGTTCCTGCTGGGGATAATGAGAGGTCCTGACAGCATTTATATTGTTGCTTTTCATTATCCTGATATCCTTCAGCATGGTAGCTTCATCCACAACATGCCCGTTAACCTCATGGTGCTCATGCATATTTGTACCCTTGAGATAAATAGGAACACCATTAATCATCAGCTGTGAGTTAAGTATTTCAACCTTTCTGAAGCCGATCCTGGTTCCGACACTTTCTAGATTGTTCCCGAAGTTGTCTTTGAGGCTTATAACAAGAGAATAAAGTTCGGGAGTCTCGGAGGTCCATTTCCTGACGCCGGGAAATTGCTTTGTAAAGTTAACGGAGGCTTTCCCTCCGGAAATCTTTACATCTTTTGCTTCAGTATATATCTTCTCCCCCTGGCTGTAAAGTGAAGTTTCCACCACAACATCCTCAGCGCCGGACCCGGTATTCTTAAGCTCCACATCGAGTTTGAGCAATCCGTCACTGTAAGCGTTCTCCAGGTCTCCGACCGCAAAAAAGTCCCTTATAAATGTCTTAGGCCTTGCATGAAGGAATACGGAACGCTGAATCCCGCTGAGACGCCAGAAATCCTGATCTTCAAGGTAGCTACCGTCACACCAGCGGTAAACTTCCACGGCAAGCGTATTTTCACCCTTCTTCAGATAAGGAGTGATATTGAATTCTGCAGGTACTTTGCTGTCCTCGCTGTAACCAACCTGCTCCTCATTAACCCATACATAGAAAGCCGAGCTGACTGCTCCGAAATGGAGGAAAACCTCCTTGTCATTCCAATCGGCGGGAACAGTGAATGTCCTTTTATAGGAGCCCACCGGGTTCCATGAATGATTTATAAATGGCGGGTTCTTCTCGAAACCGAACCCGGCGTTGACATAGATCGGTACGTCATAACCTTTCAACTGCCAGTTCGACGGGACTTCAATATCGTCCCAGTCGCGGGTGTCATAATCATCCTTGAAAAACCAGTAAGGTCTTTCATCGGGAGTTTTCACCCAGTGGAATTTCCAGATTCCGTCTAGCGAAATATATCTGGGTGATTGTGATCTATCAGCTTCTGAAGCCGCCTGTTCGTCAATATGACTGATCATCGTTGCATGCGGCGCCTCACGGTTAATATTGAACACGTCAGTGTTTTCCCAGTCACGGGGCTCCTTCTCGGTGAACGATACACCTTCATATTTACTGTATCGCCTGCAGGCGGTGAACATCATCAAAAGAATAACTAAATAACAGGGCAATCTCTTCATAATAAAATATTTATACGTTAATTTGACAAGCAAGTAAAAAGATCAGAACAGGCCTGATATCCTGCCTGTCTCATCGATATCTATTTTTTCTGCTGACGGTGAACCGGGCAAACCGGGCATTCTCATTATGGTGCCTGCTATAGGAACAATAAATCCGGCACCGGATGAAAGTTCCACCTCCCTTATCTTGATTGTGAAACCCTGTGGCCGGCCCCGTTTGTTCTGATCATCTGAAAGGGATTTCTGTGTTTTTGCAATACATACGGCAAGGTTCCCGAATCCGAGCTTCTCTATTTTGTCGAGCTGGTTCTTAGCTTTCACAGTGTACTCAACATGGTCGGCTCCGTACATCTTCGTGCATATGGTCTCTATCTTCTTCTCGAGAGGCCATTCCAGCTCATAAAGAGGCTTGAAGCAGTTAGCACAATCCGAAATCTCTTCAATCACCTTGTTGGCAAGGTCAATGGCTCCTTCTCCTCCCTTTGCCCACGATTCATTTACGGCGACCTTAAGGTTTTTCATTGTGCAATGTTTCACAAGAAGATCCAGCTCAGCAGCGGTATCGGTGTCAAACCTGTTGATCGCAATCACCGGTCTGAATCCGAAATACCTCATGTTCTCGATATGCTTGTCGAGATTGTCAAAACCCCTTATCAGAGCTTCAAGGTCTTCGCTGCCGAGAGCCGACAATTTGGCTCCTCCATGATATTTTATGGCCCTGACCGTAGCGACGATGACAACGGCATTGGTCTTGAGTTTCGCTGTCTGCGACTTTATGTCAAAGAACTTTTCCGCACCAAGTTCACTTGCAAAACCGGCTTCGGTAACAACATAATCGCTCAGTGAAAGTCCTGTCTTTGTTGCTATAATGGTGTTGGTCCCCTGAGCAATGTTTGCAAAAGGTCCTCCGTGAATAATGGCAGGAGTACCTTCGAGTGTCTGCACCAGATTAGGTTTTATGGCGTCCTTGAGGAGGGCTGCCATAGCTCCGTTTGCTTTAAGGTCGCGGGCGAAAACAGGTTTGTCGCCATAGGTGTACCCCACAAAAATATTCCCAAGCCTCTCCTTCAGATCCATCAGATCGCTCGACATGCAAAGCGTGGCCATCACTTCGGATGCAGCAGTGATTTCAAAGCCCGACTGGCGGGGAACACCCTCGGTAGTGCCCCCAAGTCCGATCACTATGTCCCTCAGCGCCCTTTCATTCATGTCCATAACCCTTTTCCATTCAACGGTTCGGGGATCAATCCCAAGGTTACCGTCCGAATTCTTAAGCTGGATATTGTTGTCGATCAGCGCTGCCAGAAGATTGTGAGCCTTCTCCACGGCTGAAATATCACCCGTAAAATGAAGGTTTATATCCTCCATAGGTATAACCTGGGAATAACCGCCGCCGGCTGCACCTCCCTTAATACCGAAAACAGGACCAAGGGATGGCTCCCGCAGAACAACAGTGGTCTTCTTCCCTATCCTGTTCAGAGCCTGCGCAAGACCGATTGAAGTTGTAGTCTTGCCTTCTCCTGCTGGAGTCGGAGTAATGGCTGTTACCAGGATCAGCTTGCCTTTTTTGATCCGCTTTTCATCAATGAAATGCAAAGGGATCTTTGCCTTGAATTTTCCATACAATTCGAGCTCATCCGGAGGAATACCCAATGATGCTGCCACTTCAACAATCGGTCTAATATTGGCTTCCTGAGCGATTTCAATATCCTGCTTCATTGTCAGTGATTTTTATAAAGTTGCGGAAAGATAAGAAACTTTCGTCTTTAACCAAAGAGCTCGCTTTACTTCTAAAATAACAATTATATGTCTGTGATATATGGCTTTTACTCTATTTTTCGTACTTTTAGGTTTCATTCTAACCCTTAGCCCCGTGAAATTATGGAAAAAGAAATAAGATCCCTTTACAGCGATTACAGGGAAGGACGCCTGACAAGACGCAACTTCCTTAAAAAGCTTGCCGTAGTAACCGGAAGCGCTGCCGCCGCAGCGGCCTTGTTCCCGGTAATAGAGGACAATGAATTAATGGCATCAAAAGAAGCCGGAAAGAAACCTGCCCTGGTAACCGGATTTGTTACTTATCCTGCGGCTACAGGCAATATGAAGGCTTTCATGGCCAGACCGAAAAAAGGGAAAAAATTCCCTGCGGTAATCGTTATTCATGAAAACAGAGGTCTGGTGCCTCATATACAGGACGTTACAAGAAGGATGGCCGGAGAAGGTTTCCTTGCACTGGCTCCGGATGCATTGTCGCCGGTGGGCGGAACACCTGAAGATACGACCAATGTCAGGGACCTGTTCGGAAAATTAAATAATGAAGAGACAACAAAGAACTTCGTTTCTGCGGTGAAATACCTGAAAACTCATCCCAAATCGAATGGCAAGGTTGGCTGTACAGGATTCTGCTGGGGCGGGGCCATGACAAACAATGTGGCAGTCAACTCACCCGACCTTAATGCAGCTGTACCTTATTACGGAAGAACACCTGCACCTGAAGACGTTGAAAAGATAACAGCTCCAGTAATGGCCCATTATGCAGGCAACGATCCCGGAATAAACGCAGGCATCCCTGCATTTGAGGAAGCTCTGAAGAAATATAACAAGGAATACCAGATATTCATGTACGAAGGAGCTTCCCACGCTTTCAATAATGACAGCAATGCGGAAAGATACAACGAACAGGCTGCAAAGCTTGCCTGGGAAAGGACCATTAAGTTCTTCAATGAAAAACTGAAATAAGCAGGATTATAGGATATTGAAGATAAGTCCTGACTACTTCCCCTGCTCATTCCATACCCCCCCTATTGCATTCACAAAGGGCTGGCAATGACGGAAAAAAGTTTTGTATCCTTCGCACAGGTAATTTAGCCCGGGCTCTCCATCAGGAGTTTTTATAAACCTGTTCTTCGGGCATTCGCCGTTGCACATGGCTCTTACATCACATTCACGGCAGTAAGATGGAAGTGTGAGGGATTTTGCCATTCCGAATTCCTTCTGCCTGTCGCTGTCGAGAAATCCGGCCAGGGAGCCATCAGTTATATTTCCGATAAGATGATCCCTGTCAACATAATGATCGCATGAATAGAAATCACCATTAAGTTCAACCACCGGCACTCCACCGCAATTTTCCCTGAATATGCACAGTGTATGTCCCTGACCGAATGCCGTTCTGGCTGCTTCCTCAATTATCTGGATCTTTATTTTTCCAATATCCTTCTCAACCCATTCATCAAAAACCGTAATAAGAAACCTGCCAAATTCCGCTGCAGGAACTGTCGCCCTGCTTACCCCGGATGCTGTTCGAGACCGCTGTTCTACAAGGGGCAGAAATGTGATATTCTCTGCTCCAAGCTCCCTGAAAAAATCATAAACCACCAGAGGAAACTTAACATTGAAGGAACTGACCACACAAAGTATCTCAGGCTTAATGCCTGACCTCTGCAGAATGTCATAGCCTTTCAAAACCTGCTGGAGAGAAGAATTTCCGTCGGAACTCTTCCTGCAACTGTTGTGAAGATCTCCCGGACCATCAATGCTGATCCCTACCAAAAATTTCTCCTGTGCCAGAAAATAAGCCCAGTCCCAGTTTATTAACGTCCCGTTGGTCTGAATGCCGTTGATGATCTCCTTCCCGGCAGGTTTATTCCTGAGCTGCATACTGACAGCTTTCCTGAAGAAATCTAACCCTGCCAGAAGAGGCTCCCCTCCATGCCACGAAAAGAAAACAGTATTATCGGTTGTAGCTTCAATATGCTGTATAATATATTTTTCAAGAATACCATCGCTCATAAGAAGAGGCTTTCCATCTTTGTGGATTGATTGCTTCTTAAGATAATAGCAATAGCTGCAACTCAGGTTGCATAGCCCTCCGACAGGCTTTGCGAAAATCTGAAATTCACGCTCCTTCGCTTCCATATGATTAACTTTCAGTGTTTACCCATCTTATAATGACCTTCTCCGGATCGTCAGGGATGTTCATTCTTATCCTCTGCCCTACCGGGTAATAATTGTTTATACGGTTACCGATATTATTCCCGAATCCGAGCAAAACACCCCTGAACGACGCAGTAAACCATCCCGGGCGCACATCAATGGCGGGTAATGTCTCTCTCCTTAACCAGGCCAGGGCCTGTTTCAGGTCAAGCTCAGCTGAAGGAAATGATCCTGCCTTTATTCCTCCTGACAGAGCAAGCTCATGCGCAGGGATATACCCGTTCCTTTTAACAGAACATATAAGAGTACCCGGCATAACAACCGTGAGTTTCGAATCGATTTCAGAAAAATCCACGGGCCGGCCGGGGAAAAAATATATATCCTCCCCTTTTCTGATAAGATTTTCAGTATTGAAATCAGACCATCGTCCTGCAACTTCACGGTCAGCCCGGCAGATCCCTGTGCCTCCGGTCTTTCCTGAAGCCCTTAACCTGTCTCTCAATCCATCTTTTTTCCTTAAAACAGAAACAAACAAACCTTCCCCCTTTATTTTTCCCGGATGAAATCCGTAACCTTGAATCCCGCCCGCTGTCATTTCGGTTATCCCATCGAAATCAGTAATGTCAATACTTAATGATTCAGCTTCCTCCTGCCCGATAAGCCATTTAATGTTTTCTTCATTCTCCGCAGGATTGAATGTACAGGTACTGTAAATAAGTATCCCGCCCGGTTTAAGCGCCGGCCAGATATCAGCCAGAATCCTCCTTTGTCTTTCAGCACACAGTACAGTGTTACCGACTGACCATTCCTCCACTGCAATCCTGTCCCTGAACATCCCCTCGCCCGAGCAGGGCGCATCAACAAGCATCAGGTCGAAGAAGCCCGGCAGGCGGCCGAATGCCGAAGGATCGTTCCTGGTAACAACAGTATTGGATGTTCCCCACCTTATTATGTTTTCAGCCAGGATCGAAGACCTTTGCCTTATCACTTCGTTTGAAACCAGAATGCTGTCGCGCCCGATCAGCGACGAGATATGTGTGCTCTTGCCCCCGGGCGCCCCGCAAAGGTCAAGTACTCTCAGGTATCCGGATGTGTCAACCAGCTGTTTAATTACCTGTTCCATGAACATCCCGGAAGCTTCCTGCGGATAATAACACCCTGCATGAAAAAGCGGATCGAGAGTGAAGGAAGGTCTGGAGGACAGGTAGTAACCCGTCCTGCACCATGGAACCTGTTCCGAATTTTCTGGCTTCAGCTTCCACTTTAACTCGTTGAACCTTATACTTACCGGCGACGGTTCCTGAAGAGCATTAACAAGACTTTTCGCGTCAAGGTATTTCTGACGGGAAATTCTACTTATGAAATCTTCGGGAAACATGGGATCAGGTGAATTTCCTCCAAAGGTAATAAACCGGGATCCCCAGCAAAACTATTACCAGTCCGGGGAAGGTATAACTCGGCTTGAAAATGAGCAGGATCACCATTATAAAAGTTGTGGTCAGAATATACAATGCCGGTACGACGGGGTAACCCCAGGCCTTGTATGGACGCGGAATATCGGGTCTTTTCGCCCTGAGAAGAAAGAGAGCAAAAATGGTAAGCGCAAAGAACAGCAGGACGGCAAAGATTACATAGTCGAGCAAATCGCTGTATGTTCCTGACAAACATAACAATATGGCCCAGATCCCCTGGATGGCGATAGCAAAGCCGGGGACTCCCTTGCTGTTAATCCTGGCTACTCTTTTAAAGAACAGACCGTCCATTGCCATGGCGTAGTACACCCTGGGTCCGGCCAGTATAAGTCCATGATTGCACCCAAAGGTGCTTATCATGACAAATACTGCCATTATGATAGCTGCATAGTCGCCGAACACAATGCTCATGGCTGAAGTGGCGACCCTGTCGTCGGTGGCAAACTGTATGCCTCTCGCCGCCACATCTGCTCCGTCAGGAGACCCCGAAAGAGGAAGCACCCGGATGTAAACCCAGTTGGTAAACAGATAGATAATGGAAACTATAAGAGTTCCGAAAATAAGGCTGAGGGGAACCGTCCTTTTGGGATTGATAACCTCACCCGAAATATAAGTTACGTTATACCAGGCATCGGAGGAAAAAAGGGAACCCACAAGGGCTGTGGCCACAGCTGTCACCAGGGCGAAGCCTGCAATTGGCACAGCCTGATTTCCAGCTCCGGTTTTTGAAGCATCCCAGAAAACAGCTTTGTTGATCTCCCATGAATCAATTCCCCTTATCGCGAAAATCCCTACTAAAATAAACCCTGCAAGGGCGAGTATCTTGGTCGATGTGAAAATATTAACAACAGTCTTGCCGGTAACTATCCCGCGGGTGTTGAGCCAGGTAAGAAATGCTATCATGATTATTGCGACAAGCATGGTTGAACTTACTTTCAGAAATCCTGCCTCCAATAATATGTTCCTGTCAGAGATCCAGGGAAACAGCACACCGCTGAACTTGGCAAAAGCTACCGCAACAGCAGCAATGGAGCCGCACTGGATCACAAGAAAAGTGGTCCAGCCAAACAGAAATCCAATAAGCGGATGATAAGCTTCGCGAAGATAAACATATTGCCCTCCCACATCAGGCATCATCGAGGCAAGTTCACCATAACTTATTGCTCCTATAACCGTTATAACACCTGTTATCAGCCAGACAACCATCAGCCACCCGGGAGAGCCGACACTCCTTGCTATATCAGCGCTCGTTATAAAAATCCCGGAACCTATCATGGCTCCGGCTACCATTGAGATCCCGTCGAAAAGATTGACCCGTTTTTTCAGAAGGTTGTTTTCTGCCTGCATCTATGAATTTGTAACCCGTAAACAAAAGTAACCAAACAAATGAAATAATTTCAGCCGAAAGTTTGTCTATTGTTAACAGATTTATTTTATCACCCTATTTTCAAATCATTTATCCAATGAAGAAACTATTGTTTTTATCCGTGGCGGCGCTTATTGCATTAAGTGCTGCCGGTCAGAAATTTGACAACCTGGCTTTAACGCCTCCCATGGGATGGAACAGCTGGAACAAATTTCACTGCGATGTGAGTGAGGCTCTGATAATGAAGGCTGCAGATGCTCTCATCAGCGCGGGAATGAAGGATGCCGGTTACGACTATATTGTTATTGACGACTGCTGGCAGGTATCACGCGATGAGAACGGAGAAATAGTCTGCGATCCGGAACGTTTTCCCCATGGTATTAAGTATGTTGCCGACTATGTTCACTCGAAAGGCCTTAAATTCGGAATTTACTCAAGCGCCGGTACTGTGACATGCCAGAGACGGCCAGGGGGCTTCGGACATGAATACCAGGATGCCCGCACCTATGCACGCTATGGCGTGGATTACCTGAAATACGACTGGTGCGGTTCAACATCCCAGGATGCAAAGTCGAGTTACACGAACATGTCCACAGCACTCCGGACAGCAGGCCGGCCAATAGTGTTCAGTATATGTGAGTGGGGGTCAAATAAACCCTGGGAATGGGCAGGCACTGTTGGTCATCTCTGGAGAACTACCGGAGACATAAGCGACAACTGGAACAGCATGATAGATATTTTCGAAAAACAAAAGGATCTCTCGAGATATGCAGGTCCGGGCCGCTGGAACGACCCCGACATGCTCGAGGTGGGTAACGGAGGCATGACCACCGAGGAATACAGAACCCATTTCTCACTCTGGTGCATGCTTGCTTCTCCTCTCATGGCAGGCAACGACCTTGAGAATATGACACCGGAAACAAAATCAATCCTTCTTAACAAGGAAATGATTGCAATTGACCAGGATACTCTTGGACGTCAGGCGATCTGTTATCGTGAAAACGCAGATTATCAGATATGGGTAAAAACTTTAGCAAACAATGAGAAAGCGGTATGCCTTCTGAACAAAAGCGATGAAAAGAAATCAGTTCTGGTTGACTTTGAACTTCTTGCCGGGATAAGGTCATTCGGAAGAGGATTTGGAGGTATGATGCCGGCGCCCCCGGCCGGCGGAGCAGGGATGCCCGGTATGCCCGGTGCCCCGGCAGCGCCGGGAATGGGCACCCCGGCAGGCCAGCGCCCACAGGGTGCAGGAACTCCGGGAGCAGCAAATCCGCCGACAGCCACCCAGCAGAGACCAAGGATGCCCGCCCCGCTAACATTAAAAGATTATACTGTCAGGGATGTTTGGGAACACAAAGATCTGACACTCAAGGAAACATCCGTGTATGTCGAAATGCTGCCTCACTCGGTGAAAGTCTACAGATTCGTAAGAAAATAAGATAAGTTCAGGCTTCAAAGAAAAGAGGCTGCCTTACCGTTAACCGGCAGGGTCAGCCTCTTTTCCTGTTATCATTAAGTTTTAGGGGCGTGATCAGCGTCTCATTCCCATGCTAGTTGGCAAAGGGTACTTCCTTTCCTGTGAGCCTGATCCTTCCGCTGACTACATTCGTGAACTGGGGATCAAGGTAGCCGCTGAATCCGGGTTGTTTCCCACCTACAGTAATTGAAAAGTATCCCGGCTCTATCACTCTCTTGTTCTTCTTGTTAATAATTGAGAACTGACGGGGTTCAAGAGCGAACTCAACAACCTTGCTCTCGCCTGGTTTCAGGCTGATTCTGGAGAATCCCTCGAGCTGCCTTACCGGCCTGGGAGTTGTGGCCTTTTCATCGGTCAGGTAAAGTTGTACAACCTCGTCACCTTCAACCTTGCCGGTGTTGGTAACCTTCACCTTCACAGTTATCTTTTCTCCTGCAACAGCCTTTTCGGCAAGCGACAGATCGCTGTAACTGAAAGTCGTGTAGCTCAGACCATAGCCGAAAGGATACAATGGTTCTTTGGTGAAATACCTGTAGGTCTTTCCTGCCATGTCGTAGTTCTCAAATTCGGGGATCTGCCCGATTGATTTGTAGTATGTTACAGGCAACCGTCCGGCAGGATTATAATCTCCGAAGATGACATCGGCAACAGCATTGCCTCCCTGCTGTCCTGAATAACCTGCAAGAAGTATTGCAGCAGCTTTCTCCTGAGCCTTGTTGATTGCGATCGCACCTCCGCTGGTAAGGACCACAATTACAGGCTTGCCTGTGGCCACCATGGCATCAAGCAGTTTTTCCTGGACTGCAGGAAGCTGGATGTCGGTCCTGTCACCGCCGCTGAATCCTTCGATCTTTATTGGCATTTCCTCACCCTCAAGCCTTTGTGAGAGACCAAGTACCAGGATAACGGCATCAGCCTTACCTGCAGCTGCAACAGCCTTCTGAAGCATGTCTTTCCGGGGCTGGCTCCACAGTAGTTTCATGTCGGCATCGCCGGCGTAATTCTTGTACAGTACCTCTATTTTGTATTTCTGACCGGCCTGCAGTTCAACCTGGAACTCCTTGTGGAAAGCGTGGTGTTCGTTCCTTTCTGCAAGAACCTGTTTTCCTTCAAATAATACTTCATAACCGGATGATCCCCAGGTTCCTATAGCGTACGATCCGCTCTCGGGAGGAACCAGGTAAGTTGTCCACCTGACTCCGAAATCATCATCGGGCAGATCGGTGGAAGGAGATGAATGTTCCCAGTAGAAATTGATCTGGTCGTCCCTGCGCGTAAATACAGGTTCGCCCTTCATCTCCCTGTTGTTGAAGTATTCGCCCAGAGCCCCCTGCTTTCCGTCGGGAGCCTGGAGATATCTTGAAGGAATAACGGTGAGATTGTGAATACCGTCGGCAAGGTCGCTTCCCTCGGCATACAGGACTTCTGTTTCAGGTTTCACCTTGTTCTTTATACCCCTCAGTATTGTAACCGGATCTTTGGGTATCCCGTTATAGTTGCCAATGAGAGCTTCAAAATTGTCTGCATTCGGACCTATTACAGCTAATGTTTTTACCGATTTTGCAAGAGGAAGCGCATTGTCTGAATTCTTCAGAAGCACAATGGATTCGCTGGCCGCCTTCCGGGCAAGAGTATTGTTGTAATCAGAGCAGTTTGCAAAGTAAGGAATGCCTGCATAGGGAACAATGTCATCCGGATCGAACATCCCCAGCCTGAACCGGGCTGTAAAGATTCTCCTGGCTGCAGTGTTAATATCCTCTTCTGTGAGGAGACCTCTCTCAACAGCCGTAAGAAGGTTGTTGTAATCTACTCCGCATTCCAGGTCCGTCCCGGCCTTTACTGCCTGCGCTGCTGCCTCAGCGGAATCTTTGGCATATTTGGTAAACTTGTAAAAATCTGAAATTGCCCAGCAGTCAGAAACAATGTACCCCTTGAACCCCCACTCATTGCGCAGGATCCCGTAAAGAGTCGGATTTGCGCAGCAGGGAATGCCGCGGAACATGTTATAGGCACCCATTACCGAATAGGCGCCGGCATCAACAACAAGAGTGCGGAAAGCCGGCAGGTAGGTCTCCCTCAGATCCACCTCGCTCACATTTGCATTGAACTCATGCCTTAGCGATTCCGGACCTGAATGCACCGCATAATGCTTTGCCGTTGCCACCGTCTTCAGGTATCTGGGATCGTCTCCCTGCAGCCCTTTGACAAACTGATAGCCCATCCGGGCGGTAAGAAAGGGATCTTCGCCGTAGGTCTCATGACCTCTTCCCCATCGCGGATCCCTGAAGATATTTATATTTGGCGACCAGAAGGTAAGCCCCTGGTAGATCCCCGTTTTGCCTCTTCTCTGGAACTCATGGTATTTAGCCCTGGCCTCATCGGAAATGGCATTAGCCACGTTGAATATAAGTCCTTCATCCCATGAGTTGGCAATAGTGATCGACTGTGGAAAAACAGTAGCAAATCCGGCACGTGCAACACCATGTAGTGCCTCGTTCCACCAGTTGTACGACGGGATACCCAGTCGGGGAATAGCCGGCGCGGTATAAAGAAGCTGATCGGCTTTTTCCTTAAGGGTAAGCCTTGAAACAAGATCGTTGACCCGCTGTTCCTCACTCAGGGACGGATCCCTGAAAGGGAAAGCATAGGTTCCCTGCTGAGCTTCAGCAGGACAAACAAATGCCATTAATAAAATGGCAAACAAACCCTGAATAAAATTTTTCATGATTAGTGGTTGATGTTGTTGATATAAAATATGTTAAAGAATTCAGATTCCTCTAATCGGGCTTCTCAACCTTAAGTGCAATATCAGTCAGGTACAATGGGGTGTTAAGCACAAGCCATCCTCCCTGATGGCCATTAATATCATTCACCGTCCTTCCCCCGGTAATGGTGTTTACCCAGGTGATCCGGTATGGACCGGCAGGAAGATTAATCTCCACCAGGGCGCTCGTCCCGGGTGTTTCATTCCCGTCAAGGTAATATACCATTGTTCTGTGACCATCTGCCAGTCCCCTGACTGAAAGCTTCTCCTGTCCAATAAACCTTATGATACCCTCGGATACAGGTTTCATGTCAGCAATATCAACCTCCCTCATGAAACCCGCAAGAATCCCGAACTGATTTCGCAGGGCTTTGCCGCCTCCTCCCGGCTGATTCTGCGGTATTTCAAAGCTGCCATCCTCCATACCTGCCGTAAAAGAATAATCGAGATGATTGAACAAAGCGCCTCCGGCAAGAATGAAATTCCAGGCTTCTTTCCTGTAAGTCTCATCTTCCGTACCGTCAAATCCCGTCTCGTTGTCTCCAACAGGAAGATTCAGATCATAATTCATAGCCACAGTCACAGGAGGCGCTGCGTAATGAAAGTTATAAACTGAAACTCCATCCCTGGGTTGGGGGACCTTCTTTTTCAGGTTTGCAACATTGTTCGAAATGAGATGCCTGTGGTCAAAGTCCTTCTCAGCATCGACAACAATCCGTGTCATGTGATCTTCCCACTGTCGCAATGCAATGGTATCACCAAAATAAGGCTCGTTGCAAATCTCATAAGACAGATTATCAAAGTCACTGAGCTCCTCTACTATCTTCCTGACCATCTTTTCCTGTATCTCAAGCAACTCCGGATGCTTCAGCGAAAGAACCTCACGATGGTCGGTTATCCTGAGTGTGCCGTTTACATTGTTGGAATGATACAGAGGAGAAAGCTTCCACTGCACAGTATCATAAAAATTGGAAAACAGGTCGAGTTCCACAATGATATCCCTTTTGCCTGCTTCGGAGACAAAGTCCTTCAACCTGGCAAAATATTCAATATCCCATTCATCGAGGTTAAACCTGTTTCCTCCGACAGCATAACCCGGTTCAGTACCTCTGGCCCACGGACAGATAAACTTCCCTGAATCAGGTGCCAGTGTATTCCGGCTGATCCCAAATGCTCCTTTGGGTTCCACATAAATTCCGGAGAATGTCCTGGTAATATTCAGTCCGCAGGCAGCAAGCTCATCAAAGTACCTGATATAATCAAAGTCGCGATTCAGCACGGCACCGTAATGCTCGGTGGATCCAATCAAAAGGGTTGGTTTCCCTCTGAACAGGAAGTAATGAGGATTATCCGGATTCACCGCCAGAAATCCCTCACTCCGAGGAGAAGAACCGCAGGAAATTACCAGAAAGGCAATCACTGACCAGCCCGCATAATTTACTAATTTCAGATTCATTATTGAATTTGCTCTATAGTAACTTTCTCATCGGACCCTCTCCGGGCCGTATAACGGCAGCTAAACAACAGGCAGTTTCCATGGAGCCCTGTAATCCGGAACCAGGTAAGCGTTCGCCTCAACATCATTTGTGAATCTGGTACCGTCCCATACAAGCTTTTTGCCTGTCCGATAAGCTATATTTCCAAGAGCTGAGAACTTAGCTATATGAGCGCCGATCTCTATGCTGGCATTGGTCTTCTGATTCCGGCCGGCAATACATTCAAGATGGTTCTTTACATGGTTCTTCAGACCAACATCCAATCCTCTTTTCAGCGGAACTGCTTCCATCCTGATCTTTCCGTTAACCTTTTCAGGGATCACTTCCCAGCCCGACCTGTCAACAACCAGGGTTCCGTTCTCACCGACAAATCCAAGCCCGTGGTTTCTTCCATAAGCTCCATCATCAATCCCTATGGCATGATCCCACAGAACATTGAAACCGTCAAACTCATAAATTGTCTGAAGGCTGTCGGGTGTTTCACAGGCATCGTCGGGATAACCGTATTTGCCTCCCATTGCCATTATCGACCTGGGCGCTGTTACATTCA
Organism: Bacteroidota bacterium; assembly: GCA_022709665.1. Taxonomy (GTDB): domain Bacteria; phylum Bacteroidota; class Bacteroidia; order Bacteroidales; family VadinHA17; genus LD21. The sequence continues at coordinate 15,260 of JAKLIJ010000013.1, forward strand.
TGGCAAAGAGCGCATAGTCGAGAAGATGCACACCCCAGTCGGTCATCAGGCCGCCGGCATAATCCCAGAACCATCTGAAGGTGAAATGAAAGCGGTTCCTGTTGAAAGCCCTCGACGGGGCCGGACCAAGCCACATGTCATAGTCAACTCCTGCCGGAACAGACTCGTCGGGCAGAACCGGGATGGTGGGACACCAGCCCTGATATGAAAATACTCTTACAAGCCTAATCTTTCCAAGCTTGCCGGAATTAACGAAATCTACTGCATCCTGCCAGTGCGGATCACTTCTCTGCCACTGACCTACCTGAACAATGCTCTTGTATCGCTGAGCAGCTTTTACCATCAGGTTACACTCCTCAATGGTCCGGCCAATGGGCTTTTCAACATAGACATCCTTTCCCGCCTCGCATGCTGCAACCATCTGGATACAGTGCCAGTGATCGGGAGTTCCGACTATAACCAGATCAATGTCCTTGTTGTCGATTAGCTTTCTCCAGTCCTTGTAAAGGCCGGCTGGCTTCGCTCCCCTTATCTTCTGAACATCCCCGGCCCTCCTCTGAAGCACCGAATCATCAATGTCGCACAGGGCAACGCATTCCGTCTGCGGATTCTCCAGAAAGGCGCTCAGATTGCTCCAGCCCTGACCGTTGCATCCTATCAGACCGATCCTGACCTTGTCGCTGGGCGGAACAGGTTTTCCCGAAGTCTGAAGTACGGGTCCAAAAGTCAGCCCGGCAGCTGTAATGGCGCTGTTCTTAAGAAAGGTACGTCGTGTTGTCATATTGTTCAGATTTAGTGAGTTTACAATCATTTTTTAGAGAACACCGAACCTGTAGATAGTCCTTGTCTTATAAGTCTCTCCAGGATTCAGGACTGTGCCTGGGAACTCAGGATGATTGGGACTGTCGGGAAAGTGCCCCGATTCAAGGCAAAAACCTGTCCTGAAATCGTAGACTATTCCACCATGGCCTGTCTGAGTGCCATTCAGGAAATTGCCTCCATAAAACTGAAGACCAGGCTGGTCGGTCTCAACCTCTAGCACCCTGCCCGAAAGTGATTCGTAAACCATTGCATCAATCGCCTCAGTATTGTCCAGAACAAAATTATGGTCATAGCCTTTTCCGAGAATCAGCTGATCATAGGGTTCCTCCAGCCTGGTATCTATCATAAAAGGCTTTGTGAAATCAAAGGGAGTGCCGGAAACCGGACGGATCTCTCCGGTAGGAATCATGACAGAATCGACCGGCGTGAACGCCGATGCCCTTATCATAAGGATATGATCATTGATATCGTCAACCCCCGCTCCGTGAAGATTGAAATAGGCATGATTCGTAAGGTTAATCACGGTCTTTTTGTCCGTCGTGGCCTTATAATCCATTATTATCTCATTGTTGTCGGTCCAGGTATAGGTGACTTCAGCATCCACATTACCCGGGAATCCCATCTCCATATCCGGGCTCCTGTATGTAAATTTAACTGCAGGATATTCGCTACCCTTCACTATCTCTGTATTCCAGACCACACTGTGCCAGCCCTTCGGCCCTCCGTGAAGTGTATTAGGACCATTGTTCCGGGGAAGGGTATATTCAACACCGTCGAGAGTGAATTTTCCTCCTGCTATCCTGTTTGCATATCTGCCAACAGTCGAACCGAAAGACATGTCCCCGTTGAGAGTAGCCTCAAAAGTATCATATCCGAATGTTATGTTTTCCCTTTCACCTTTCCTGTCGGGCACTTCAATCCAGTTAATCTTGGCTCCGTAATTAGTCAGTTTGATTACGTTCCCCTTACTGTTCGTAAGGGTAAGAAGAAATACGTCCTTCCCCTCATGATTCCCGAATAATTCCTGTCTGACATTCTTCGACGAGCTGCTGCAATCCGTAAAGAGCACCAGCGATGCAACCATAACTGCTGCAAGTAAAAAATTCCTTTTCATCATCATTAAAATTTATTTCTTTCAGATTCTAAATATAATAATTTTGAACACAAATTCATCTGCCTGAACGGAACTGGTTTGCAGGAAGTCCCGATTTGCCGAATAATGAGGCTTCAGCCCCGTTACGCCAGCAGTACCTCACCGATACCGGGTTGCTGACACGCGATGATGACACCACTACTTCTTCACCTTCTATCCTTGCATCGGCTTCGTGATATTTTCCGTCGGCTCCTGCTATCTCAAATTCGGTTAATCCGCGTTCACCCGCCTCCAGACCTCCACCAGTGTTGTCAAATGACACCCTTATCCTCCTGCCCTCAACATTCATGGACTTGAATTCCGGTCCCTGACTGACAACATCCCTGCCATATTCTTTAGCAAGGGCAAGGTTTGCAAGCCTCTCCCCGACTTCCTTCTTGAAAGGAGGATGAATATTCATAACGGTGGCAATGTCGAGAGTGACTGCCATACCGGTATTTGGAAGTTTCAGGGCTGCCTCCTGGGCTTCACGAAGAAAAGCTGATTCCGTTGAATCGACACCTCCGTAAACATAAGGAGCTATCTGGACAAAGTAAAAAGGAAAATCCTTAATTCCCCATGCTTCCCTCCAATTCTCAATCATAAGAGGGAATATCTCCGAATACTGTTCATGCCTTCCCACATTTGATTCACCCTGGTACCATATAGCGCCTTTTATTGTATAATCCAGAAGAGGACTGATCATACCGTTAAACAATGAGGTGGGAGTTGATGAACCAATTGCCTTTGGCCTTTTTGTTTTCTGATATTCATTACCGGAAAGATCGAAAACATAAAACTTGTTCCCCGACAGTTCTGCCACAGGCTGGAATTTCCATTCACCGTCGAGACTGACAGAAGGAACCGGGCTGCCGGTAACTGCTATTTTCATAACACCGGGTATGGCCCACAATCCGCCTCCTCCCTGGTTATCTATTACCCTTACCGCAATTGTATTAGTACCTTCCTTTACAAGTTTTCCAGGAACATTATATTCCCTCGGAACCTGGTAAACTCCTGATATCTCGTGTGATCCGACAAGCTCTCCGTTGAAGTAAGTCCTGTCCATATCATCTATCGGCCCCAGCATCAGCGACAGATCACGACCGGCCATCTCCCCGGGCAGCTCAATTGTTTTCCTGAACCAGACGGCTCCGTCAAAATCGCCTGTTGCAGTTTCAAACAAAGCGGGCAGATTCATCGCCTGCCATTGTGAATCATCAAAATCAGGCATCGGGGCTGCAGCATCTTTGAAATCGAGATCCTTCCACTGGTCTTCACCTGCTTTGTCAGCCACGACCTGCCGGTGACTTTCGAGCCACTTCTGATACTCCTGCAACAGCGGGGCTGATTCCTGAATCTCCTTTATTTCATTGGTAAACTCACCGGCCTTTTCAAGACTACCGGCCGAAATCCAGGCCTCGGCGGGAGTGCCTCCCCATGAGCTTGCTATCAACCCTACCGGTACCTTAAGGTCCTCATGAAGCTTCCTTCCGAAGAAATATCCCGTGGCACTGAAGGGACTAACCGTTGAAGGGGAACAAACCTCCCATTTCCCGGTGCAGTCGTCAAGTGGCTCTCCCGACACTCTGCGTGCCACACTGAAAAGCCTTATTTCAGGGAAGCCAGCTGAGGCAATGGTTGATGCCGAATGCATAACGGTGTCGTTCGGAGGCCATCCGGCAAGCGGCATTTCCATATTCGATTGCCCCGAGCAAACCCATACCTCACCTATAAGCACATTGGTAATCGTAATGGCGCTCTTCTTCCCGGTTACGGTGATGTCGTATGGACCGCCTGCTTCCGGAGTTTTAAGCTGAACAGTCCATTTCCCGTCATCACCTGCGACCGTCCGGCCTTCAGCCTGCCAGCCTGCCGTCACAACAACCGTTTCGCCCGCTCCGGCTTTTCCCCATAACTTTACGTCGGCATTCTGCTGAAGAAGCATGTTGTCGCCGATTATTGAAGGAAGTTCAATGCCCTGCTCTTCCCTGCCGCAGGCTGCTGACAGGAAAAGAAACAACAATACGCTAATCCTGATTTTCATCTTTATGATTATTAAGAATTTTATTCTGCCTTGAAAACCCTGTAACTGTGAGGTTTAATGGTGACCTCAAATGTTTCGCCCTCAGTCCTGTCACGACCCCAGACCATCCCCGCTGTCCTGGCGCTTGAAGATACGACCTCCCCTGAAACCATATCTGTGATCTTTGTGATCCCCGGACCGGCAATCACTTTGATCTTAGTCTCTGCCGGCAAAAATGATTCAGTGATGAATGTATTATTGTCGTAAACAAAAAGACTTACCATTGAAGGTCCCTGGATACGGAATTTCATATCTGAACTCAGCACTTCCCTTATCCTGTTAAGAACGCCTTCCGGCAGTTCATACAGATCGCCGAAAGATTCGGGAATAGTCAGTACAAAAAGTGAAGCCTTACCATACCTTCCCTGATGAAGCATAGGCCATCCCACAGGTCCGCCGAGAGCTTCAACATCAGTCCAGGAATCATTTGTAAGATACATTATCTGCGGGATCAGTATTTCTTTGGATGCTTTGTCCGCAGAACCGAACATACCGGCCGAGAAATCGGTAACCAGGGCCTTCCTGTCGGTATATTCCAGTTCAATAATATCCTCGATGCCTTTCCCGCTGAGCGCTCTGAGAAGCCCTGAAGTGATGGTCACATCCTTGCCTGCCATAAGCCTTGCCTTTATCTTTTTAACTATATCCGGATCGAATTTGGCCGATTCTGTAAGGATAATCATTTTCGGATCATTTGGGAATTCCGGCTTCATATCCATTGGAAGTCCGATCATGCCCAGATAGTTATGAAGAAAATCCTCGCCGGTCGAATGGTAAGGCCTGTAACCCTGTATGCCCACAGGCTTTCCCAGTTTTCCAAGAAATGCATCCACCTTTTCAAAGGTCCAGCCTGCTGCCCTGGCAACTGTCGACGGCTTTACTTCCTTTCCTTTTACTGAATATGGTTTTATCATATCATCATAGTCGAAGCTCGGTTTCTGGTCCTGCCATGCTGCCCTGTCTGCCGGTCTTAAGGCCCTTTGCATCTGCCTGAAGTCGAAAAGGGTAATCTCGGGAGCCTTTGCGAAAAGAGTAAGCCAGAGTTGTTCGGCATACCTGTCCGCGGAGGTCATGCCTCCAGTATCCACCCATCCTCCTCCGTTTCCGCCCGGTTTGATGTTCTCAAAATACCTGAATATCTGGTATCCAAGGTACTCCTGAAGATGCTGCCCGGGTGCATTGGCATTCCTGGTCTCGGTACCCGTATATATCCCGTCAAAGAGAGGAGGTTCAGTCTCGAGATTGAATCCGAGACCCTGAAAATGCTCATACCAGTTTGGATACTTAACAACCACCTTAACCTTTGGATTGACTGCCTTTGCAGGTCCAATGATAAGGTTCTGAGCCGCCTCCGTCATCTGCTTCAGCCTGAAATCGGTCCAGCTCATTTCACCCTTGTCCCTGATGCATAGTTCGCACTTGCAGTCGGTAAAAAAGAAATCATCGAGAATGATCTCGTCAAAATGCCTGGCAGTGAGTTCAATTATCTCCTTCACCTTCCTGCGATGTTCCGGATTGGAATAGCAGTATGTCTCAAACCTGTTCATCTCACTTACAGTCAAGGTAATTCCGCCTGCCGTTTTCACCCCGCGGCTGTTGAAGAACTTCTTAACCTTCTCCAGTGTCTTTTCATCAACAATCACCATGTCGCGATGTGTCTCCAGGTAGATCTTGTCTACATGAACCTGACTTGAGATCATGTCCCAGATCGGCTCAAGCCAATTAAGGTCGTCCATCTGCTTTACCTCATAAGAACGCGCATAGACCGACACATCGAAATTGTCATATCCTTTTTCAATCTGTGAAAATGATGCACCGGATCCCATTAAAACAAAGATCAGCGACACCAATAAAAACTTCCTCATCTTTTTATTTTTTGAAATGATAAAACATTGATTCCCATCTAACTATCATAAAGTAATTAATCCATAAGGTTAAGCTTGTACGAAAATTCCACGGGCGCAAGATAAACCATATACTGAGGCTGCGGCCTTGGACCGCAACTGGCGGAGCCCACCCCGAGTGTAAGGTGACTTATGCAGAATACTGTTGAACTGCTTACAGGCAGGTCGACCCTGTATTCGACAGGATCCATCTGTTCATCGCTGTACGGAAGGGCTGTGAACTGAAGGAGCGATGAGACGCATTCAGCCTTTATGCCTTTTCCTGAAGCATCAGTCACCTTCACCCAGCGGACATCCTCATGGTTTCCTGCATCCATCGGTTTTTCGTAAGGTGTCATAAGCTCCCTCACCGTGGCTTTGTAAACCCCGACATCAAATCCCCTCTTCCTGTCGGAGTAGTTCTCCATCGGCCCGCGTCCGAAATACTCAACCTGGTCATACTGTTTTTCAAGGAACATCCTTACTCCTATCCTTCCTGCAACCATGCCCGGGTTACTTGAAGTGATACTGTTTTCGGCAGTTATAACCCCATCTCCGGTTATTTTGTAAACGACATCATGGCCGACAGAAAATCCGTTCTTTCCTTCTCCGGTCAGCTTAACCGATATTGTCGCTTCTGAAGCTGAAGGCTGAAGAGCTGTTACCTCATTTACCTTCCAGTTGAGTTCTTTCAGTCCGGTATTGACCCATGACCGGTCGGCATACATATCGTCGTTTTTGTGTGCAGCCCTCCAGAGATGAAGCCTCGGACCTCCGTCCTCCCTGAGAAGGTTGACGCCGTTCCTTTTCATCTTCGAGAAGGTTCCCGATTCCTTGTCAAAAACCAGTGAAAAGCCGGTTCCGGTGAGAGTGATTGACTTTTCATCCTGTGTCAAAGTTAACGGTCCTGCAGGCTGAGCGGCTGCAACGACCGGCGATTTAACAGGCAATAAAAACTGGTGAGATGCGATTTCATAACCCTTTCCTGCCCATATCTCGTCTTTTGCCAGTTTGAATGAAATGCGCAGAAAATATTCAGCTCCCGGTTTCGGAGAAGAAACCTCATAAGGTATCCTGACAACTGTTTCCTTACCGGGATCAAGATCAGGAGAGGTAAAATCGCCTGATCCGACAACTGTTCCATTTTCTGAAAGGGTCCACGATGCATTAAAATCCTTGAGACCGGTGAACTGGTACTTGTTTTTGATCTTTATCGTTCCGGAAGCCAGATCCTCCTCCGTTATCCCTATCCACTGATAGGCCTTTTTCATTTCGGGATAATGTGGTTTGAGCGATCTGTCGGAAGCTACAACACCCTTATGAATAAAGTATTTGTCATTCGGGAATTCTCCGAATCCTCCTCCATAGGCAAGAATAACCCTGTTGGGATCACGTCTGTTCCAAATCCCCTGGTCCTGCCATTCCCAGATAGCTCCGCCGAGAAGCGATTCATACTTATCGAAAATATCATTGTATTCCCCGATAGCTCCCATAGAATTGAACATCGCATGGGCATATTCACACATATAGAAGGGTTTTGTGTAAGCAGTGTCGGAGAGCCCAATGGCTTCAACCTGGGGAACGTTGGTGTACATCCGGCTGTCAAGGTCAGCAGGATTAGCCCTTCCTATGCCAAATCCCTCGTAATGAACCGGCCTTGTCCTGTCAATTTCCTTAACCGCAGCCATTGCGGCCCTGAAGTTCGATCCTCCCCTTCCGTTCTCATTTCCGAGCGACCAGATTATGATGGACGGATGATTCTTGAAATTCTCAGTGTTGGCAACATTCCTGTCGATGATGGCAGCCTTCATCCTGGGTTCCTCATCAAATTTCCCGCTGTTACCGTGGCACTCCACATTTGCTTCGCCTACAAGCCAGATTCCCCATTCATCACATAGTTCATACCAGAGGGGATCGTCGGAATAATGACTGGTCCTTATGTGATTGCAATTTCCCTGCTTGATAAGCTCAAGGTCGCGGATCATCTGCTCCCTGGTAACGGCATGGCCTACATCGGGCCAGTTCTCATGGCGGTTGACTCCCTTTAGCTTGATCGGCACACCGTTCGCAAGGAAGGTCCTGTCTTTTATTTCAACTTCCCTGAAACCAGTTCTGGCCGACAGTGTTTCAATTACTTTCTTTCCTCTTTTTAACGTAAGCACTGTCGTGTAGAGCTTTGGAGTCTCTGCTGTCCATTTGACAGGATTTAAAACAGGAAAGGAGAGTCGTACAGGAACCTCTTCTCCCGGTTTCAATGCAGGAACACCATCGATTGCCGAATATGATGCAACTACCTTATCTCCATCATAAACAGTAACAAAAAGTTTTGAGGCTCTGGCAGGCTTGCTGCCGTAGTTCTTGATTTTTGCCGTAACATCAAGTGTGGCATTTATATAATTGTCATCAAGATCCGTCTTAATGAAAAAGTCACGGATATGAGTTACGGGAGCGCTCCATACAGTCACATTCCTGAAAATCCCGCTGAGCCTCCACATATCCTGGTCCTCCACATAGCTTCCGGTTGTATACCTGTAAACCTCAACGGCTACCATATTCTTACCCGGATTTACATATTTTGTTATGTCAAACTCAGCCACATTCCGGCTGTTTTCGCTGTAGCCGACCTTCTGTCCGTTTACCCAGAGGAAAAAACCTGCATCAACACCGTCGAAGGCAATGAAAATCTGCCGGCCATCCCAGTCGGCCGGAACATCAAAATCCCTGCGATAGCTGCCTACCGGATTTCTCTCCTCATAAGCTGTATAGTTCTTCGGAGGAGTGCTCATCACCTTCGGGAAATCCCTTTTGAAAGTATAACCTATGTTCCTGTAATAAGGAGTGCCGTAACCCAGCAGCTGCCAGTTCGACGGAACGGGTATCTCCTTCCATCCCGAAACATTGTATTCAGGTTTGTAGAAATCAACAGGCCGTGCCTGGGGCCAGGAGACCCAGTTGAACTTCCACATGCCGTTAAGACTCCTGCAGAAAGACGACTCGTGCCTGTCAGCAGCCAGCGCTTCAGAGAGGTTGGCATATGGCATCAGAATGGCATGTGCCGGCTCCCTGTTTATTGCAAAGACTTCAGGATCCTCAATCTCAGCCGGAACGGGAGCGCCTCCCAGGGAATCCCTCAGTGAGGCTGAATACACCTGGGCATTCACCAGTGAACTGTTAAAACAGACTAAAACAATCAGAGCAAAATAGAAAAGTGTTTTTTTCATTGTATTTAGGTTTTTGGGTCTTTATTTTTCAGTTTTTCTTACCACTATCCGACTGCCATCATAGGCAACGGTTGTATGAGGATCCATATCTATATCAAATTCAATGTTGTTCGTCCTTGTCACCCACACAACATTGAAGGTTCTTTTCTGGAGCATGCCGGGGTACTGACCCTTGCGCTCCCCTATTGTAAGTTCTCCCGAAGTCTCATCATAGCTGAGCTGGATTGAACTGAATTCTCCCCTCTCATAACCGTAGTTGACTCCCTCATCCTCATACAGGGTAAAGGAGGCGTTTCGGCCGGTATAGACAAACAGGGTAAGGGGATCTGCAGGTTTCTGTGATGTGTATTCAATCTCAGGCCCGAAGGGAACTATCGATCCTTCCCTTATGAAAAGGGGGATCCGCTCATAGGGGGCATTCACATCGAGATATCTTCCGCCTGGGATGAACTGGCCGGAATAGAAATCGTACCATCCGCAAACAGAAGGGAAGTAGACCTTCCGGCTTCTGGCTTTGTATTCATATACCGGTGCAACAAGTATCGAAGGCCCGAACATATACTGGTCGCCGATGCTCCTGACCGCTGGTTCGCTTCCGAAATCCATCACCATGGCCCTCATTATGGTATAATCGTTGAACCATGTCATCCCGGCAAGGGAATAGATATACGGCATCAGCCTGTATCTCAGCTTGTCGTAGTAAACCATGCTCCGGTACGAAGGTGTTCCGGCAGACGATATGTTGAATATCTCCCTGTATGGATACTGCCCATGACTTCTGAAAAGAGGACAGAATGCACCGAACTGAAACCAGCGTGTATTCAACTCCCTCCATTCGTTAAGGTCCTCCGAGCCTTCCTTTGCCCTTGTGTACCTGTTCTCGACACAGAATCCTCCGATGTCAAAGGTCCAGTAAGGGATCCCCGAAAGGGCAAAGTTAAGGCCTGCCGGTATCTGGGCCTTCATATCCTCCCACCTGGTCCCGATGTCACCACTCCAGGTGGCTGTCGAATACCTCTGCAGACCGGCAAATCCGCTTCGGGTAAGAAGGAAAACACGCCTGTCGGGATCTGCTTCTCTTTGTCCTTCATAAATTGCCTGTGCGTTCATCAGGGCATAGGTGTTGAAATACTTGGTTGATGGTCCGAGCGCCGTGGGAGTCGAAAGCTTCTTCCTGTATTCCACGCTGGCATTGGAAAGGATATCAGGCTCTGAGGCATCCATCCACCAGGCATCAAATCCATGGATATAAAGATGATCCTTCATCTGTTCCCAGAAGAGTCTGCGGGCTCCCTCGCTGTAGGGATCATAGAACGAACCTATGTATCCCTTCCCTATCCAGTCCCTGACACTGTCGGCCACAGCCTGCCTGTACATCCAGCCCCTGCTGTCGAACTCCTTGTAATGCCCGGTAGTGTGATAGAATTTCGGCCATACCGAGATCATTATCCTGGCATTCATCTGATGCACCGAATCAACCATTCCCTTTGGATCGGGAAAGTACTTCGGATCAAATTCATGCGAGCCCCAGGCATCAACGGGCCAGTACGACCAGTCGAGCACAATATTGTCGATGGGGATCTTCCTTTTCCTGTATTCACTGACTACATTGAGCAATTCATCCTGTGACCTGTACCTTTCGCGGCTCTGCCAGTAACCCATTGCCCATTTTGGCATAATCTGAGCCTTGCCGGTCAGTTTCCTGTAACCGCTTATTACTTCGTCGGGATTATCACCCCTTATGAAATAATAATCTATCTGGTCGCCCATCTCCGAAGTAAGGGAAAGGTCTCCCTGATCTTCGGCTGAGCGCGGACTTAAAGCCTTAAGTCCTATGTATGAAACCCCTCCGTCGGGTTTCCATTCAAGCCTGACAGGGTACCTGCGCCCCTGCTCCAGTTTTCTTGAGAACTTGTAAGTATTCGGGTTCCAGGCGGTTCTCCATCTTTCCGGCACAACAAGGTCATCACCGAAATAAAGCTTCGTGTACCCTGCATAATATAGCTTAAAATGATAAGTCCCCGTTTCTTCGGGCTCTATCTCGCCGGTCCAGGTAATTTTAGAATTGTAAAAGGGAAATCCCTCCGGAAAGTTTTTGACGGTTTCCAGGTTTTCATAGTCAACTGCCGATTCTGGCCTTCGGGTAAATAATTTCGATGTGTCACCGTCAGTATAATAAGAAGCCGTCAGACCTCCAGCCTTTCCGTCATCATCATAAAGGGTGAACAGATCAAGCTGTGAATAGTCCCGCGGATCACCGAACTTGGTCAGGGAATAATTGTCCCAGAGCAGCCCGTAATTTTTGCCCGATACAACAAAGGGGACTGACACTTTTGTATTGTACTGGTAAAGGACCTCGTTCAGCCCCTTGTAGTTGAACTCATCTGACTGGTGCTGTCCAAGCCCGTAAAAGGCCTCATCGGGGGGCGAACTGAAGGTCTGGCCCATCGCGTAGCCCTGTGTGCCCTCAACGGTAATCCGTTTGAATGATTTGCCGCCTCCCGGCTTTTCTTTCAGAAGAATTTTCCCGTTTTCGTCCAGGAATGTAACCTGCCCGTCGGTGAGAGCCACTTTTGCCGTTACCTTCGGCGCAATTATCACCAGAGTGTCGGGGTCCTCCCTGACCGTAAATGATGGTACCCCTGACTGAGGACCTATGACGCAAAGGCTTGAATCGTCAGAAAATTCTTCGTGAGCAGTTGCAGTAACATGGATTATGCCTTCGTCCAAAACCTCGATCCTCACCAGTTCCGGAACATCCGGAATTTCTGATTTAAGTCTAATTATCACCCCGTTATCCGTTTGTTCCCAGGCGCTGTCAGAGCACGAAGGGAAAAGAATGACCGCCGCTGAAATTATCAGTAATAGCCTTTTCATGGGTATATGGATAATATTTGACAATCGTGCCGGTGTAAAATACGGACTCTCCCTGGCCGGCCAGGAAAAATCAGTAATAAAAATAGTTGAATATCGGAGAACTAAGAAGAATAACCGGAAGGATTTCCTTAAAATTTAATCTGAGCAATTCACAAACCTGCCGATATCTTTGTGTCTTTGCGTCTTCGTGGCTAAAAAAAAAGCCACAAAGGCGCTAAGGCGCAAAGAATTTGCAACGTCTTACCGGAGTATTTGATTTTTCTATTGATTAACTGGTAAATGGCAATAAATCCGATAAGGTGGAGCAGATTCACAAAGATGCCGGGCCGAAAAAACAATTTAAGCGGTTCGAACACATACCGGAAGACGAGAAGAAGTCAATCATTAAAGGCAGTTTGCTCTTATCAGGGAATAAAATCTTTCAGTCCTTTTTCCTGCTCTAAAACCTGCCGTTCCCTGGTGATCTCCTCCTGCAGTTCCTTGATAGTTGGCAAGTAAAGCTTGTATTTGGAAGCAAAGATCTGATTGCTCTCACTTAAAAGACTGTATTTAACTATTGTTTTGCTCTTTTTTGTACAGAGTATCAGTCCTATAGTGGGATTGTCAGATTCCTTTCGTACCTGATCTTCAAAGTACCTGACATAAAAATCCATCTGGCCGATATCCTGATGGGTCAGTTCCCCGGATTTCAGATCAATAAGTAAAAAACATTTAAGGATATAATTGTAAAATACCAGGTCTACATAAAAATGACTTTCCTCTGCAGATATCCTGTACTGTCTGCTTACAAAAGAAAAGCCTTTGCCAAGTTCCAGCAGGAAGCCCTGCAGCTTATCGATAAGGGCCTGTTCTATTTCCCTTTCATAAAAACTCACATTGGGGTTCAGGTTCAGGAATTCCAATACATAAGGGTCCTTTATGATATGTGCGGGCTGCATAACTTCCTTTTTGCCATCAGCCTCCTTTCTTACAAGTGGTCGGTCTTTCTTACTACTCATCAGTATGCGCTCAAAATAAAGACTGTTAATCTGCCTCTCCAACTGACGTGTACTCCAGTTACCCTCAACGCATTCATGCAGGTAAAACTCCCTTGCCGGGTCTTCTTCTACACGCATCAGTATCCTGTAATGTGTCCAGGATAATTCTTGACGCAGTGAGTCGAGAATCGGAAAAGAGCGATAGAACCGGATCATGTTCCATAAATTGGTCTTATCAAAGCCCTTTCCATATTCTTTAGCCAATGTGGCTGATATATTTTCTACCAGGTAAGTACCATATTCTGCCCGGTTACCGCCTTTCTGCTCTTCTTCAACAATGGTGTGGCCAATGTTCCAGTAAGCTTGCACCATGGTAAAATTTACAGCCCTGTAGGCGTTAGCCCTGGCAGTCTCAATAATGCTTCTTACATCATTGTATAGTCTTTCAAGTGAGGGAACTACCTTTTTATCCATTTTGTTGTTATCTGATTCAAAACTACAGCTATTTTCTTATCGAAACTCGCCTTTAAGGTCACAAACTGTGATCTTAAAACTGCCCCAGAGGATGACACTTATTTATGGGGTTCTGCAGATCCTCAAGATATCCGACCTGGTACCGCTCCTTCGGGCTGATCCGTAGCATAGGGTATATGGATAATATTAGACAATCGTGCCGGTGTAAAATACAAATTCTGCCTGGCCGGCCAGGAAAAATCAGTAATAAAAATAGTTGAATATCGGAGAACTAAGAAGAATAACCGGAAGGATTTCCTTAAAATTTATACCGACAGTTCTGCTTCAATCTCTGTCAACAGATCATCCCTGCAAATATCGGCTTCTATAAACACCATTGGCGATCCCTTGAACTGCTCATTACATATCTCCCTGGCCTGTGACTCATCATTAAAATAGTGCGGCCTCATTCCTACCTGTTACTTCGCTCTCAAGCTAATCCGGTTGTGACCGGCCAAATATTGAATCGTCCTAAGATCCTATCGCTTTAACCAGATTTTGATCACTCTCTGACGGAAACGCATGCGAATATGAGCTTAGGATTGAAATAAACAAGCAACAAATTGATTATAAAACATGGCCATCAGCGAACCTTTTAAAGGAACTCCGAACAGGTAAAAAGCTGACTCAGTCTGACCTGGCTGCAGAGGTGGGATTGACTTATGTTCAGATAGGAAGGTACGAGACCGGTAAATCATCACCATCCGCAGACGTGTTACAAAAACTCGCTGCAGCTCTCGATACAACTACCGACTTTCTCATGAACGGCAGTAATGATGAAGTGGTTTCTGCCCAGCTCACTGACAAGGAGCTGCTGACACAATTCCGGGAAGTAGAGAAGCTCGATCAGAAGGATAAACACCTGGTTAAAACTTTTATCGATGCTTTCATTACTAAGAGAAAGATTCAGAAGCTTGCTGTATAAAAAAATTCATTATGCTAAGTATAGGTTGATCCTTTCTCATAACCAGACCAAGACTACCAAGTTAATCACATAAAGACAAATCGCTTTCACGTAGATTATTGTTTCTATAATATAAACTTTTGGAATTGGTGTTCCCTTTATTGTCATAGAATATCATTTTCCGTGTCTTATTCATATTTACTTCGACATATTCAGAATTCAAGATTGATTTATTCGGCTCAATCGGATGTTCGCCTATAAAGCCGATCGGCATTGTTGCAATGCTATCTTGGATTTTTAAACAAGTTGTTTCATCAAATCGATAAAAAGATCCGGTATTAGAATAATCAACTTTAACACACATTATACCATACGTTCTCCCATCTCGCCGTATTCTATGAATAGCTAATACTTTACCTTTAAAACATATACTACCATAAGTATTTTCAATGTGTTCGCTAATTTCTTGCTGTGTATTTTTTGAGTCTATTTGTAAAAGAATGAACGCAACACAAATGGATATCACAACCAATATAACAATAATAATTACTTTAAATAAAGCTTTCATAATTTCAACTTATAAGCCACTTAATGCATGTATGATCCAATTCGTAGCAATATTTAAGTTTGTTCTTTCTTTAGTTGGAACAGGCTTGTTTAAGAGCTTTAGTGTCCCAACGCCACTACCTAATGAGCCACTGCCACCAGCAACAACTCCTACTTGGGGTCCAGCTGACACTGATAAGCCTACATTAAAACCTTGCCAAGTTTTATCTGCTGACTCAAAGAATTGACCATTTAAATTAAGACCAGCAACAATTCCCTTCAACGAAGCAGAACCTCCGCCTATTCCATACTTGCCGCCAAATCCTTCAGGGTTATATGTTTCCGCATCGTAATTGAAAGCAACAAAGAAGTTTTTACTTATTCCAAGAGATGCCTCACCAGACAATGATCCGGTTATCTGTCCTTCTGCCCCTAGGTAATCATACCAATACCCAGCATAATCTCCTCCTAGAAACATTGTACTTGTTTTTGATATGCTGCCATTTGTACCAAATATTGCTGCTGCAGTACCAGTTAAATCTTCATGGAACCCAATTGCAACATTTGATAGATCATTTATTGTATGGTTACCCTTAAAATCAACCTCTGTTTTATACTTGACATCAACTAAATCAGTTTTTATAGTTACACTGGAATTGTTTGAGCCTGTAATCTCAATATCATCTAAGTTTCCATCAGGATCAATTCTGATAATAGGATTATTCTGACAATAATTGTAAGGGCTAATCCAAATCCTTTTCTCAGCAAGCGGATCTACAACACTCCACCGTCCGATTTGCGGGTCATAAAACCTCGCTCCGTAATCGTAGGTATCAAGGTTAATTCCGCCAAGGAGGTTGTTCTGGAGTTCCTTTCCGTTAAAGAGGTACCTGTTATCACTAGTCGTAATAGCCTGTGGCTTATGTGTCATCCCATAAGGGTAATAGTCGCTTTGCTGAACTATCACGGCTGTGCTGCCCGGCACATTGAAACTTACCCTTGTATTTCCCAGATGATCCTTCATGAAATACTCGTAAGTGTATGTGCCTGCAGAATTTGTCGCCCTCCCTTCACGTGTAAGAATGCATTTCACTGCAATGCCATTTGCCGTGCCATCAAGAATGTACACGAAGTTCCCCAGGTACAGAAACGTAGTTCCGGTCGAAAGCCTCTGCTTCAGCTTCTCCCCTGCCGATGTGTAAACATATTCTATCTTGTTTGCAGTATTGACAGTGTCGCTTATGCGTGCAGGAAGATTCAGATAATTATACACTTTCTTCATCCTCTTGTTGCGGTCGAGCCACATGTTACCATTACGATCGTAATAGTATTCCTTGTTGGTGTATCCGTTGGTGGCATCGTGAAAATCACCTCTGCCTGCCACATCTGTGACAATATCACCTATCGCCCGCACCTGGTTGCCCGTTCCGGTATATTTATACGCGAGACTGTCGATATTTCCGAAAACTCCAGTGCTTACCTGTCCGTTTCTGTAAAGCTTTCTTATGTTCCCGTTCCTGTCATATGTCAGATTCTCATCATACCTGCCCACATTGCTCGTGTATGATGTTCCTTCGCCGTATTTGGAAGTCGTCAGACGGTTCAACTGGTCATAAATAAAACCATAACCTTTTTGTGGCGCTCCCGAGGTACTGTTTCTGAATTTCAAACCCGAGATATTGCCATTCCACTGGACGGATCCGTTTAAAGCTGCGAAACCCTCGTTATACAGCAGTTCCATTCCAAAAAAATCACTCTCCCCGCCACTCAGATCCGGTTCGTTGATCTTCTTAAGCCAGCCCCGGATATTATAGGTGTAATCCATCTTCTGTAACCCCGCTCCCGATGTGACGTGCAGCTTTTTTGTCAGAAGTTGACCCAGCTCATTGTAAGAAAGCGTTGAAAGTGTTTTTTCATTCCCGGAATTGATCTTGTGATATGTGTTCAGAAGCCTGCCCTGGTGGTCATAGCCGTTTCTTGTCAGAACACTGTTTGTCAGTGTGGTCGTTCCCTGAACTACAGTCTGTGTCTCCTTGCTTTTCATGAGCCATCCGGGGAAATTATACTCGCTGGTAGTCTTAACGCTTCCGCCCTGAACACCTGACTTCTGCGACTGGATT
>JAKLIJ010000130.1 GCA_022709665.1 Bacteroidota bacterium
ATTTTACATTTCTTTCTACCGATATTTTGTCCCTGACGGGACATGGAAACACGATCATTTTATATTTCTTCCTACCGATATTTTGTCCCTGACGGGACATGGAAACACGGCCGGTTATTTACCGGTCCCGTAGGGACCATATATTGGTAGAAACCCGGATATTCAATCATGTATATCGTCCCGTAGGGACGAAACGTACCATACCTCACGGCACAGGATGGATAATTTTACATTTCTTTCTACCGATATTTTGTCCCTGACGGGACATGGAAACACGATCATTTTATATTTCTTCCTACCGATATTTTGTCCCTGACGGGACATGGAAACACGGCCGGTTATTTACCGGTCCCGTAGGGACCATATATTGGTAGAAACCCGGATATCCAATCATGTATATCGTCCCGTAGGGACGAAACGTACCATACCTCACGGCACAGGATGGATAATTTTACATTTCTTTCTACCGATATTTTGTCCCTGACGGGACATGGAAACACGATCATTATGCATTTCGTCTACCGATGTTTTGTCCCTGACTGGACATGGAAATGCGGCCGGTTATTTACCGGTCCCGTAGGGACCATATATTGGTAGAACCCGGATATCCAATCATGTATATCGTCCCGTAGGGACGAAACATTATTTAATGAATTATGCTTTAATCTTTTGTCCGGCAAGTACAGTATTGTAATCTGCTTCAAATTTGCCTTTGCTGATCGCAGTCAGCTTGCCCTTCAGGAGCCTTTTTCTCAACGGGCTTACCCTGTCGGTGAAAAGTATTCCGTCGAGGTGATCATATTCATGCTGAATCACCCTTGCAAGGTAGCCTTGATAAACTTCATCATGAAATTCCCACCTCTCGTCATAATAAGTGATCCTGATATGCCCTTCACGTTTTACTTCTTCCCTCAGGTTGGGAATACTCAGGCATCCTTCCGCCATAAGTTCAAGATCTCCGCTTCTTTCTATTATCCTGGCGTTTATAAAAACCTTTTTGAAGCCGGCCATCTCTGGTTCATCTTCTGCAAGAGGCTCGCCGTCGATAACGAACATCCTGATCGACTTCCCGATCTGGGGAGCGGCAAGCCCAAGCCCTTCCGACCTGTAAAGAGTTTCGAACAAATCAGTAATCAGCTGGTCAAGATCAGGATAGCTCCTGTCGATGTCTACAGCAACTTTTCTCAGTACCGGATGTCCATATATTACTATTGGGTAAACCATGATTGTCTCAAATGTAGTAAATATCTGTTTATCTGTAAGCTGTCAGCAATCAGCTGCCGGCTGTCAGCTTTTAATCTTTTTCCTGGTGTAGTGCGTTATACGTCCTGTGTCATCCTTCATTCCAGGGTCTTCCTTCTTCAGTCTTTCTCCTGTCGAGGAACGACTGCAGTATTATTGCCGCACTTATCTTATCGACCATCGCCTTATCTTTCCTCTGTTTCTTCCTGACGCCTCCTTCTATCATTGCGCTGAGCGCCATTCCGGAGGTGAACCTTTCGTCGACAAGATGGACGGGTATTCCCGGGTATGCAATGCTCAGTTTCCTGATAAAGGGATTGATGTATTTAACAGCTTCGCTGGCCTCATTGTTCATTGTACGGGGGTAGCCTATGACAAATCCGTCGATTTTTTCGGTTTTGAGGTATTCCCTTAGAAATTCCTCAAATTCATTATTTCTCACTGTTTTAAGGGGAGAGGCAAAGATGTTGAGGGGATCGGCAAGTGCTATTCCGATCCTCTTTGTCCCGTAATCGATGCCCATTATTCTTCCCATGGCATAGTTAAAAAAAGGAAGGTATCCTTTTCAAGATACCTTCCCAGTGTCATGCTTCTTTGTTATTCCTTGCCTGCCGGTTCATAAACCATAGCGGCAAGCCTCTGATAGGCTTTGTATCTCCATTTTGCATTCTCCTCGGCTGCTTTGAATAGAATTTCAGCCTGATCGGGGAATGTCTTGATAAGCGAAGTGTAACGCACTTCCGACTGAAGAAAGTCCTGGAATTTTGTCCAGTCCGGCTCTTTTGAATCGAGGGTGAAAGGATTCTTGCCCTCCTGTTCAAGAAGCGGATTGTAACGATAAAGATGCCAGTAACCTGATTCAACTGCAAATTTCTGCTGGGCCTGAGTCTTGCCCATTCCATTTCTCAGTCCGTGATTGATACATGGAGAATAAGCAATGATAAGTGATGGGCCCGGATAAGCTTCTGCTTCTTTCAGAGCCTTCAGATACTGGTTGTTGTTTGCACCCATAGCTACCTGAGCTACATAAACGTATCCATAGCTCATCGCCATCTGTCCGAGATCCTTTTTACGGATCTTCTTGCCGGAAGCTGCAAATTTGGCAACAGCTCCTGCCGGTGTCGATTTGGATGCCTGTCCGCCTGTATTTGAATAAACCTCGGTATCGAGCACTATAACATTAACGTCTTCTCCTGAAGCCAGAACATGGTCAAGACCTCCGTAACCGATGTCGTAAGCCCATCCGTCACCTCCGATGATCCAGTGAGATTTCTTTATCAGATACTGCTTCAGACTAAGTATGTCCGCGGTTATATCAGTCTTATCCTTGCTGCAGGCTTCTATGACTTTTGCAGAAGCGGTTCTGGATGCCTCGGCATTATTCTTATCCCTGAGCCATTCCCCGAAAGCGGCTTTCGTCTCTTCTTTTACCGATCCGGCTGCAATTGCTTCCTGCATCTTAATAGCGATCCTTTCGCGCATCTTACTTGTCCCGAGTGAGAGTCCCAGGCCGAATTCTGCGTTGTCTTCGAAGAGAGAGTTTGCCCATGCCGGACCGCGTCCCATTTTATTGTGTGTATAAGGCATCGACGGAGCTGATCCGCTGTAGATTGAAGAACACCCTGTTGCATTGCTGGCTATCATACGGTCGCCAAAAAGCTGGGTAATAGCTTTGAGGTAAGGTGTTTCCCCGCAACCTGCACAAGCGCCCGAGAATTCGAACAGAGGCTGTGAGAACTGGCTGTTCTTAACATTAAGAAACTTGTCAACCACATAGTCCTTGTAACCGACCTTATCGTGAAGGTAATTCCAGCGCTCAGTTTCACCCATCTGACTGTCAAGGGGTTTCATAATCAGGGCCTTGTTCTTGGAAGGACATACATCAGCGCAGTTACCGCATCCTGTGCAGTCGAGCACGCTGACCTGAACCCTGAATTTATATGCCTTGAGAGCTCCCGGGATTCCCTGGATAGTTGAGGTCCCTTCAGGAGCATTTGCAAGTTCATCCTCTGTAAGAAGGAAAGGACGGATTGCAGCATGAGGACATACATATGAACACTGGTTGCACTGAATGCACTCATTGGGCTGCCATTCAGGAACATTGACGGCAATACCGCGTTTCTCGAATGCGCTGGTTCCGGAGGGGAACGTCCCATCTTCTCTTCCGGTGAAGGCGCTAACAGGAAGATCGTCACCCTTGAGAGCATTTATTGGCTCCATCACCTCACGGATGAACTCAGGTATTTCACGGGTATCCTGCTTCTTTTTAACTTCTATTTTTGCCCATTCTGCCGGTATTTCAACCCTGGTGACACTGCTGCCCCTGTCGACTGCCGCATTGTTCATCTTGATTACATCTTCTCCCTTTCTTCCATAGCTTTTGTAAATGAACTTCTTCATTTCATCTTCGGCCTTCTCATAGGGGATAACATCGGCAACCTTGAAGAAAGCTGCCTGCATTATTGTGTTGGTTCTTGTTCCAAGACCAAGGTCTTCAGCAATAGCAGTGGCATTTATAATATAAAAGTTGATCTTGTTCTCTGCAAGGTATTTCTTCATGTGGTCAGGAAGACGTTCCTTAGTCTCTTCAGCATCCCAGATGGAGTTGAGAAGGAATGTTCCGCCCTTCTTCAGCCCTTTGAGCATATCGTATTTGTCAAGGTATGAAGGCACATGACAGGCAACAAAATCGGGTGTGTTTACATAGTACGGTGAACGGATAGGGGAGTCACCGAAACGAAGGTGAGAAATGGTGATACCGCCCGACTTCTTCGAGTCGTATGCAAAATATGCCTGGCAATACTTGTCCGTTGTCTCACCAATTATCTTTATTGAGTTTTTGTTGGCTCCAACCGTTCCGTCAGATCCAAGACCGTAGAATTTGGCTGAATATGTTCCTGAGGGAGAAACGTTTATCTCGGGAAGGACCGGGAGGGACGTGAAAGTTACGTCATCAACGATGCCTACGGTGAAGCTATTCTTCGGTTCTTTGGCTTTCATGTTCTCGAAAACCGAAAGTATCTGGCTTGGAGTGGTGTCTTTTGAGCTCAGCCCGTAACGTCCTCCTATTATCTGAGGCCTGCTGTCCTTTCCATAGAAAAGATCAACTATATCGAGATATAACGGTTCGCCCGGAGCTCCGGGTTCTTTTGCCCTGTCGAGGACTGTTACCTTTTTAACAGACTTCGGGAAGACATCAAAGAAATACTTAGGCGAGAAGGGACGGTAAAGATGTACTGTAACAAGACCTACTTTTTCTCCTTTTGCCCTGAGATGATCGATCACTTCCTTAGTAGTTTCTGTTACCGAACCCATCGCAACAATTATATTCTCAGCTTCCGGATCACCATAATAGGTGAAGGGCTTATACTGTCTTCCGGTGAGCTTGCTTATTTCGGTCATGTATGAATTGACAATGTCGGCAACCGGCTCATAGAAGCTGTTTATCGCTTCCTTGGCCTGGAAGAAGATATCCGGGTTCTGGGCAGTTCCCCTCATAACCGGATGCTCGGGATTAAGCGAATTGTTCCTGAATCGCGACACTGCATCCCAGTCGATCAGCTTCCTCATGTCTTCCATGTCGGTAGCCTCAATCTTCTGAATCTCATGGGAAGAACGGAAACCGTCGAAGAAATGAACGAAGGGAATTCTTGATTTGATTGCAGTAAGGTGAGCAACACCGGCAAGGTCCATTATCTCCTGTACGCTTCCGCTTGCAAGAAATGCGAAACCTGTCTGCCTGGTTGCGTAAATATCACTGTGGTCGCCAAATATCGAAAGAGAATGAGCTGCAATGGTTCTTGCACTTACGTGCAATACTCCGGGAAGCAGTTCAGCTGCTATTTTGTACATGTTCGGGATCATCAAAAGAAGACCCTGTGAGGCGGTGAAGGTGGAAGCAAGAGCTCCGGTCTGAAGCGCTCCGTGAAGTGCGCCTGCAGCGCCGCCTTCCGACTGCATCTCGACAACCCTTACTGTTTCCCCGAATATGTTTTTCAACCCGTTGGCAGCC
>JAKLIJ010000131.1 GCA_022709665.1 Bacteroidota bacterium
TAGGACGAAAGCGGGTGAGAGAAGATATAGGCGCATACTGCAGCCGGAGGTATCATGGCGAAATTCTCAGTCAGTCTGGCTCCGGTGTTCCTCTCCGCATCGAGGAGGTCAAATATACTGCGTTTTTCTGTATGATCGGGACAGGCAGGATAACCAGGTGCAGGCCTTATACCCCTGTAACGGGTCTTAAGAAGCTCATCGACCGTCAGGTCCTCCCCTGCCGAATAACCCCAGTATTCTTTTCTCGCCTGTTCGTGAAGGTACTCTGCTGCCGCCTCGGCAATCCGGTCGCTCAGTATCCTTATCATAATGGTTGCATAGTCATCACCGCCATAGCTTTTAAGCGCTTCATCCGTGAGAGCCGCAGTCACCACAAAAGCTCCGATCCAGTCGGTTCGGCCCGATGATTCCGGGGCAATATAATCTGACAGGCAAAGATTAGGGATACCCTTTT
Organism: Bacteroidota bacterium; assembly: GCA_022709665.1. Taxonomy (GTDB): domain Bacteria; phylum Bacteroidota; class Bacteroidia; order Bacteroidales; family VadinHA17; genus LD21. The sequence goes on from JAKLIJ010000131.1 coordinate 455, forward strand.
CCTTTTGCTCCTGGTTACGAAGGAAACTGAAGACTGTCCTGACAGATCCGCCTTTTGAGTCGTCCGTAACAATGACATCATCGCCTGATGAAACAGCCGGGAAAAGTCCGAGAACGCCGTTGGCCTTTATAAGTTTCCTGTTAATGATCTCATTAAGATAAAACTGTGCATCCTCAAACAGTTTTCGTGCTTCTTCGCCCTTGACGGGATCATCGAAGATTGCAGGGTATTTTCCTGATATTTTCCAGGCGAAGAAGAAGAAAGTCCAGTCGATGTATTTTGCCAGGACGTTCAGGTCAAACTCTTCGAAAACGCGGATCCCCTTTTCAGCAGGTTCAGGTATGGCTTCCCGGTTCCAGTCGGTGACAAGCCGGTTTTTTCTGGCTTCTTCAAGCGAAAGAAGCTTTTTTTCAGATTTTCTTGAGTTATGGTCTTTAAGCAGCTGAAGGTACTTTTCCCTTACCGCTCCGGTGTAAGCCGAATTGTCTTCCTGCAATAATGCCGACATCACGCCGGCAGCCTTGGAAGCATCCTTTACATGTATCACGGGTAAAGAATAAGCCGGTGCAATCTTAACCGCCGCATGGATCTCCGACGTTGTGGCGCCTCCGATCAGCAGGGGCAGACCGACATTTCTTCTTTCCATCTCAGAAGCCACATGCACCATCTCTTCGAGCGAAGGAGTGATAAGTCCGCTAAGCCCTATGACATCCGCCTTCTCCCTTATTGCGGCATCGATGATCTTATCGGCAGGTGTCATGACGCCGAGGTCGACCACCTGGTAGTTGTTGCATGACAGTACCACTCCCACTATGTTCTTTCCAATATCGTGCACATCCCCCTTGACAGTCGCAAGAAGTATCTTTCCGGCGCTTTTCTTCTCCTCGCCCAGGCTTTCCTTTTCTATGTAGGGCGACAGGACAGCCACAGCCTTTTTCATCACCCTGGCGCTTTTTACAACCTGTGGAAGGAACATTTTCCCCGATCCGAAAAGATCTCCCACCTCATTCATACCATCCATCAGGGGACCTTCAATCACTTCGAGGGCTCTTCCGAACAAAGGTCTGGCTTCCTCGATATCAGCTTCAATGAACTCATCCAGACCGCGTTTCAGAGAGTGCCGTATTCTGTCGAGGACCGGAAGAGAGCGCCATTCGTCGGCCTTTTCTTCTTTCTTTTCCCCGCTTTTGAGACTCTCGGCGAATTTTACAAGCCTTTCAGTCGCATCCTTTCGTCTGTTCAGAACAACATCCTCTGCAAGCTGAAGAAGATTTGGTTCTATCTCGGTGTAAACCTGCAGCATGCCCGGATTCACAATTGCCATGTCGAGGCCGGCTTTAATGGCATGATAAAGAAAAACAGAGTGCATGGCTTCGCGGACCCTGTCGTTTCCCCTGAAGGAGAAAGAAAGGTTGCTGATCCCGCCGCTTACCTTGCAGTAAGGAAGGTTCTGCTTTATCCATTCGACGGCCCTTATGAAATTTACCGCGTAATTGTTATGTTCATCGATTCCCGTTGCCACTGCAAGCACATTGGGATCGAAGATTATATCCTCCGGAGGGAATCCGAGTTTCTGAGTCAGGATATCGTACGATCTCCTGGCAACTTCTATCCTTCTCTCAAGGGTATCTGCCTGTCCTCTCTCATCGAACAGCATCACCACCGCCGCAGCTCCGTACTTTCTGATCTCACGGGCATGATCAAGGAAGACCTCCTCCCCTTCCTTGAGGCTTATCGAGTTTACCACCGATTTGCCCTGAATGCATTTCAGGGCCGATTCGATGACGCTCCATTTCGATGAATCGATCATCAGAGGAAGCCGTGCAATGTCGGGTTCCGACATTACCAGGTTTACAAACCTTACCATTGCCCTCTCCGAATCGAGCATGGCTTCGTCCATGCATATATCTATAACCTGGGCGCCTCCCTCGACCTGGTTTCGAGCAATGGCCAGAGCTTCGTCATACTTGTCTTCCCTTATCAGCCTTGCAAATTTGATGGACCCCGACACGTTGGTCCGTTCACCTATATTGACGAAGTTGGTCTGAGGCGTTATTACAAGCGCTTCAAGTCCGCTCAGCTTTGTAACCCTTGGCAGCTCCGGCACAATCCTCGGTTTGTACTGCTTTGCCTTCTCAGCAATCAGTCTTATATGTTCCGGTGTCGTTCCGCAGCATCCTCCGATTATATTAACCCATCCTTCCTTCATAAAATCCTCAGCCACTGAGGCCATGAATCCGGCTGACTGATCATATTCACCGAACTGGTTGGGAAGGCCGGCATTAGGGTGTGCGGATACATGGAAACCGGCTTTTGCCGACAACTCCTGGATGTAAGGTCTGAGCTGCTCTGCACCCAGGGCGCAGTTCAGCCCTATGCTGAAGAGAGGGAAGTGTGACACAGAAACCAGGAAAGCCTCCAGTGTTTGTCCGGTCAGCGTTCTTCCGCTTGCATCGGTAATAGTACCGGAGACCATCACCGGAAGGCGGATCCCCCTTTCTTCGAAGAGCGTTTCGATGGCATAAAGTGCAGCCTTGCAGTTGAGCACGTCGAAGATTGTCTCTATCAGAAGTATATGAACCCCGCCGTCGATAAGGCCTTCCACCTGTTCCCTGTAGGCATCCCTGAGCTGGCCGAAACTGACCGATCTTGCTCCCGGATCATTCACATCAGCCGACATGGAAGCGGTGCGGTTGGTAGGTCCTATTGAACCTGCAATGAAATGGTTTTCCGGCTTCTGAGATCCTTCAAAAAGAGTAATTGCCTTTTCAGCAAGCCTTGCGGCCTGAAAATTCATCTCATAAACATGATCCTCCATTCCATAGTCGGCCATCGATATCCTGTTCGAATTGAAGGTATTCGTGGTTATCAGGTCGGCTCCTGCCTCAAGATAACTCTTGTGAATCTCCAGAATGACATCCGGTCTGGTTATGCAAAGAATGTCATTGTTACCCTTCAGGGGAAGCGGGTGTTCCCTGAACTTATCACCACGGTAATCGTCTTCCTTAAGCCTGTATTTCTGGATCATCGTTCCCATTGCCCCGTCGAGGACGAGGATGCGGTGGTTGATGAGGGTTTCGGGTGAGTGTGTCATGATGGTTAGTGTTATTGTGATGTGGTTTGCCTGATGTGGGTAGAGTGTTTAACCTGTCATCTGCCCCCCTGCCCCCCTGAAGGGGGGTTCAAAGCCCCCTTTAGGGGGTTTGGGGGCTTACCTTTCTGCCTGTGTTAACAATGAATACATCCATGGAAGATAATTGTTCACGCAGGCTGTAAAGAGTTTCGAGATTGACGACGCCGATCACGTATTTGTATAATTTGCTGCTAAAGTATTCAGAGACATCCTTTAATGCAAACAATTTTCTGTCCTTTTCGCTGGAATACCTGAGATAAATCTCAATTCCGTAGTCGCGGGTATAGTTTGTGACAGTTCCCTGCTGGTATTTCTTGTACTCATACCTGTAGCCGTAGGAGTTTGCAGAGATATCCGAAAGCACTGCGCTTCCCGTGGCATGACCTCCTGCACCCTTCCCGCTGAAGAACTGTTTGTCGGCAAAGGCTGCTTCAGTGATCACACCGTTGTATTCATTGTCGACATTGAAAAGATACTTGTCCGACGAAATGAAGCGCGGAAGCACAAAACCCGAGATCGTATTGTCGTTGGTTTTTCCCACGAACGGCACCAGTTTTATCTTGAATCCTTTCTCCTTCGCATGCTGGATGTCGAAGGTCGAGATCTTTCTGATGCCATAATGGAACACCTCATCGGGATTAAGGAAAAGTCCGTAAGCATGTCCGGTTATTATGCAGAGTTTGTACTTGGCATCCCAGCCGTCGACGTCGAGGGTTGGATCCGATTCGGCAAAACCCAGATCCTGTGCCTCTTTGAGGGCAATGTCATAAGCCTTGCCTTCATTGTACATCTTTGTGAGGATGTAATTGGTAGTTCCGTTCAATATCCCTCTCAGGGAATAGAGAAGTTCATTGTCGTAGTACTCCTCCAGGTTCCGGATTATGGGAATGCTGGCGCCCGCCGATGCCTCATAAAGAAGCGACACCTTGTGCTTAGCCTGAAGTTCGACAAGTTCCCTGAAATGCTTTGCAACCATCACCTTGTTTGCGGTAACCACGTTCTTGCCTTTTTTCATTGCGGTGGTCACTATGTTGAAGGCTTCGTCGGCGTCGTCGATAAGTTCGACCACAAGGTTTATCGACGGGTCGTTCAGGATGTCATTCTTGTCGAAAGTGAAGTTCGACATGGGTATCCTTCTTTTCTTGTTGCGGTCCTTCACGCATATTCTTACTATATCGGCCCTGAAGCCGCGGCTGCTGTTCAGTACATCATGGAGACCCTGTCCCACGCATCCGTAACCGAACATTCCTATTCTGAGCTTTTCTCTTGTCATGATAACTTATTGAATGCCTGTGAAAAATCGTTGATTATATCCTCTATGTGCTCTATCCCCACCGAAACCCTGAAGAGTCCGGGATCGATGCCGGCCGCCAGCTGTTCTTCTGCGGAAAGCTGGGCATGCGTGGTTGTCGATGGCTGGATGATAAGAGTTTTGGCATCTCCGACATTTGCCAGATGGCTCACCAGCTGAAGATGATTGACCAGTTGAGAGGAAGTTTTTCTGTCTGTCTTAAGGATAAAGCTAAGCACGCCTCCCGCTCCTTTCGGAAGGTATTTCAGAGCCAGATCATGACACGGATTTCCGGGCAGACCGGGATAATTCAC
>JAKLIJ010000132.1 GCA_022709665.1 Bacteroidota bacterium
GGCTGAGTATTTGTCTCTGATCTTTTCTGGGCTGATAACTATCAGGAAGTATAAAAGAACAAGTACGAATCCTGAATTATACAGCATCAGATGGTAATAATGCGCTTGCATTATCAGCAAAAGGCAGGAAGGAATGATTGCCAGAAGACATGTCAGAGCCGCGCCCGGAATAAGTTTTTTGTTCACCCTGTGTATCACCAGGGCAGGAAGAGTAAGAACCAGGGCCAGGATCAGTGCGCCGGAAAAATTGTTTATGTAAAACTGTGTAAGGAATTTTGCAACCAGGTCGGCAGGGGAACCGGGTTTCTCAAAGAACTCTTTGATGTAGTCGCCTGCGTACAGGAACAATGACTGCTGTTCCTGGAAAAAAAGAACATAGTTGCCAGGCATAAGAAAATAAACAAAGGCAATAAATAAGAAGCCGGCAAAGAAATACCAGCTACGGTCGGTTATCGGTTCAGGCGATCTTCTTTTTATGTCGGGTTTTTTTAACCGGGTCATTTTAAGTAGTTGTGTTCAGTGTTCTGTTATGTCAGAAAGCTTTCATTTCTCATGCTTCACTCGCCATTCCTCAGTCCTTCTTCAGCCTGAGTCGATAGTTGTTGATCGATCGACTTATTCATGGATCGATCTTTCCCCCGGGTTTCTCCTTGCTCCGGCTCTTTCAATGTTTTCTCTTGAAAGGGATTTTCCGGGATCACCCGGCTTTGCCGGCAAAAGCTCATGTTTTGTTGCTTTTGCAAAATCACGCGGCCCCAGTGGTATTCTTCCTGTTACAAATTCCGGTATGTTGAATGATTCCATAAGATTATCATAATATTCAGGATCTTCCTGGGGTAGTATGAACGGTTTGCCGGTATTGTTCCATGATCCGAAATAAGCCAGAAAGGGTCGGGTGGTTCTTCCGTCAGTTCTTTTACTGCTGAATACCAGCCACTTCCCGTTCGACGACCAGGTATGGTAGCTGTCGGTCTCATTGCTGTTGACATCCAGCTTTTTACTTTCTCCGCTGGAAAGATCGATGATATGGAGGTCAGCTTCCTTGTGCCATATAGGGAAGGTGCCAAAATCGTGAAGAGTAATCACCATGTATCTGCCGTCGGGGGATATTCTGGGAAATGAAGCGCTTTTTCCGATACCCGATGCATCGAAAACCAATTCTGTTTTTCCGAAACCTGCTGTTTCAGGATCAAAAGGGATTCTTACGATGTCGTATCTTGTTTCCTCAATATCATCAAGCGACATGGCCGATTGGCTGCCGGTTTGAAGAGCTCTGCAGAAATAAAGCCAGCGGCCGTCGGGCGACCACGAAGGAAATGTCTTAAGATAAGCAGTGGTATCACCATCATCGGCGTGGTATGTAAGATTTTTTTCAGTATCGTACACCACTATATCCGAGACAAGGTCAAAAACCTCAATTAGTTTTTCCGGTCTGGCATAAAAGCCCTGGCGTACCTGGTTTGATGAGAAAGCAATATACCTGCCGTCAGGATGCCATGAGGGATATGTTGCTCCGCCCGGCATCGATTCAACCTTCGGATCGACTCTCTTAAAACTGCCTTTATTGGAGATATAGGTCCCGTTGTTTGATCCCCTAATGTGCACCATGAATTTATCGGGACTGTACTGGTTGAACGAGTGGCAGTTGATGCAGTTCATGTCGAGTATTTTGTTGTCGATGAGGGTTTCCTCGCTGAAACTCTCTATCGACCGCTGCATAATCCGTATATGCGACCAGTTGTAGTAACCCGGGTAGATCAGTCTGTAGGCAAGGTAGGGATCAACCGGTTCTTCAGAAACCTTCATCTGGAAAGTATCATACTTTTGAAGCTTCCTGGATTCTTTTGAGCGGGCAAATATCTCAATCGTAATATTTTTTCCGGCTGAAGCTGAAGTAAGCTTTTTCCATGATCTTTCCGGAAATGTAATCACTCCGTCGGACGATCTGATATCGATTCTGAAATCGTCTGATCCGCCGGATGCCCTGACCCTGAAATAGTCGCCTTCCTCTCCTATCCTGAAATTCATCGGAGCGATATTCGGGGGGATTGTTATATCGGTATAATCAGGTTCAATAACAGGCAATCTGCCGGTGCTGACTACTTCCAGTCCCGATTCACTGTTGCATCCTGCAAGCAAAATAACGCCGGACAAAAACAGGAACATCGCAGATATTTTCCTTCCCCTTCTCATTCTGGTAAGATGAATTTGAAATGAGTGCTAAAGGTAAAATTTAATTTTAAATCGCTGAAGGGTTTTAATTCCCCTAAGGTTTTATTGATAAACCAGAGAGGTAATTGTTACAGGATTTTTGTTACTGTCAGCTTCGGCTGACGGTTTCGCAACCACCCTGTTCGTTCCGGGGACTTTAGTACCCAGGGGGGAACCCAAAGGGGATTAAGAAATCATTCAATCAAACATTACTGATTTTTCCTAATTTTGAGGTTACGCAAAATCTGATCAGTTATGAAACAGACCACCTTACTTCTTATAACAGCCTGCATTATTACCTCATGTTCGGGAGTCGGATCAGGTGACAGGAAAGGAGCTTCATTCGCTGAAATTAATGAGAAGGCAGAGAGTTATTCTTCTGCCTATTTTGCCAGGAGACTTGGAAATGCAAAGGTATTCACTGACGAAGACGACGGACTGGTAACCATCACCAATGATGTTACAGGTTACAAGATAGATAACGGTAAGATAGTCACCGGGCTTATTGATGAAGACGAGAGAGAGGATGCCATTGTTCCGTTCTACACTTTAAGCGGGAAATCGATAATGGGATATTATCACATGATACTTCTGGCTTCGGCAGATACTTTCGTGGTTTCCGGTACTGTAAGTGATATTTTTTCAGTACATGAAATAAAGGACAGGAAGATATTAGCCGAGGTATCGACGGTATCTCCGGATTCTCCGGGTTTTGGCTGTGATGAGTGCCGGGAGGTTGTAAGGTATATTCTGAAAAACGGCAATCTTGAAAAGGAAAAATAAAAAAAGGGGCTGGATCAGCCCCTTTTGTATTTTAAAAATCGATTAACCACTACAGGTAATCAGGATTCTGAACCAACACACCTTTCTGAAGGTCGAGCTGACCCTGAGGTACAGGCATGAACTTGTCCTTGTTGGAGAAGTTAGCGCCGTTCATAAACGGTCTGATCCTGAGGTCGCCCTGCTGGAATGCATTCAGTGTGGCGGCCATATCGACTCTCATACCTGCAGGAAGTTCATCCCAGCGTCTGAGGTCGAAGAAGCGTCTTCCTTCCATTGCAAACTCCAGTCTCTGCTCCCATTGAACTGCTCTCATGGCTTCTTCCTTGGTTGCGAAAGGAGGATACTGTCCGATCTTATAGTTAGCTGCAGGCTGGGTCCAGTCTACTGAACCGCCAACGCCATAATCTGCGTCGGTGGAATTCAGTCCCCAGGGATAAACTGAAGTTGGCAAAGTGGTGATAAGCACTTTCCCCATAACAAGCTTGTTATCAGCCCTGTCGCGGATCTGGTTCACATAGTTCCTGGCTGTTACCAGGTCGTTTTCGAATGCTGCTATTTCAGCTCTCCAGAGAAGAATGTGGGCATATCGGATATAGCGCCAGTTGTTGGCGTTGATCCCGGTCTGCCAACCGGTTGTGGTTGAGAGGGTATAGCGTTCCGATTTTTTGAAGAAAGGTTTTGTAGCCGGCATGTAAGGTCCGCCTTCCGCCTGTTTGCGGATCCAGTTGCTGCCGCGCATTATGCCCCAGTCCTTGTAAGGAATTCCCCTGCGGCCGACGGTCCAGTCGAGGCGCGGGTCAACCTCGTCGGTGAACGGCACGAATGGCTGATCGGATGAAATTCCCTGGTCGTTTTTCAGGTCTGTATTGTTGAATGTGTCGAAGAGGGGTAGTCCGTTAGCGTCAACCTTAAAGGCATTGACGAGGTTCTGCGAAGGCTGGTGGAATCCGCAGCACATACCTATGTCACCTCCATGAGGCCAGTTAAGACCTATACCCATCTCAGCATTCAGTGATTCGTTAATGTCATTGACGTTTGCCTGGATCTCGAAGACGGATTCCTTATTGTTTTCGGTAGCGATATTGAAGTTATCGATGAAGTTGGGCATCAGTTCGAACTTGCCGCTGCTGATAATTTCATCAAGAAGTGGTTTTGCCTCGGCATACTTCAGTTCCTGCAGCAATGCTCTTGCAGCGATTGCTTTTGCGGCATACTTTGTAGGACGTCCCGGCTGGGCTTGTGTGGCAGGAAGTATTCCTGCAGCATAAGCCAGATCAGCAACAATAAAGTTCAGAACGGCATCAGCAGGATTCTCATTTGAAACCAAAGCCGGATCCGGAACTGTCTCATCGAGTATGGGAATATAGTCTCCGAAAACAAGCCATGCTTCAAAATAAAAGAGGCCTCTGAGGAATCGTAACTCTGCCCTGAATCTATCGGCAGTTTCCTGGGAAATAGTCCCGTCATCCAGGGTTTTCTGAACAACTCTGAGTGTTTTATTGACACGGTCGACACCCATTCCGAGGTTGAGCCTCCATTTATCAGCAGGATAGCCATTGGTTGTAACGACTTCCCAGCGTTCAATCTCATTTACAGGAACCTGGTCGGTTATTTCCGAACCTTTGTAGGCATCGTCGGATGCAACTGATCCGTAGGTCCAGTTCTGGATCGAAGCTCCCCAGGATACCGTCCAGAGGGCGCTTCCCTTAACCATCCCGTAGGCTCCGGTTAAGAGCGCATCAATACCTTTCTCGGAATAAAAGACGTTCTCAGATGTCGAACCCTGAGGCGCTTTTGTGAGAAAATCTTCCGAGCAGGAATAGGTCATGGCTACCAGAAGAAATGCAGCCAGTATAATTGATAGTTTTTTCATATTGTTCCAGTGTTTAATTTATAATTATCAATCATTATAAACCAAGGCTGATTCCGAACATAATCTGTTTGGATGTAGGCCATGAGCCGTTATCCAGACCCAAACCTGTTCCTGTCCTGTAAAGTTCAGGATCGAGTCCGCTGTACTTGGTAAGGGTAAAGAGATTAGTCATCTGCACATAAAGGTTTACATTTCTTATCTGGGCTTTGCCAACGAAATCTTTAGGAAGGGTGTAGCCCAGCCGCAGTGTCTTGAGTTTCA
>JAKLIJ010000133.1 GCA_022709665.1 Bacteroidota bacterium
ACTATACCATGGAGATGCTTGAGAATGTCAGGCCTCAGGAAGCCCTCAGGCATCCTAACTGGGAGATGGGAAACAAGGTTACCATCGACTCGGCATCTCTTATGAACAAGGGGCTGGAGGTAATAGAGGCACGATGGCTGTTTGACCTCAGCCCTGAAAAAATTGAGGTTATTATCCACCCTCAGTCCATAATCCATTCAATGGTACATTTTGCCGACGGATCGGTGAAAGCTCAGATGGGCGTTCCGGACATGAGGGTTCCCATACTGTATTCTCTCAGTTATCCCGACAGACTTGCATCGGATCTGCCAAAGCTCGATCTCAGCCAGTGCAGCACACTGTCGTTCTTTTCACCCGACAGACAGAGGTTTCGCAATCTTTCACTTGCATACCAGGCCCTTACGGAAGGAGGCAATATGCCCTGCATCCTGAATGCAGCCAATGAGGTGGCAGTCAGTGCCTTCCTTGCAGGAAGGATCGGCTTCCTCCAGATGTCGGATGTAGTGGAGCATACTATGGAAAAGACGGAATACTTTGCTTCACCCGGTCTGGGGTATCTCGAAACCACAAATTCGATGGCAAGGACCGAAGCTCAGAACTATATTAACGAACTATGTAAACGATCATGACCATATTAATAAAGATACTTCAGTTTCTGCTAAGCCTTTCAATAATTGTAATTATTCACGAATTCGGTCATTTCTTATTTGCCAAGCTCTTCAAAACAAGGGTTGAGAAATTCTACCTTTTCTTCGATCCCTGGTTCTCGATCTTTAAACGAAAGGTCGGGGAAACCGAATACGGAATTGGCTGGGTTCCGCTGGGAGGATATGTTAAGATATCCGGAATGATTGATGAGTCGATGGACAGGGAGCAGATGAAACAGCCGCCCCAGCCTTTTGAGTTCAGGTCGAAAACTGCCGGGCAGAGACTTCTTATCATGACTGCCGGAGTGATCTTTAATTTTATCTCCGCGCTGATAATTTATGTCGGGGTGCTTTACGCATGGGGAGAGACCTATCTTCCTTCAGCAAATGTAAAATATGGTATAGTAACCGACTCGGCAGGGTATTCCATAGGCCTCAGAAACGGCGACATGTTCGTTTCAGTCGACAATCTGAAAATCGAAAATTTCAACGAGATACCTTCCGATATAATTCTTAACGACCGCAAGACCATACAGGTTGAAAGGAATGGTGAGATAATAAGTCTGCCCATTCCTGTTGAATTCATTGCCAGGATGCTTAAGGGTGAAGGCCGCCTGGAGCCCAGGACTCCTTTCCGGCCCTATGTGGTCTCCGGATTTGGCAAGGATTCACCCGCTAAACTGGCTGGCGTGGCTGAGGGTGATGAACTTCTTGGCATCGATGGAAATAACTTCCAGTGGTTTGATGAATTCCAGGACTATTTGTCGCGCAACCCTGGAGGTGAGGTTACAGTGAATGCCATCAGGAACGGGAACCAGATCGACATTCCGGTTGTTCTTACCGCTGACGGGATGCTGGGCGTCGGAAGTTCACGAACTTATTCCCAGATGTTTGAACTGAAGACTGTCAACTATGGATTCCTTGCATCTGTTCCCGCGGGAATAAGCAAGGGATTCAAGACGATAGGGGATTATGTAAAACAATTCAAGGTTATATTCTCAAAGCACACCAAAGGCTATGAGTCGCTTGGCGGGTTTATAACGATTGGAAGCATCTTCCCCGGAGTCTGGGACTGGCAGTCGTTCTGGAACCTGACAGCCCTGCTGTCAATTATACTGGCAGTGATGAACATACTTCCAATTCCGGCTCTCGACGGAGGACATGTTATGTTCCTGCTTTACGAGGTAATAACCGGGAGGAAGCCCAGTGACAAATTCCTTGAATATGCGCAGATAACGGGAATGATCATATTGTTCGGCCTGCTAATCCTGGCCAACGGGAATGATATACTGAGGCTTATCAGAAATTAAGAATTATTTCCGACACAAAGTACAACGATACACTATTTTTATACCTTTGCACAAATTCAAAAACTTAAAGAGATGGGAAAGATAGGTTTAACTGAGATAATTCTTATTCTGCTTGTTGTTGTGCTTTTATTCGGCGGACGCAAGATTCCCGAACTTATGAAGGGTATCGGTCAGGGCATGAAGGAATTCAAGAAGGCTTCAAAAGTTGATGGCGACAGCGAAAAAGAAACTACAAAATAGGAATTTACTGATCCTGTTCAAAGAATATGAGGGCTGGTTTCAGCCCTTTTTTTTTCAATAAGTCGTGCAGGTCGTGCAGGTCGTGCAGGTCAGTTGTATATAAATACTCGCGGGGCTGGCAGAACTTTTCAAGCGGTTTCGTATTTCTGGTTTCTTCTTACGGGGATGAATCCTGCTTCCCTGATGATCGATTGGATTTCTCCGGCATCGAAGTGGTTTTTTGAGCCTGCCGCGCTCACCACGTTTTCCTCTATCATTATTGATCCAAGGTCGTTTGCTCCCGCATGCAGCGAAAGCATCGCCACTTCCTTTCCCACTGTAAGAAGCGACGACTGGATGTTTGTAATGTTGTTCAGCATTATCCTGCTGATTGCCGTCAGCCTGATATAATCGGGTGCATTGTAGCTGCTTTTTATGCCATGTCTCTTTGCCAGGATGGTTCCTTCGTCCTGGAAGGGCCAGGGAATGAAAGCAATAAATCCGTAAGTTCCTTCCGGCCTTTCTTTCTGGACTTCTCTCAGCCTGACAAGATGTTCTATTCTTTCCGACACTGTTTCAACATGACCGTACATCATTGTGGCCGAGGTGGGAAGGTTCATTCTGTGGGCCTCTCTCATTACTCCGAGCCATTCGTCAGTTGTGGCCTTGGCCGGCGATATTGTTTTTCTAACCCTGTCGGACAGGATTTCCGCCCCTGCTCCCGGAAGGGAGTCGAGTCCTGCATCAACAAGTCTTTTAAGAACATCCCCGTATGGAAGTTTTTCCTTTTTTGACAGAAAGACAATCTCGGGAGGTCCCAGTGCGTGCAGTTTAAGGGAGGGATAGAGTTCTTTCAGCTGTCCGAACAGGGCCACGTAGAAATCCAGTCCCAGATCGGGGTTCATTCCCCCCTGGAGCAGAATCTGGTCGCCACCAAGTGCAAAGAGTTCATCTATCTTACTTTTGTATTCCTCAGTAGTAGTAACGTAAGCATCGGGATCGTCTTTCCGGCGGCAGAAATTGCAGAACTTGCACTGGGAGAAGCAGATATTGGTCAGGTTGATGTTCCTGTCGATCATCCAGCCTGCATTTCTGCCGGGGACGTGAATCTGTCTCAGGGTATCACCGATATAGATGAGCTCTCCGGAGGGTGCATTATGATAAAGATATGTTCCCTCTTCAACTGAAAGGGGTATGAGGTCGAGAGCTTTTTTATAAAGGTAGTCAAGTTCCATATTATCCGGCTTCTGAGTGAAGTATAGACAGCTGCGACAAAGGTAACTCTTTGCAAAATATGCATGAATAATTTAATTAACTTTACCTCTTCAAAAAATTCCGGTTATGCCGAACTTACCCAGATTACACAGGATTTCACAAATTACTCCCGATCAGTCGGTTATTTGCATTACAGGAGAGAACAGTCTCCCCGGATGGCTTAATCTTTCAGAATCGGAGAAGGAGTATGCCATCAAACAGCTTCAGTCAGATGAGGAGTATGTTGTTATAAACTCATATTTCAAGGTAACCTATATTGTAAAGATTAAGGATTCGCATCCCGAATACAGGAAGAAGGAGGAACTGCGGAAGACGGCCTTCAATCTCAGAAAGACTATAAAATCAGGCAACCATGGCACGCTGGTGATAGCAGGTCATAAGGATTTTCCGGGAGCGGTATCCGCATTCACCGAAGGGCTTCTCCTTAGTTTTTACTCCTTCGACAAGTACAAGACTGAAGCCGGCGAGAAGGACAAGACTGCATACCCGCCGGAAATTCTTTTATATGAAGGTCCCGGTGACGAAGAGCTGAAATGGCTTCTTGATCTCACCGGATCGGTATGGTTTATCCGGGATCTTATAAATGAGCCTGTAAACCATCTGAACGCACCTTCTCTGGCAGAGGAGATAAGGAAGACAGGCGAAGAATCGGGATTCAAGGTTGAGATTCTTAACAAAGGCCGGATTGAGGCCCTTAAGATGGGAGGGCTGCTTGCTGTAAACAGGGGAAGCGTTGATCCTCCGGTTTTCTGTATCCTTGAATGGAAGCCTGAGAAAGCGCTTAACCGCAAGCCGGTTGTTCTTGTAGGAAAGGGGATCGTATATGATACAGGCGGACTGAATCTCAAGCCGGGAGATTATATGGAAAACATGAAAGGCGACATGGCAGGTGCGGCTGCTGTAACAGGAGCGATGCGCACCATTGCAAAAGCCGGTTTGCCGGTTCATGTTGTCGGGCTTGTACCTGCTACTGACAACCGCCCGGGCGGAAATGCCTATACCCAGGGTGAGATAATTACCATGTACAATAAGATGACGGTTGAAGTCGGGAACACTGATGCAGAGGGAAGGCTTATTCTGGCAGATGCGATCAGCTATGCATCAAAGTTTAAGCCTGAACTGATAATCGATGTGGCGACTCTTACAGGCTCGGCAGCAATGACCTTCGGCATACAGGCTTTGGCGGTAATGGGCAATGCCGACAGGAAGTACTTCAGGATGCTCGAGGAGTGCGGCAACGAGGTATATGAGAGAACTGCCGAACTTCCCTTCTGGGATGAATATGGTGAACTTATTAAGTCAGATATTGCCGATGTAAGGAATATAGGAGGGAGGGAGGCCGGCGCCATTACAGCAGGCAAGTTCCTTGAACGCTTTGCTGAATATCCACTTATACATATCGATATTGCCGGTCCGGGTATGCTTAAAAAGGATGACTATTACAGGCTTAAGGAAGGACCGGGCACAGGCGCCAGGCTGCTTTCGGAGTTTTTGAGGAAGTATGCAGCCGGTTTAACTAAAAAGAACTAATTTAAGATGGACAGAAAGAAGATAGTTGCAGCCATATCCCAGGGGGATATTAATGGCAT
>JAKLIJ010000134.1 GCA_022709665.1 Bacteroidota bacterium
AGCCAGGGCTGCCAGGATAATCACCATAAAGACTCCATAGATCTGTCCCATGAAATCGGCTATCATAGCCAGGTCGGGGAAGATCTCCTTCCAGTTGAGGACTTCATATCCCGGAAGCGCCTCGCGGGCCTGTAAAGTTATTTTGTCGCTAAGGTCAGTATTGTCAAGCCTGGCGATAAGCCTGTGCCACGAACCTTCTTTAATACCCGTGAGAGTGCGGAGTTCTCCGGCAGGTACAAAGACCGACAAGCCTTCAAACATATCGTTATTTGTCCGGAAAATACCACAGACCCGGAATCCTGCTCCGGTCTGATTGTTATCCATATCGAGGAAGGTCAGGATAATTTTCGACCCTTCCCTGTACGACCAGGCGGCCTCCTTGATCAATATTGCATACCTTTTATACTCCTCCGGCGAAAGCAGCTTTTCCAGTTCACGGTTAAACTTTTTATCGGAAGTGAATCTTTCCCCATATACCGGTTCGAGCTTTGCTAGCACATCTGATGGAATTTTCATTGAGTCGAGACGGGCAACCGCATCTGTAGTAAGGATATACCGGATGATGTTGAGATCCTTAGCCAGCTTCTCTCCGATAAGAACAGAGTTGAATTTTGTGTCAGCGTCGAAATATGTTCCTGTGCCTGCGATCACCTTTTTTTCGAGGTCGAACATCTCTGTTTCCTTTCCGACATCTATCCCGTTTATTTCTACTCCCGCACTTTTTGTCGAGGTCGATGCAATTCCCCTGATAATTATCCTGCCGGTTGTCGCATCTACACCGGGAATCGATCTCACCAGGGAGTCGGCGGAGCTAAAGTCTGCGATCAGGTCGCTGATATCGCTGCTGCTCCTGAATTCCTTGTTGTTAACCTGTATGTGCGACAGCTCTTCATTGATGGCGGCATCAATCCGCTGAACGACAGAGCTGTTTATTGCTGCCATTGCGAATACCCCGGCAAAGACACCAACAGCCACTGATGAGATTACTATCAGGCTTCGGGTCTTGTTACGCCATACATTCTTCCAGGCTACTTGTATAATCATAGCGTCGTTTATTAGGCTTTCAATGAATCTATCACGTTAATCCTGAAAATTTTCCTGACACTGAAAATTATTGCAATTGAAATAATTATCAGCACCACAAGTGTCTGCCACAGATAGTATGTATCGGGAAGCTGCGTCGGCATAACCGGTTCCATGCCATAGTCTTCGTACATGCGTGCAAATTCTCCGGTAAACCTTAATGGCCTCACATGACCATAAATTACCGGAGGCAGCGAAGCAATGATCCCCGAGATGACTCCCAGCAATCCCATCATGAACATTTCAATGGTAACAACTTTCGCCAGCTTTCTCTTCTGCATTCCCACCGACACCAGCATTCCGAATTCACGCCTTCGTTCCGCCATCATCATGAGAACGGTCCCGAAGACCCCGAAGGCAATGACCAGGTAAAGGATCCCTATCATTATCATTCCGCTCCTGCTGTCTGCCTCCATCTGGTTAAGAAGCAATGAATTCAACTCCTTCCATGTTTTTACAGCCAGCGGAGGTTCAACGAAAGAGTTTAACCGCCGTGCCGTTGAAATGACCGATTTGTCGCTGAAGTTCTTTATGCTTAGCACTGCAGTGGTTGCAAGCCCCCGTGCAGCAAAAAGATCCCTTGCCGTTTCGAGAGGCATATACACAATTCTCTTGTCGATATCCGGCGAAGGAAGTTTTATTATCCCGGCCACAATGAAATTTCCGGCAGCTGAAGCCCCATGATATCCCTGCCCCATAAGAACAAGTGTATCGCCTACATTTATTTTAAGGAACTCCGACAATCCTGATCCTACAAGGAGACCCTGTGGAAATGATTCTGAAAGGTAATTATTGGTAAAGGATGCCTCTTTTCTGAGCAAAGGAAGGATGACGGCAGAATCTTCGGCAGAAATTCCCAGGTCAAGCATCATCCTTCCCGTGCTTGAATAGGCCTCATTTCTGAAAAGATCGAGAAGCTTCTTTGTTCTTGCCGGTAGTTCTTCCGACCTGAGGGCATTGATCGCTTCATCGGTAAGTTTGTACTTGACAAGCCTCTCATTCATATCCGAAAGTCTTTCCTCCTTTTCAGGATCAACACCAAGGACCATGACCCCCTGTGTACGGCTTCCTGCCGCGGCCAGGGCATAGGATTCCAGCCTGGGGACCACATCAATTACATTTGTATCAGATTCAATTTTGCTGAGCATTTCCTGGTCAGCCTCAAAACTGTTGTCGAGGATAGGCTCCTCAGAATAGTCCTGGTGCTGTACCTGAAGATAACCTGAATATGATTCGATCACATTTTTATAAAGCGAATCATAGGTGCCGAGCTGAAATGAGCGCATCACCAGGGCAAAGAAGACTGCAAAAAAGATCGACGCTGCTGTAATGAGTGTTCTTCTTTTGTTGCGCCATATATTACGCCATGCCAACTGAAAATCTTTCATCGTATTGTTTTCATATTTTGCTGTGAAAAGAAATCATCCGAAATGGTGATATTGAATTTTACCTCCACAATCTTCACAATAGTTTTATATCCTTCATTTTCTGCGGGTACAAGCTCAACAACTGCCGGAATAAACCTTCCGTCCATAATTTTCAGATCCGAAGCCTTTTCGGACCTTACCAGGTAACCGTCCTCATCATAAAGCTCTGCCTTCAGGGTTATATATTCTTTTTTATCGATCCACCATAATTGTTCACCCCACAGAACATCGGCATCGGCTTTTGCCTTAAGCCTTATCTTCCAGCAGTCGCGGTTGTCGATCGGTTCCGAACCCTCGATAGTATGTATATAATCTTCCACCACCGACGACTCCCTGAGGATGTCGTCGTTTGTATAGTCTGAACCCATCCATCCCTGCGACATCATTGATGGCGGAAGCTTAATGAGACGGCTTATGGCCGGATTCCAGCTCCACATCTCTGATTTTCTCTTCAGGAAAGTCTGTCCCTTTTCCCTTGCCGGCGCTGTAATAAGCGTGAGGGCATAATCATCGTCCTTCGACCACGATTTGAACTCAACAGTTCTCTGCCACGCAGGTCTTATAACAGTCATGGTCATCTGGCTGTAACCACTCTGTTCACCCCTGAATTTATCATCGGTTTTTTTTACGATTTCAGTTGCAGTCATCTGCTGTGCCCTGGCTGATAATGGCACAAGGAAAAGCATTAGTATTGCGGGGAAGCTGAAAAATCTCATCTTAAGTTTCATTTGTATCTTTTTAAAATCTCATTAAGAATTCTTTCATGGTAGTCGTCGTTATAGAGGTCGTCAGAAAGGACGTAAGTCATTGAAAAACCTTTTATGGTATTCAGGAACATGAACATTTCCATCATCGGATCATAATCTTCACCCGGATATTTCTTCCTGTTTTTGAAATAATCGATTAGCATCGACATCATTGTCTCAGAAAAAGCCTTCATCGGCGTTCCTGAAACGGTAAGCTTATCACTCCCTCCTCCGAACATATCCTCAAAAACGCCCGGTTGCAGTATTATCCTGAATATCAGCTTCCAGAATTGTTTCTTTTCGTGGAGGAGCCTGAATACCTTCCGGATAAAATGTTCAAATTCATCTTCCGACAGGTGGCCGTCGCTGTCGGCGTCGAGATCATTATATACTTCTGTCAGCGACCGGTCCAGTATGGCGGCCAGCAGCTCCTCCTTGCTGCTGAAGTAATTGTACATGAGTCCTTTGGAGATGCCTGCATGACGGGCAATATGATTTATGGTTGTTGCATGAAAACCAACATTGGAGAAGTGCTCAAGAGCAACATCCATTATCAGGGTTTTCTTTTCTTCCCTTATCTCCCTGAATTGCTGTGGAGTCCTGGGTGACATTTTTGATTGAACGTTCGGTCAAAGATAAATCAAAATTTCAGGAAAACAAAATTTAATTTTTAAAATCCTTCCAGGCTGTTCATGATCTTCTCCCTGTTGGTATCACCGGGCTTCTCCCTGACGGCTGCATTTATCCAGGGACCGTACATGGGATTTGGGAGAATAATATAATCGGTTCCGAATTTTTGTCTCTGTTTTTCAACTTCTCCGGCACCAAGGTCTGCCCCCCGGATGTCAAAGGCAACATTAAAATCGGCAAGATTATCACCGATAAGCATCAGAATATCATACTTCTCGGCAAGAGCCTGCCGTCTCTGTTCCTTGCTGCTTATTCCGGCTTTAAGGATCAGGTGGGCGTTATCGGCATATGGAAATCCCAGTGCCGTAAGATTTTTTATTGTGGGCTCAAGCTCATCAGGGGTCTCACGGTTGGTTACATAAAAGACTTCAATATTTTTTGACTGGGCATACCTGACAAATTCGAGCGCTCCCGGGCAGGCTTTTGCCGATGCCATTTTTACCCATTTTTTCCAGATCTCATCCGAGAAGGGAACTCCGTTACGGATCAGGTATACCTCAGAGGGACTGTTGTCGAGGACCGTTTCATCAATATCCATTATAATTATGCCCTGTTTTGAATTTTCTTTTTTTGCCAGCTTCTCATCCAGCGATTTCTGAGCAATGTTATAACCCTGGATGAAGAGAGCCTTCATTTCGGCCGATTTCTGGAACCACAGAACCGAAAGAAGAAGGGGGTCCTGGCTCTCCCCGGCCTGTACGGCTGCAGGCTGCCTGACACTGCATGAAATGATAAGGAATGATGCCAGGAAGAATAAAACAATTTTTCTCATTTTTTGTCGTTTTTTTGCTGGTCGAAATTTATTTCTTTTTCGTCAGCTCCGGATAAGATCAACATGTAAAAATGAAATTATTAAAAGCCGGGGCAGGTTTTCAGAAAAGTTTTCTATCTTTATCAGTTGTACTTAAAACATTTATGCAATGGCAAGTCTCAGGCTACTACTTGGAATGATCCCCGCAACTGCCAAAATCGAGCAGGCAGAAAAGGCACTTATTACCGAATTTGAAAAGCTAAATGCCTTTTCGGGATCTGAAACCCTGAAGAAATTCAACGAACTGAAAGAGCTAGTAACCTC
>JAKLIJ010000135.1 GCA_022709665.1 Bacteroidota bacterium
CACTTGCCCTGAGCGTCCTTGAAAAGGAACATGAAGAAGAAAATATCCTTAACCTTGCCGGAGGCGGTTTCGAAAGTACTGTCCGCCTGGCAAAAAGCAACAGTGAGACATGGGCGCCGATATTTACGGAAAATGCAGAATACATCCTTGAAGTCATAGATGTTTATATTGAAAAAATGAACCGCTTCAGAAAAATGATAGCGGATAAAGATAAAGAAGGCCTCAGAACACTAATGGAAGAAGCAAACGCGATACAGAAGATATTACAGTAGAAGTTTGGAGTACTTAGAGTTTGGAGTACTTAAAGTTTAAATAACCAACTCTAAATACTCTAATTACTCCAAATACTTTAGGCACTTTAGGCACTTTAGGCACTTTAGGCACTTTAGGCACTTTAGGCACTTTAGGCACTTTAGGCACTTTAGGCACTTTAGGCACTTAAAAATAGAACCATGGTACTAAAACTGGAAACCACACAGATCAAAGACTGGAAAGGCTACAAGGGAAGGCCGTTCCTTATTTCGGGACCCTGCAGCGCAGAAACGGAAGAGCAGGTCATGGAGACTGCCCGCCAGCTGGCAAAAATAAACCAGGTGAGCCTGTTCAGGGCAGGTATCTGGAAACCCCGTACACGGCCCAATTCATTTGAAGGGATCGGGATCCCGGCGCTTAAATGGCTCAGGAACGTAAAGCAGGAAACAGGATTGCTTGTAGGGACTGAGGTCGCAAACGAGAAACATGTCTATGAAGCATTGAAATACGGGATAGATATGCTCTGGATCGGCGCGCGTACATCAGTAAATCCTTTCACAGTGCAGGAGATAGCCGATGCACTGAACGGTGTGGATGTGATGGTGCTGGTCAAAAACCCTATCAATCCTGATATCGAACTTTGGATAGGGGCAATTGAAAGAGTGGCCCGGGCAGGCATTAAAAGGATCGGAGCAATTCACAGGGGCTTTTCATCCTATGAAAAAACAAGTTACAGGAATCAGCCCAACTGGCAGCTGCCTATCGAATTGCGAAGAAGGATCCCCAACCTCCCGATCTTCTGCGATCCCAGCCATATTGCCGGAGCCCGGGAATATCTCCATGAGATTTCCCAGAAAGCTCTCGACCTGAACTTCGACGGATTAATGCTTGAGTCACATATTAATCCCGACAAAGCCCTGAGTGATGCGGCACAACAGGTAACCCCTGACGAGCTGAATGAATTACTCTGCCGGCTTATACTTCGTAATCCTTCAACTGACGATCCCAGACTCCTTGATGTTCTGGGTGAACTCAGACAGCAGATCGACGTCTTTGACGATCATCTTCTCGACCTGATAGAGAGAAGGATGCAGGTTGCCGAAAAGATCGGGGAATACAAGAAAGCTAACAGTATAACTATCCTCCAGAGTGCCAGATGGGATGAAATAGTCAGAAGGGTTATGATAAAAGGAAGGTCGAAGGGATTGAGCGAAGAAATAATCGATACTATTTTCAAGGCTATTCACCAGGAATCCATAAACCACCAGATGAGGATCATGAACAACGGAGTTGATGTAAAACCTGAAAATATATAATTGCTGATGGATAGAATTATTATGCCGTCGGATCTGAAGGGCGAAATACAGGCGCCTCCCTCAAAAAGCATGACCCAGAGGGCAATAGCCGCTTCACTTCTCTCGGGAGGTGAAAGCATAATCCTGAACCCGTCGGCATGCGATGATTCCCTTGCGGCCATAAGCATTGCCTCAGCACTTGGGGCCACAGTTGTTTCCGAACCAGGTCAGCTCAGGATAACCGGATCGGGCGGAATAAAAGAAAATCAGCTCAACTGCGGTGAATCGGGACTGGCAATAAGGATGTTTTCCCCGGTAGCGGCATTGTATGACTCTGAAATAGTAATAACAGGCACCGGATCGCTTACAAAAAGGCCTATGTCGATGGTAGAAGATGCCCTGAAGCAGCTTGGAGTTGGATGTAAAAGCAGTGATGGCCTCCTTCCTCTGTGGATAAAGGGCCCTCTGAAAGGAGGATCATGCAGAATTGACGGCTCTCTCAGTTCGCAACTCCTGACCGGATTGCTGATGGCGCTTCCTGTTGCTGTAAATGATTCCGAGGTCATTGTCGAAAATCTTAAAAGCAGACCTTATATCGATATGACCCTCCAGGTACTGGAACGGTTCGGAATAAGGATAAACAAGACTGACTACAGCCGTTTCAGCATTCCCGGCAGCCAGATCTATCAACCGCAGAAATTTGAAGTCGAAGGCGACTGGAGCGGCGGCGCCTTCCTGCTTGTCGCAGGCGCCATCAATGGCGAAATAACCGTTAAAGGCTTGCGTCCCGACAGCCGCCAGAGCGATAAGGCAATTCTTGACGTGCTCGACAGGGCCGGTGCACGGACAACAATCATGGAAAATTCTGTAAGTGTGAAAAAATCAGAGCTCAAACCTTTCTATTTTGATGCGACAGAATCGCCTGACCTCTTCCCTCCTCTCGTCGCACTTGCTGCATACTGCAGGGGAATATCGACAATAAAAGGAGTGTCACGGCTCATCCATAAGGAAAGCAACCGCTCTGCAACCCTGGTAAATGAATTTCTCAAAATGAATGTAAAGATCGAAACCCAGGATGACGATATGATTATCACCGGCGGAAAAATAACCGGTGCAGAGGTCTGTTCCCATGGCGATCACCGCATTGCAATGGCTGCAGCTGTTGCCGCACTTGCCTCTTCCTCCAGGGTAATAATCAGGGATTCCGGTTGCGTTGCAAAATCATATCCTGAATTCTTTAAAGATCTCCGCGATCTGGGAGCAATGGTCTATGAATGATCTGAGAGCAGTATAATATCGATTTGTTTTTCAAACTGACTGATATTTTATATGATTTCAAGATAAACCATAAAAATCTTATACTTTTTTTACTTTCAATTCAAAATTTTATATAGATTTGCATTGATGAAAATAGGAAACTTATATAACTGGTGGTGGCGCAGCTCATAAAATGAAGCTGTGAATCACGCTGTTGTATAATTTCATAAGATATATAGACAAAGGCACGCTGATCACAGCGTGCCTTTTTGTTTTGGAACCATTATTAACATAAATAAAATTTACGACTATGAAAAAAAGTACAAAGATTCTGTTAAGCGAAAAAGAGATGCCGCGTCAATGGTATAATATTTTTGCCGATATGCCCAATAAGCCTCTTCCCCCGCTGAATCCTGTAACCCGCGAACCCATAGGCCCCGAAGCTCTGGCTGCAGTATTTCCGATGGAACTTATCAGGCAGGAAGTTGCGACTGAAAGGTATATAGATATTCCCGAAGAGGTTTTAAACCTTTATAAGATCTACAGGCCTTCTCCAATGTACAGGGCAATAAACCTTGAAAAAGCCCTCGGTACAAAAAGCAAGATCTATTATAAATATGAAGGAGGAAATTATTCCGGTTCACATAAAGCCAATACAGCAATTGCCCAGGCATATTACAACAAGCAGGAAGGGATAAAAAGGATGACTACCGAGACAGGTGCCGGGCAATGGGGAAGCGCTATGAGCTTCGCCTGCCATCATTTCGGACTGGAACTGCTCGTATTCATGGTAAAAGTCAGCTATCATCAGAAACCCGGCCGCCGGATATTAATGAACTCTTATGGCGCCAAAGTTGTACCATCTCCTTCAACCATGACAGCCTCAGGAAGGAAAGTTCTTGAATCGGACCCTGAATCTCCGGGAAGTCTTGGGATAGCAATTTCAGAAGCCATGGAAATAGCCGCTCAGGATCCGTATACAAAATATTCCCTTGGAAGTGTACTAAACCATGTATCTCTCCACCAGACTATTATCGGACAGGAAGCTTTACTTCAGATGGAGAAAGCCGGTGATTATCCCGATGTTGTAATAGGGTGCTTCGGGGGCGGTTCCAATTTCTCCGGTATCTCATTCCCCTTCATCCGCGAAAACATTGTAAATGGAAGGAAAACCAGGTGCGTAACCGTGGAACCATCATCCTGTCCCAAGCTTACAAAGGGAAAATTCATGTACGATTTCGGAGATTCCGCAGGCTTGACACCTCTTCTTCCAATGTACACACTTGGACATAATTTCGTACCGGAAAAGATACATGCCGGAGGATTGCGGTATCATGGCGCAGGTGTTCTTGTAAGTCAGCTCCTTAAAGACGGGTTCGTGGATGCCAAGGCAAAAATGCAGAGGGAATGTTTTGAAGCCGGAGTATTCTTTGCAAAAAATGAAGGAATACTACCCGCTCCCGAATCAAACTACGCAATAGCTGCTGCTCTCGATGAAGCCAGAAAAGCCGATATTGAAGGTGTTTCACGAACGATACTGTTTAACCTGAGCGGACATGGACACATGGATATATCAGCTTATGAGAAATACTTCGACAATAACCTTCCCGATCATGAAATGACACAGGAAGAAGTCGATAAATGTGTAGCCGCAATAGAGATTTGACGGCTATGCAAAAACTACGTATTATAATACGTTTTTAAAAACGTATTATAATACGTAGTTTTGTTACTGCTGCCTCTGTCGCTGCGCGACAGAGTTTCTAGAAGTCGGAGTAGTCGGTTGGGAAAAGAAGGAATGGGGTGGTCTTTGAGGTTGTGTTTTTATACTCCTCCATTCCACGCATCCTGACCCAGTCGGGATCTATCCTGAATGCTGCCCATTTTTCATCATGGGTTTTCATATCCTGGTATGTAGTCATATACATAAGGTCAGGCATATTACTCCCCGCAAGAACCTGTCCGTAAAAAACGGCATTGCATCCCAGCTTTTTAAAAATATCCATTTCCCCGCTATTGAACATATCGCGCTTTTTTGCCGCCTTGGTTTCCGTTGCACTTTCATAATCCCTCAGTTCATATATTCTATCACCTCTGGGTGTGTTGAATGACGGAACACTTAATGCGGGCATGCCTTTGAATGCTTTCATGAATATGCTTTCATACCTGGCAAA
>JAKLIJ010000136.1 GCA_022709665.1 Bacteroidota bacterium
GTACAGGACGCCACAGAGGCCGGAACTGTCTGCGGCGGATGTGTCGACGATATTGAAGAAATCCTGAGGGAAGTCAACGGTTAATTGCCGGTCCCGGTTTTCCGGATCATATTTCCCGGAAGCAGTTCACTTAAGTTTCACCGGTCTGATCATATTCTCGGGAGCGAGGATCTGATCGAGTTTTTCTTCTGACAGCAATCCCCTTTCCAATACGAGGGAATATACTGACCGATTCTTTTCAAGGGCGTCTTTTGCTATTGAATTAAGGTCGGGGTAAGCAATAAATGGGACAAGTGCAGTGATTATCCCTATGCTGTTCCGGACCATGTCGCGGCAACGTTGCTCGTTTGCCGTTATCCCATTCACGCACCTGTGCTGAAGAGTGTTCATGCCGTTAATCAGCATTTCCACCGATTCGAAAATACTATGGACTATTACCGGCTCGAACACATTCAGTTCGAGCTGTCCGCCTTCCGATGCCATGGTTACAGTAAGGTCATTGCCTATGACCTTGAAAGCTATCTGGTTAACGACCTCCGGGATAACCGGATTTACCTTTCCGGGCATTATTGAGGAACCGGGCTGCATGGGGGGAAGGTTGATCTCGTTGAAACCCGCCCTGGGACCTGACGACAGGAGTCTGAGATCGTTACATATCTTCGACAGCTTTACAGCGAGTCTCTTCACTGCAGACGAATACATCACGAAAGACCCTGTGTCCTGGGTTGCCTCAACAAGATTTGATGAAAGGACCAGATTCAGCCCCGAAGTCTTCCTCAGGTATTTAAGAACCAGTTCCGCATAGCCGGGTTCAGTGTTGATACCGGTTCCGATGGCAGTTGCTCCCATGTTTATCTCGAGGAAGAGTTTAGCATTCTGGTTGAGCCTTTCGATCTCCTCTTCAAGGGTAACGGCATAAGCCTCGAACTCCTGTCCCAGTGTCATAGGGACGGCATCCTGAAGCTGAGTTCTTCCCATCTTAATGACCTGTGAAAACTCCTCTCCTTTCTTCCTGAACGACGCAGCGAGCTTTGTAAGCACGCTTACAAGGTTCTTGTTTGAATTGTGAAGCGCTATCTTGACAGCTGTCGGATAAGCGTCGTTAGTCGACTGCGAAAGGTTCACATGGTTGTTGGGGTGACAGTACTTGTATTCTCCCCTCTTATGGCCCAGTATCTTAAGTGCGCGGTTGGCGATAACCTCGTTGGCATTCATATTGGTTGAAGTTCCTGCTCCTCCCTGTATCATGTCGACCACAAAGTGATTGTGATATTTCCCGTATCTGATCTCCCTGCAGGCCAGAACAATAGCGTCCTTTATGGCAGGTTCGAGGAGTCCCAGGCGGAAGTTGGCTTCGGCAGCCGATTCCTTCACCATGGCCAAAGCCTCAATAAGCGAGGGGAAAAAGCTTAGAGTGATGCCCGTAATGTTGAAATTTTCCACTGCCCTGAGAGTCTGGATTCCGTAATATGATTCATACGGCACCTCTCTCTCGCCGAGCAGATCGCTTTCCGTACGGTTTTTACCGGATATGTACTGGGCAGCAGGGTTCATCATCCTTGTGTTGGCATTTCGCATCCTCCTCGAGACGATCCCTGTTATGTTGGAAAGTATTTTGAGTGTTGTACCGGCACTATAACTGAAGAATTCACGGTTTACATCGAGAAGAATGGTCTTCCTGACCGCTCTCGACGAAGTTGAATGCACCGATCCGCGATCCAGAATACCCTCTCCAAGGAAATCCCCCCTGCTGAAAAGGGCCAGCCTGACCTCGACACCGTAAGGATCCCTTTTGAAGAGCTCTACCTCTCCGTCAAAAATTATGAATATATCTTCCCTTGGACTGTTTTCCCTGAATAGTATCTCTCCGGCATCGCAATGTTTTTCGGTGACACTCCGGGAGAGCTGTTCGAGTTCGGATTCATCGAGATTTCTGAAAAGCTCTATGTTTCTGAGGAAATCGAGTATTGTGTTTTTTTTGATCATAGCAACGATTGTTTAGTATCCTGAATACCAAATAAACAGCAAAGATATCCGGAATTTCGAACCCTGACAACTTTAATCGCATAGCACATAAATAATTGATCAGGATTTCAGGAAGAACGCAGCCGGAGTTGCTGAAAAACAGGATGCATTGATTTTTTGAGTATCTTTGCATCCATCATCATCCGGAACGGGTACATATTCAACTAACAAAAAATCATTTATGGGAAGATCTCAGGAGACAGCAGGCAAAAAGGAAGTAAGGAACAAGAAGGATAAAAAGAGGAAGGAAAAGGAAAAAAAACGTGCCCTGAAGAAAAGCGAGGGCAAAAAAAGCAGTTTCGACGATATGATTGCCTATGTCGATGAGTTCGGAGTTATAACCTCAACTCCCCCCGATCCGGGAAGAAAGAAACAGGAAGTGGTTGCTGAGGATATCGAGATACAGGTTGTCAGGACCAGTGCGGAAGAATCTCCCGATTATCAGAGGAAAGGTATTGTTACCTTCTACAATAATTCAAAAGGTTTTGGATTCATCCGTGACCTGGAATCTGACCAGAGGCTGTTTTTCCATGCCAGCGATGTTCAGGAGCCCGTAAAGGAAGACAACATAGTTTCTTTTGAAAAAGGTAAAGGGCCAAGGGGCATCTCGGCTATCAATGTAAGGCTTTTCAGGGAACAGACCACTCTCCCGTAAGCTAAAAAGGAATTGTTTTTAAATAAATCATATCTGTTTCCGGATCAGGAAATTTTGATTACTTTTGCGCCCTTGTTAACAAAGTGATTTCCAAGAAGCGTTTTCACGCATTTAAACCTGTCTGCATTTGAGTTCACTTCAGCCGGGAATATAAATCGACCGCTCCCGGAGCCACGAATAAAAATAATTAATGATACAATTTGAAGAAATGGGATTTACTCCCGGCATCCTGAGATCAATTGAAGAACTCGGATTTACCACTCCTATGCCTGTCCAGGAAAAGGTTATTCCCATGATGCTGGGAAACGACACTGACATTATTGCCCTTGCGCAAACCGGCACCGGGAAAACGGCTGCTTTCGGTCTGCCGCTTGTTCTGGCAACAGATACCGAAAAATCAGCCACACAGGCTCTTATATTATGCCCTACCAGGGAATTATGCATGCAGATCACTAACGATCTTAACAATTATTCAAAGCATACCGGTGGTCTCAGGATCCTTGCCGTTTATGGCGGCGCCTCAATTGACAACCAGATAAGGGAGCTGAAACGTGGTGTTCATATCATCGTTGCAACACCCGGACGTCTTATCGACCTTATCGGAAGAAGGGCCGCAAAACTTTCGGAAGTCCGGACAGTTATTCTGGATGAAGCCGATGAAATGCTCAACATGGGTTTTCTCGACAGCATTAATGAAATCCTCGAAGAGGTTCCGGTAAACAGAAGGACCCTGCTTTTTTCGGCTACCATGTCGAAGGAGATCTCTTCCATTGCCAGGAAATACATGAACGATCCGGTCGAGGTGCTCATCGGCAGGAAGAACGCATCTGCTGAAAATGTAAGCCACAACTACTACGTGGTTCACGCGAAGGACAAATACAAGGTGCTGAAGCGTCTTGCCGACTCAGAGCCCGATATATACGCAATAATCTTCTGCCGTACCCGCAAGGAAACTCAGGATGTGGCGGCAAGGCTTATGAACGACGGTTACAATGCCGATGCCCTGCACGGTGACCTGTCGCAGGGTCAGCGCGACACTGTCATGAACAAGTTCAGGCTGCGCAATATAAGTCTGCTCGTTGCCACCGACGTTGCAGCCCGCGGACTTGATGTCGATGACCTGACACATGTGATCAATTTCAGTCTTCCCGACGACACAGAAGTCTATACCCACAGATGCGGACGTACCGGAAGAGCAGGTAAAAAAGGAATTTCAGTTTCACTCGTGCATCTTCGTGAAAAGAACAATCTTCACCGTATCGAAAAAATGCTGAACAGGTCATTCAATCTTATCCCTGTACCGACAGGAAGCGAGATCTGCGGAAAACAGCTTTCTCGCTGGGTTGAAAAGCTCGAGAATGTGACAACAGGACATAAGGAAATTGAGAAACTCCTGCCTGAGATCAGGACAAAACTCGAAAGTCTCGACAGGGATGAACTGATCAGACGCGTTGTTTCCCTGGAGTTCGACAGGTTCCTCGACGATTACCGCAATGAAGAGGACATTATTGATCCGGTTCCTCAAAAAGAAGAAAGAAAGAGCAGAACAGTGAAGAAAGGCTCCCATGGCCAGAGCGGGGAAGGTTATGCCAGACTCTTTATCAATTTTGGCAAAGCCGACGATTTCTTCCCCGATCAGCTGATAAGCCTTATAAATTCCAACACAAGGGGCATGAAGGTACCTATCGGAAAGATAGACCTTTACAGGGATTTTTCATTTTTTGAAGTAGAAGAAGCTTATTCAGACGACCTGATAAGAGCGATGAAAAAAGCAAAATACATGGGCAAAAGGGTTGTTGTTCAGATCGCCCAGGAAAAGAATGAAGAACGAGGAGCCAGGGCATTTCCCGGGAAAAAACCTGCATGGAAAAACAACAGGGATAACGGGAAGAAAAACCACAGAAAAACACGCCAGACCTTTGCGTGGTAGCCGATAAAGTCTGCCATAATTACTTTAAATCCTGTCCCTTCTCTTACCCTTAAATAATAAGGTAAAGGATGCAACTCTTGTCATCTGTACTATCCCGGTCGTTCCCTTGCAGCCTGCCGGGGAAGACTCAGTGGGGTAATAAGCCGTCAGGCCTTCTTTAAACCTTTGGAGACACAGAGGGTTCATCTTACATTTTCAGGAATTATTCTTATTTTGCATTATCCAAATTACTTACTTGCAAGCTTTGAAAATACCCTGAATTATGAGACTGATCCTGATTGTTATTTTACCCCTCATCCTGTTTTCGTGTACTCCTGAAACAAGCAGCACCGGACTGCTGAACCTGAGGTGCGAG
>JAKLIJ010000137.1 GCA_022709665.1 Bacteroidota bacterium
AGGCCTGTTCGAGGTTGTCCTCACCGACCATGGTAAATTCAAGCCCGGCGCTTCCTCGTTGCGGAATGTTGTCGACCACTATCCCTGTCGGGCTTTCGATGCTTATTCCGTAAAGATCGGGACTTGTGTTTCCGGAAAAATCTATAAGGATATTCCGGGCGTTGTACAGGGGGCAAACATACTCGGCAATATCTTCTGTTGACTTAAGGGTATCTGTCATAACCGGATTGTCGCCGGCTTTCACTTCTATCTTCACATCACCCTGGCTGTTTCTGTAGAAGATCCTCAAAAAATCAAACTGTGATTCGGATCTGTCGGCGAGGACAGAGGGGACTATCCTTATCCACGATTTCACCCTGGATGGTGATACCGAACCCTCGGGCATGTACCTGCAGAAAGCCATGAATGGGCCGAGATCGTTGTGAGATATCTCACCGTTGCGGAATGAAAGGTAATTGTATCTTTTCCAGTTTGATGAAGCCCTTACATAGAATGACCGGGTATAGGTTACAGGCATTACGGGAAGCATCAGTCCGGGGCCGGTACCTCCATGTTCCTTTCTGAGGTAGCGTCTGAGGTATGAAGTTATCCTGTCGCCCTCTATCTGGGAGTCTCCGTAATAAAGGATTCTCACCTGTTCAGTGCGGGAACGGTTCAGTCCGTCGAGGAATACCGACATGGGGTCGCGGGGTGGAGCGATAGTATCGGCAGCGGCAGAATCAGCTTCAGGAATTGTTGCCGGGATTAGCGCCGGAGGGACAGCCGTCTCATGGTATTCACCGTTTCCGTTTCCCCTGTCATCAGGGCGGCCGTTTGAATCGGACTGAAACAGAATCCCGGGGAGGAAATTTTTGACTGTCGGAAGACCTGCGTCCCAGGGCAGGATGTATGAAAGACCTGCAAAACAGACGAGATAGATCAGTAAAAGCAAAAATGATCTTAAGGGGCGCATCGGGTTGATAGGGATCAGCTCTTCTTCTTAATTTTCAATACTTGTCCGACTTTTATCCTTGACGGATCGCTGATGCTGTTCAGCTGAAGCACATCAGTAGTGCTTACGTTTTCGAACTTCTTTACAATATCCCAGATCGTATCACCCGAACGTACAGTATAAGTAACGAAGTCTCCATTCTGTACCTGAGGCATGAAGCTCACAGCCTGGGCAGGCGCTGCAGTTTTTCCTACTGAGGCCTGTTTTTGGGCAAAGGTCATATCATTAATCTTCGAGTAGTCGCCTGCCCTGGAAGGATCGACATAGATTGCGATCTTCTGGCCTACCCTGATCGTATTTCTGTAGATATTGTTCCAGTACCTGAGGTCGGACAGGCTTACGCGGTACCATTCGGAAATAAATCCCAGGTTATCGCCGTCCTTCACAGTATAAATAAGTTTTGTTTTACCTTTTACGTCAGGGGGCGCATATGATGAACGGGCCGGGTCGGCTGTCTGGTTGACCCTGGTCAGGTACAGGTCGGGCTTGTAGTTTCTGATAGTATCGTTGAGGTCGATAAAATCGCCCAGGTGGTTCATGGGAAGAGTAAGGGAAAGTGGTTTTGATGATCCTGGCACAAGTCCGGTCCGGTACTGGGGATTGAGCGCTCTCAGTTCTCCCATGGGAATGCCCATTACTTCTGATATCTGAGTAAGATGGATATCCCTGTTTACCATGATGGTATCGGTGGCGACGGGTATATTGAGGGGGAGAGGTTTTATCCTGTGTTCAGCATAGTAGTTCATTGCATAAGCCGCGGCTACATACTGGGGGATATAACCTCTGGTCTCCCGTGGAAGCCTGTAGTAAATATCCCAGTAATCCTTTTTATTGCCTGATCGTCTTATTGCCTTGTTCACATTGCCCGGGCCGCAGTTATAGGCCGCTATTACAAGAATCCAGTCGTTGTAAATCTTGTACAGGTCCTTAATGTACCTGGCAGCAGCGTGAGTAGCCTTGATAGGATCCCTTCTCTCGTCGACCAGCGAATTAATGGTCAGGCCGTAACTTCTTCCGGTGCTGTACATGAACTGCCAGAGTCCGGTGGCTCCTACACGTGAGACAGCGTTCGGATTAAGGGCCGATTCAATCACAGCCATATATTTCAGCTCTGCAGGAAGGCCGTAGGAGTCAAAAATATCTTCTATCCGGGGGAAGTAATAGTCGGACAGGCCGAGAACAGCGCTGAACTGTTTTCTCTGCCTGACGGTATAGACATGAATATGATTCCTGATTATGCTGTTGTATGGAAGTTTCATCAGTGAATAGATCCTGCCTATCCTTTCCTTGTAGACGGAATCGGGATACTCAATTCCGACCGAATCGCTCATGAAGTCATTTATATGTCCCTGCATCGCCAGTCTGACATACCAGCTGTTTACAAGGCTGTCGAGGTCGGCAGATATCTTTTCTGAATATATCTCTGAATTAAGGATTATAGTATCGTTTATTGCGTAAGAGTTTGTGAACAGGAGAGCCAGGAGGAAGCCAACAACTGATTTTTTTATTTTCATTTTTCTTCCGGTCATTAGATTAAAAGTTATAGACAAGACTAAAGTTAATGCCTGCTCCGGCAACACCCGGCACAGGCGGATTCAGGGGAGCGACCTGCAGGTCGAGCTGATCTGAGACGTCGAAATTGGCAAGGCTGGCATCAACGTTTGCGTCAAGGACGGTCAGAAGGTACCAGGCAGCCACTCCGATATAGCTCAGGTCGCGATACTGTTTGTAATAATCGACGGCTTTGAGGAGGTTATCCTCAACCCACGATTTGGAAGACATTTTATACGTATCAGGGTGAAGGACAGGATCATATTCAGAAGGATCAGCTCCCTTGACAAGTCCGATATAGCTGTCGGTTTCAGGTATTTTGTCTGTGAAATCCTGATAAGCCTTCATCATTTCATTGTATTTGCTGCTGTTAAAACCCACGCTGTAAGCCAGTCCGCCAAACCCTGCGTAGACGAATGGTATCTTCCAGTACTTCCTGTTATAGACCTGGCCGAACCCCGGAAATGCAACTGCAAGCATTGTGGCTTTCATAGGCTCAGGCTGGAACACTCTTCTGGCAGGCTTTTCAACAACGACAGTATCCTGTGCCGGTGAAACAGCCGGTACACAAAAAAATAACGCGATGAGAATAATTTTTATTTTCTCAATTGTTCTCAAAACCAGCAGAATCCGGCTTTTTCCCCAGCCGTAGGCGGGACCGGAGCGACAAATATAATTAAATTCAATAGTTAAGACGGTCAAAGAGCCCCAAAATGCGCTCCATCTCTTCAGGATTCTCGAAGGGAATAACTATCTTTCCCTTTCCCTGTTCATTGATTTTGAAGTTGACCTTTGTTGAGAAGATCCGGTTAAGGTGTTCTGAAAGTTGCTTGAAATCCTCGTTCAGTTTCTTTTTCCTTTCAGTTTTTGCCGGATCCTTTATTGTCATGGACTGCAGTGATCTTACCAGTTCCTCGACCTGTCTTACGGAGAGGTCGCCATTGATGATGCGGTAGTAGACATCCATCTGGGTTTTGGGGTTCTCAATATTAACAAGGGTACGGGCATGTCCCATCATGATACTCTTGTTCCGGATTCCCAGTTGTATTTCAGCAGGCAGGCGCAGGAGCCTGAGGTAATTGGATATGGTTGAACGTTGTTTTCCCACCCTGTCGCTTAGTTGTTCCTGTGTCAGGCGGCATTCCTCAATCAGTCGCTGGAAGCTGATAGCTACTTCCATGGCATCGAGATCCTCCCGCTGGATGTTTTCCACAAGTGCGAGTTCGAGCATTGCCTGGTCATCGGCAGTTCTTATATAAGCCGGCACATGGGTCAGACCTGCCAGTCTTGCGGCTCTGAGACGCCTTTCGCCGGCAATGAGCTGGTAACGGCCCGAGGCTGCCTCCCTTACGGTTAAGGGTTGGACTATGCCCAGCTTCTTAATTGAGGCTGCAAGTTCCTCGAGCGACGCTTCGTCAAAATGGCTCCTTGGTTGAAATGGATTGCCGTCTATTGAATCGATTGCTATATCCATATTGGGTTCTACTTTTCTCTCAAGTACCTCTTTCTCAACCCCATCAATCAACGCTCCGAGCCCTCTTCCTAATGCATTCTTTTTTGTCATGGCAATTCGGTTAACAGATTATTTTCCGTCGGGATCATGCTTTTCTATCAGCTCCTTGGCAAGATTGAGGTAATTTACAGTTCCTCTCGAATCGGCATCATAAAGTATTGCAGGCTGCCCGAAACTGGGAGCTTCAGAAAGCTTGACATTCCTTTGGATGATTGTTTTGAACACCATCTGCTGGAAATGCTTGTTTACCTCTTCGGCAACCTGGTTAGAAAGCCTGAGCCTGGAATCGTACATAGTAAGAAGGAAACCTTCAATATCGAGATCGGGATTCAGGTTGCCCTGGATTATTTTTATGGTATTCAGAAGTTTGCCCAGGCCTTCAAGAGCAAAATACTCGCACTGCACAGGTATGATCACTGAGTTGGCTGCGGTGAGGGCATTTACGGTCAGCAGTCCGAGCGACGGGGAACAGTCTATAATAACATAGTCGTAATTTCCGGAAATCGCTGAAAGAATTTTTTTAAGTATCTTTTCTCTTTCAGGCATTTCAAGCATCTCAATTTCTGCACCTACAAGATCTATGTTGGACGGCATAATTGAAAGGTTCTCGACATTGGTCACCATTACGGCATCAGCGGGCTCCTTTCCGTCAACGAGGCAGTCATACACGGTCGACTTAACCTGGCGTGTGTCAATTCCAATCCCGCTGGTGGCATTTGCCTGAGGATCAGCATCAATAATTATGACCTTCTTTTCAAGGGCTGCCAGACTGGCAGCCAGGTTTATTGCCGTTGTCGTCTTCCCCACTCCACCCTTCTGATTCGCAATAGCTATGATCCTTCCCATGTGATTTCCGGTTGAAATTCCTTATTATTTTCGAGCTTCAAATTTACTAC
>JAKLIJ010000138.1 GCA_022709665.1 Bacteroidota bacterium
AATCTTGCTCTCGGAACAATGCTCGCCGGAGGCGAAGCTACTGCTTCACTTTACTACAACAGTCTGGAAGGATTAAATGCAAAACAGCAATACTATCAGTGGCGGTATGTAAATAACGATTTTGCTCCTCTCCGCCAGATTATGGCAGGAAAGATCAATACCAATGCAATTTCTTCGATCTATAATCCGGTGATAGGCGTCCAGTTTACAAACACTCCCACAACATACCGCAGATCTTTCGGGACTTATAACCTTAGCGATAAAACAGAGCCGGGCTGGATTGTTGAACTATACGTTAATAATATACTGGTCGATTACAAGGAAGCTGACGCATCGGGTTTCTACAATTTCGAGATCCCCCTCGTTTATGGCAACTCCATTATAAAACTCAAATTTTACGGCCCCTGGGGCGAGGAAAGGACACGTGAGCAGAATATCAGTATCCCTTACAACTTCCTTCCGGCCAAAACTCTTGAATATACTGTCAGTGCAGGGATTGTGGAGGATACTCTTGCCAGCAGATTTTCAAAGGCCGCCATAAATTACGGCGTCACAAAAAGCCTTACTGTCGGAGGCGGAGCAGAATACCTGTCCTCAATAAGCTCACAGCCTTTCATGCCATACTTCAATGCTTCACTGAGATTAACAAATAATCTCCTTCTTTTCGGTGAGTTCGCACCAGGTGTCAGGTCAAAAGGAACCCTCTCTTACAGGCTTCCTTCAAATATGCAGCTCGACCTTAATTACACCCTTTATGACAAGGAACAGAAAGCCATTTTCTACAACTACAGGGAAGAACGCAAGGCTACCCTTTCTGTCCCACTCAGGATCGGCAAGTTATCTTCATTCCAGCGCCTCTCGTTTTACCAGATCGTTCTGCCCAACTCAAAATACACAACCGGTGAATGGCTTATCTCAGGCTCACTGTTCGGTGTGGGGACCAACCTTACCACCTATGCCATGTTCATCGATGAGGTAAAACCTTATTTATACAGTAACCTTTCCCTGGCTTTCAGACTTCCCGGTGGTTTTGTAATGATGCCTCAGGCACAGTATGGATATACGGATAAAGAGCTCTTCTCGGCCAAAGCCAGAATGGAAAAGCGTATTCTGAAGAACGGATTCCTGCACCTGTCGTACGAGAGAAACTTCCGGAACAAACTTAATATGGCAGAAGCAGGATTAAGATATGATTTCTCATTCGCCCAGACGGGAGCCTCTGTAAGGCAGTACAACGACAGAACAAGCTTTGTCGAATATGCACGCGGAAGCCTGATCCGCGACAAGAAGACAAAATACGTTGCTGCGGATAACCGGACCAATGTCGGCCGCGGAGGTATCTCAGTGATTCCTTACATCGACACTAATGCCAACGGTAAAAAAGATCCGGGTGAACCAAAGGCCCCCGGTCTTAACCTGCACTCAAACGGCGGACGCGTCATTATAAATGACCGCGATACAACTATCAGAATAACAGGCCTTGAATCTTACACCAAATGTTTCATAGAACTCGATCCCAACTCGTTTGAAAATATCTCATGGAGACTGGCAAAGCTTACCTACAGTGTAGCTGTTGATCCGAATATACTTAAGGAGATTGAAGTTCCGGTAAGCCTTGCCGGAGAGGCTACCGGATATGTTTACTTCGGAAGCGACGGTGAAAAGAGAGGCCAGGGAAGAATAATTGTAAATTTCGCCGATGATAAGCTGAAACCAGCAGGAAAGACAATAACTGAAGACGACGGGTATTACAGCTACTTCGGACTTACGGCCGGAAAATATACCGCCATGGTTGATACCATTCAGCTCCGTACCCTGGGGATGATCGCCGAACCCAAATCCATTGATTTTAAGATAACAGGAAAAATTGATGGCGATATTGCCGACGGGCTCGATTTTCTTCTGACCCGAATACCTGCTGATACCATCGTCCCTGAGACTGAAGAACCACAAATACCTGTAAAACCGGTTGTCACAACCGACACCTCCTACCTGATCCTCCATGAACTGACAGAGGAAGTCTATACAATAACAGAAGACAGCTGGGCAATCCAGATCGGAGCATTCAAGAGCAAGTCGTATGCCGAAGGTTTTGAGAGAATGCTTGAACGTGAACTCGGAAAAGATGTTCAGATAACAATAGCAGGCGATTATTACAGGGTTCGCATTCTCGATCTTCCCACAAGGGCCGAGGTCGATGAAAATGTCATCAAGCTTAACAAGCTTGGATTCAAGGAACTCTGGATAATAAGGCTTCTTGCAATGCAACAGGAGAGGATCCTGGTCACAAGAGAGGATTCCATAGCCAGGATAAGGGAAACCGTCACGGAAAGAGAGCGCCCGCTTACCCCTGCGGAAAGAGCCGAAATGCAGCTCGACGCATTCAGGCTTGGCAGCGATGCGGCAGCCCTGAGAAGGTATCTTACCGCCCCGCTCGGCGAACAGCCCGTTACCCGCATCACTGACAAATATTACAGGCTTGAAACGCCTCAGCAGCCTGTACTCGATCCTGTCATCCTCGAAGCAATCAAGGATCTTGATCCAAAATACGGAGATCTTCCATTGGAGGATGAATGGACAGTGAGAACTGTAACTCCGGTACCTGAAGAACCGGCAGAAACTGAAGAACCGGCAGTGAGACAACCAGTAACAGTGACCAGGATCCCGGTGATCCCCGAAAGGTCTGTCACTGTTTACGGTCAGAAACCTTCAGACTCTGTCCTCGAAGGAAGACCAGCCTTTTCCGAACCTTCCGTCGCACTCCAGGTTGCAATCTACCACAGGGAGGCACAGGCACTGAAAGCCCAGAGAAGAATAATGTTGAAACTCGGTCTGCCGGTCGAGATAGTGAAACAATACGATTATTACCACGTAATCGTCACCGGATTCTACTCGCGTGAGGAAACATTCCCGTACTACCCCGAACTTGCTGAAATCGGCTATCCGGGTGTCACGCTGATCGAGAACTATAAAAGGACAAAACAGCCCTAGCGGAAGTGTCACTCCGGGGCGATAAAAACCTGAAATCATTACTCATGTTCAAAATAGCAGTTATATCACCCAGCATTAGAAAAGGCAGAAACAGCCAAAGGATTGCCCTGTGGATTAACGAACTGATAAAGAGGGAAGAACTCGGAGAGCCGGTGTTTATTGACCTCCTGGAATATAATTTCCCTCTCTTCCATGAAAGGCTGAAATTCCAGGAAACTCCCTCCCCTGCTGCTCTCGATTTTGCAGAAAAGATCAGCTCGGCCGACGGTGTTATAATTATCCTGCCGGAATACAACGGCGGCTATCCTGCCAGCCTCAAAAATGCCACCGACCTTCTTACTACCGAATGGCGGCGCAAGCCGGTAGCCTTTATCTGTGTTTCCGACGGACCCTTTGCCGGAAGCCAGTCAGTAACATCCATGCTGTTCTCCCTTTGGAAAATCGGTGCGCTGACAATTCCGGCCACCCTGAGAATCCCCTATATCGAACGTGATTTCGATCAGACAGGCAAGCCAGCAGACAGGGAAAGCACTGACAAGCGAGGTACTAAACTGGTAAAGGAACTCCTGTGGTATATCGAGGCAAAAAAACGCATGGAAACAGAATAGAAACCGACTGCTCCCGTCATCATCCATCACAGGAAGCAAATCATGTTTCCATGCATCTTTCCGGGCTATTCCGGATCGATCAGATATCTGTATAATTCACTCCTTGTCGAAAGAATAACCGTCGTAGTGGTATCAAATGTCTTTTCAAAGGTCTCCATCGATTTCATAAAGCTGTAGAGACTTCGTGACGCTGCCGACTGGTCGTAGGCGTTTGCATAGATCGCAGTGGCCCTGGCATCAGCCTGTCCCCTTATTTCTTCGGCTTTACGGTAAGCTTCCGACTGGATTGCCTTCAGGTCCCTTTCTTTCTCACCATTTATCCTTGAAGCCTCCCCCGCGCCTTCCGACCTGAATTTCTCAGCAATCCTGTAGCGTTCACTCTTCATCCTCTCATACACCTGTGTCTTGACCTCCTCAACATAATTGAGCCGCTTGATCCTGACATCAAGAATGATAATTCCCAGATCACTTGCCTTCTCATTTGCCGACTGAAGGATCAGCTTCTGGATGTCGAGCCTCCCCGTACTGATATCCGAAAGCGTGTCACCCACTTCCTCTCCAATAGAACCAGATGGTGTGGGAACCCTGTTGGTCGAGCGGACAACCTCCTCGAGATTATGATTTGCAATATAGTCGCGTGTCTCCCCGTCGAGGATGTCCGAAAGCCTCGACAACGCTCCTCTTTCATCGGTAAGCCTTTTGAAAAACTGCAGGGGATCGGTTATCTGCCAGCGGGCATAAGCTTCGACGAAAATGAATTTCTTGTCCTTTGTGGGAAGCTGATTGGGATCACCATCCCATTCCATAAACCTCTTTTCAAAATAATTGGTCTTCTGGATAAACGGAACCTTCAGTTTCAAACCCGGGGTGGTTTTAGGTTCACCCACAGGCTTTCCGAACTGGGTTATGACAACCTGCTCTGTTTCCCTGACCTTGAAAACGGTGTTAAGTACAATTATAAGGACTGCCAGCACTACCGCTGACTGAATCAGTATTTTAATGTATTTCTTATTCATAATGGACGGAGTTTATTTCTTGTCAAACTGCATCTGGAGAAGCGGAAGAACATTGCTCCCTTTCTCATCTGTAATTACCTTGTTCCCAATCTTGGGAAGCACATTCGCGAGCGTCTCGAGATAAAGCCTTTTCTTTGTTACTTCAGGCGCCTTTACATATTCCCTGTACAGGGCATTGAAACGTGTGGCTTCTCCCATCGCGTTGTTAACCCTTTCC
>JAKLIJ010000139.1 GCA_022709665.1 Bacteroidota bacterium
GGCTGTGGGAAGTATGCTGAAATAGATGTCTTCTTCAATAACCCTGTAGATTCCTGCAAGTTCTGATGCTATCATCTTCCACTGGTCGAACCTCAGGTTGTCGATCAGAATGAAAAACACAGGTCTTCCCTGATTGACATGGGGAAATACCTTCTTTGAGAAGAGTGAAGGAGACAGCACCGGCTTGTCCTGAGCTTCCGGATCGAGCCACGACTGGTAATTGCAGGTAATGTATTTAACAAAAGCGTTGTTTGCGTCATTTTCCTGCATCTTAAGTATTCCCGCCATTCCCGGATCGGTGGATTTCTCAAGCTCCGATTCCCAGAATGTGATCTTCCTGTAGAGGTCGGTCCAGTCACCCGGGCTTCGGGCTGAGGATATAAGGTTTCCGATAGTACCGAATTCCTCCCTGTAGTTTGTTGTCGTCTTTTCGGTTATCAGCCTTCGCTGTTCGGTTATCCTTTTTACCACAAGAAGCAGCTGGTTGGGCTTTACCGGCTTGATAAGATAATCGGCCATTTCCGAACCGATAGCTGCCTCCATAATACCTTCCTCTTCGTTCTTGGTAACCATCACCACCGGCAGATCGTTCCTTATCTGCTTGATCAGCTTAAGAGTCTCCAGACCGCTGAGTCCGGGCATGCTTTCATCAAGAAATATCAGATCGTAAGGATTATGGCGGACGAGATCAACTGTGTCGATGCCATTGGTGCAGGTATCCATTTCATATCCCTTCTCCCTCAAAAACAAAACATGCGCCTTCAGAACCTCTATCTCGTCATCGGTCCATAAAATTCTGATCTTTCTCATCTCTGATTTTATATTCAGGATGTAAAATTACCTATTCTTTTGTCCTTTCAGGTAATTTTCGTTAAAGAAAAGAAAATATCGTTCGGGATTTTTGTCCTCTTCAAGCTTCCTGAGGTTTGACTCGTTGATGAGGAAGGTCATAATACGGGCGCCTGAGGTGTTTCTTATGATACTTCCGGAATTGAAGGAGTTGAAATATTCCCAGGCTGCCCGGTTGCCGGAAAAGCCTGAGACTGAAATACGGACATACCTGTTGTCGGCCAGCACGGCTTCGGTCCGGTAATTCCCGTCGGTGTAGTTGTCGATATTATGGCTTATCACGTCGAATGAGGCCTGATTTATGTTGAAAGCACGGTCCATGATGATGACCATAAAGGTATAGGGAGACAACGTGTCGGCGACATAGATCTCCGAAGCTATCTGCTTATCCTCTTCAATCTTCAGCTCCGGAAGCTGCTGGTTGAGCCAGGAAGACAGTTCTGAAGCTCTCTTTGCCTCTTCAGTGCCTGGCCACGTCTTAATAAGAAGGTTCAGTTCTTCCTTGAAAGCTCTTTCATCGCTTGTCCTTGCAACGGAATAAGCTCGCAGAAGCATGAACTTCGGGGCAAGAGAGCCGGCCGGATTTGCGGTAAGGACACTGTCGCAAAGTGATGATGAAGAAACAAAATCTTCAGCCTTATATCGGTCAAATGCCTCTTTATAAAGCTGTTCAGACAATCTTATCTCAGCCATCTTCTTTTTGTAGTAATCAGGATCCGACAGGATCTTTGCAAATTCACTGTCAGGATATTTCTCGAGAAGCCTCTGACGCGCCACCTCAGCCCTGGCGGCGTTATTTTCCCTGTAAAGGTTATACAGGCTGTAAAGCGCTTCAGGCACCAGGACATTTGACGGAAATCTTGTGAGCAGCGCTTCATACGATTCCGCCGCCTTTTCCCTGTCGGCTATTCTCTCTTCAAAAACCTTTCCGGAATTGAAAAGGGCAGATGCTATCTTTTCATCCGATATTCTGAGAAGAGAATCACTCAACGGCAGATTTATAAGGTAGTATTCAGGCTTCTTGTAATCCATGGCAGGTCCGGACGAATCAGCCTGTGTTTTCCCGTTCTCTTCAGCAATCCCTGCTGCCTGCTGAGTTGCTATCCTCGTTTTGTTCGACCTTCTCCAGTTATCCTCGAGCCTTCTGTCACCCCATCTTCTCCGGAATTCGGTACGTCCGAAAGAAAGGGCTGTCTGATTGTAGAAATACCATTTGCCCTCCTGTTCTATATTGTCCTGGAACCTTCTGGCATTTTCATAATACTGTCCAATATTAGCCCTGTCGGAATACTCCGAAGTCCTGCCCTCGCTTTCAGCTTTGGTAATTTCAGCTATGATCCCTGCTATAAGACTGGTCCTTTCATTTTCAGTCATAGATGCCACTCTCTGAAGACTGTCCTGAGTCTGGATAACAGTCAGATGTGAAACCAGTTCATTAAGATCGCGTGAAAGCGCCTGAAGCCTGTTGTAATCCGGATAGCTTTCCTCAAGGAAATATACTGTGCTGTCGTAAAACATTCCCGCCTTCATGTAGTCGGGGACAGCATACCAGTATTCAGCAAGGGCAAGGTACGATTTACCCTTCTGGTTCCGGTTTCCCGATACAGCTCCTGCCGATTTACTGTAATACCCGAGGGCCTCCTTCACATTGCCCTCCTTCTTCATCAGATTCCCGATGGCAAAGTAGATCTGGTCACGGAAATCATTGTTCTTTGAATCCTTCAGCATCCTTTCCAGTTCCTTCAGGATCTCTGCAGGATCACCCGAGTTGACATCAAAAACACCTGCTATGTTTATACGGGCATTGAATTCCACCTCATAGGGAGGGTTCATTTTTACAACATCCCGGTAAGTTGAAATGGCCCTCTGCGAATCGCCCATTCTCTCATAAAGCTGGGCAAGAAGGTAAGTCAGACGGTATTTAGGTCTTTTTCCCGAAATTAATCCGAGCGAAGAGCTGAGAGACTCGGCTGCTTCCCCGTATTTTTTCTGCCTGATAAGCACATCAGCCATTGTCATCTGGTAAAAGGCCCTGAGGGCTTTAGGCGACCCTGGTTCCGGAACGGTCTCATTAAGAAGCCTTAAGGCTTCAGTGTAGTTGCCTCTTTCACAGTTTATCCTGGCCAGCCAGACCGACGATTCCGTCTTAATGAGCGGATCATTTGCCTCGGAGATGCAATGGTTGAAAACCGATTCCGCTTCATTGAATTCATGTTTGTAGAACCTTGCTTTTCCTATCAGAAAATAGCTGTCGTCGACCCATTCATTGAATTCCTTCATCTCAAGCAGGGCCTTTTCATTTTCGGAGAGATCCTTGCGGGCATCAATCTCCGGCCGGGCCGTGATCGACTTGAGCGATATCAGCTTGGAGGCTTTCTGGATCGCAGTTTCCATATTTGAGGAAACCAACGATACAGTCGATTTATCGCTGTTCTCGAAAACCCTGAGGAGTTCCGAGAAATCATCCTCGTAACTGCTGCTTATCTTCTGAACTCCTTCAATGAAGCTTTCGTAACCGTTGAAGTATATGTTGTACTTTGCAGTCAGGCCATGATAAAATCGTGTCGTTGCCGTATTCTTCTCAACGGAACAACCCGAAAGGAACAGTAGAAGTCCCAGAGCTATCAGATATTTATATGATATCCTCCCGGAATGCAATAAATGTTATTTAATACTATAACTTGACAAAACGCAGTATAGTATCCCAAAGGTAAGCAAAATTGGGACAGTGGTCACCCTCAGGCGGAAACCACCTTCCTGATCTCGGGAACCTCCTGTATTATAGCCTGCTCCACGCCTGCCTTGAGCGTCTGCATAGCATAGGGGCAGCCATGGCAGGCACCCGTGAGCTTCACCTTTACAGTCATGTCATCGGTTATTTCAATCAGGTCTATGTCGCCTCCGTCATTCTGAAGATAGGGCCTTACCCTGTTAAGCGCACCGATTACCTTATCCCTTATGGTTTTGTTGTCTTCCATATCTGTTTAATTTGATGTTTAATTTTAGTGATTATTTATCTCAACCTTTGTTGTAGGTGAAAATTCCCTGTTTCTCCTGTCAACCCTGATGACTACTTCAGCGGCAAGTTCCATAAATGCTTTCCCTGTTGCAGTGTCTTCCAGAACAACAGGTTTCCCTTTGTCGCTTCCCTCGCAAATTCCCTGAACAAGAGGTATCTGCCCCAGAAGAGGTACATCGGTCTTTCTTGCAAGTTCCCTTCCTCCCCCTTTGCCGAAGATGTAATACCTGTTCTCAGGAAGCTCGGCAGGAGTGAACCACGACATGTTTTCAACCAGCCCGAGAACCGGTACATTGATCTTGCTGCTGCGGAACATCGAGATGCCTTTCAGGGCATCGGCAAGTGCAACCTCCTGGGGAGTGGTGACAACAATGACGCCTGTTACAGGAACTTCCTGTACAAGCGTGAGATGTATATCGCTGGTCCCGGGAGGCAGGTCAAAAAGAAGGTAATCGAGCTCACCCCAGTCACCCTGGGATATAAGCTGCTTAAGAAAGCCCGAGGCCATCGGACCCCTCCAGATAACTGCATCCGACGGACTTACGAAGAATCCCGTCGAAAGAACCTTTACGCCGTACCTTGTAAGCGGAACTATCATGTCAGTATCATTCATTCTGATTACATCAGGCCTGTAATCTTCAGCATCGAACATCTTCGGTACTGAAGGACCAAATACATCAGCATCGAGAAGCCCGACTGAAAAACCTTTCCGCGCAAGCGCTATTGCAAGGTTGACAGCTATAGTGGTCTTACCTACACCTCCTTTTCCCGATGAAACCGCAATGATGTTCTTTACTCCCGGCAGTATCTCCCTCTCCCTGGGTTTTTGTGCCGGTTCCTTTACTTTCGATTCAACTTTTATTTCCCTTATCACCGCTTCGGCGCCCAGTTCTTCCTTGATAGCCCTTGCAGCAGTGCTCCTGAGAGAGGCGGCAAACGGATCATTCTGCTTCC
>JAKLIJ010000014.1 GCA_022709665.1 Bacteroidota bacterium
TTCAATCTGGATATGATCACCATGAGGTTCTCCATCAAGTTCAACGATAAGCTTTTCTGACGGACAGTAAAAGTCAGCAATGTACTTTCCTATACTGTGCTGCCTTCTGAATTTTCTGCCATCAATGTTGGCTGATTTTAAATATGTCCATAAGACAGCTTCGGCAGAGGTGGAATTATTCCTCAGGAATGACCTGATCGGCTTAAGGTATTTACTGTTAAAGAGATTTTTGCTTTTCATCAGAGTAAAATAAGTTAACAACCGATTAACCACCCCGGCCCGGGATCGCATTCCGGCCCGTACAAAACCACTGCCCGGGCCACCCCTCCTTCGAAAGGAGGGGAAACTTACGAGTTCAGATATCCGCCTATAAAGAATATACTAAATACCTGATTTGCACCAAAATTCTCTGAACTTATTCTCATGTCGAAAGGCCTCTTTCAACGCTCAGAA
Organism: Bacteroidota bacterium; assembly: GCA_022709665.1. GTDB lineage: Bacteria > Bacteroidota > Bacteroidia > Bacteroidales > VadinHA17 > LD21. The sequence continues at coordinate 454 of JAKLIJ010000014.1, forward strand.
CAAAAATATGCGTTAGTGTGGTAAGAACCAAAATTAAGATTTATTACTACTCATATTCAGTGTGTTATAAAATACGACCGCACTAATTTCACGAGACGTCACAAGTCAGGATTTAGTTTTAGTAAAGTAAATTTAATGAATTTCAGGGACATAAACTATATCCATGAGAAAGGTGATCCTGAACCCGCAGACTGCCGGATCCTGTTACGGAATCGTACTTTCGTATGATGAAGCCATGTCCGTCTCACCGCTTTTATACCGGGGATAGGCAGGGTAGGAGCAGAGAAGATATCCTTTTACGCCGGTATCGGTGCAGATGCTTCCATCATTGCTTACAACCAGCGTTTTGTCAGGCGCTTTGCCTTCCTCAACCCAGGAAATCAACAGATCTATCCTGTCGGTCTGGTCAGGAGACGGAATATTCTTCACTTCCACCTCCAGCCCTTCTCCGTTCCTGGTATAGCTTCTGCCTGCCAGACTATGCCCTCCCTGAGGAACAACATACAAACGGGCAAACTGATCCAGTTTATTTTGCTTCATCTTTTCAACAAGCGACCGGTAATAATCGAGCTGGGCGCCTGAGGAGGCTACAAAATCCTGAGTGCCTGCAGTTATTATTATCTTGCCGCCTTGTTTATAAAACTCACTCAGGTCGGGGTCAGTGGCATCGAGCCATCCGGATATCTCCTTTCGGCGCTTCAGCATCTGCTTGTCCTCCTTATAGGACAAAGGATTGGCATTTAGATCTTTCATCAGGAAGGCTGTCACGCCCAGAATGCCAAGGGAGCCATGCACTCTTGCATTTTCACCGGCGCCCTCCTGACCCTTATAGCGGGTACCGTCGATTGTTCTGAAGCCATCGGGTTCGATATTGGGGAGCCACATCCCGAAGGATCTGACCCTGTTTGCCAGCGGTTTTTTGAATTTATAAGGACTGTAAACAAATTCAAGGGTTTTGATCTGTCCGTCTGTAAGCAAGGCATTAACCGACTTATCATCAGGATCAGGATCGGTGCCGTCCGGAACTCTCAGGGCTGACCAGGGATCGAAAGGCGGCTTTCCGTCTGTGACATCAAATATTTCACGTGATGCAATGTAATTATTAATTATGCCGTCAGACAAACCATCAAGGATGTCGCACTGCCTGAGGAATTCGGCTCTGATGGCATTCACTTTGGCTGGCGTTACCCAGTTCTCCAATGGAATTTCCCTGATCCTTATGAGTTCAGGCGCAAGCATCAGTGACGAAAAGTTTACAATTGGAACATCGGATACGATGCCATCGTAATCAGCCGGGTATCTTTGTGCAACCATAAGACCTTCGCGCCCTCCCTGTGAGCCCCCGACATAATAATTGAAGCGGGGACGTTGGCCGTATATTCTCTCCATTATCACCATTGCAGCATCGTGGGTCTTCTTCATCTGCATATATCCAAGGTTGCGGATCGCTTCTTCATTCAGCGACCAGTCGTCACCGGAAGTTCCCGCCGGACCGTAAGCCAGGTGTGCTGCACCGCCCATTCCGGCCTGGTGTCCGGAATCACTTCCATAGACGGCAAATCCCCTGCCAAGCATCGGTGTCCTTCCTTCCCTAACGGTAATGGTACCGTTTATCCCGCCTCCGCCTGCCTGCATTGAACGGCGTGACCAGCTTGCCGGGAGAAGAATGCGAAAATTGATCGGCCATCCCTGAGGGTCGACTGAAAAGATTGATCCTTCCACAACACCGTATGCCGGCATGCCGTTGGCTGCTTCAATCCACCGGGGAGTATAGAGTTTTACCGAACCCACCGGTTCACCAATGGCTGAATTTGGTATTGACTCACCTGCTTTTTCAAGGTCGGCTTTCGTTATAACAATGTTTCCTGATTCAGGATTCTGCCCTGCAGCCGATAAGACGGTAAACAGCAGAATGGAGACCAGGAAGTAATTCAGGTTTCTCATATTTGCTTCAGTTTGTTGATGAAAATACATATGAACCGGAATTAACCCTGAAAACTGCATAGTTGTCTTCAATTCTGGTGAAAGTGATGTTTTTATCCTTCTTTTTTATTACACTTCCGTTCTCCCTCACTACGCTGGCAGATTTTGCAGGTACATATACTGTTGCAGTGCTTCCAACGGGTATATTCACATTCATTGTAAAATTATTCTCTTTCTTTTCCCACCGTATCCCGGCGGTCCCGTACGGGGTGAGATTTGAATAGGATGCGTATTTCAGGTCGCCGGCAGGCTGAGGACGGAAAATGATATTACGGTATCCGGGATTATCAGGATCGGTATTCATACCGGCCAGTTTTCTGTAGAACCAGACAAGCCCTCCGCCGAACATTGGGTGGTTTCGTGAACCCGATCCATCCCACTGTTCCCAGCTGGTTGTTGCACCCTGTTCTATCCACCAGCCGTAGGAAGGTTGTGTTCTTTTGTTCATTGCCTCAAAGGCCAGTTCCTGCAGACCATGATCAGCCAGAACCTCAAAGAAGAATTGGGTGCCGAAGATACCAGTGTCGAGGTGTCCCTTATCATCAGCAATATCTTTTTTCAGGGCATCAATTACCTTCTGCTGCTGGTCAGCAGGAACTCCCATCACCAGGGCAAAAATGTTGCCTCCTCCTTTACCATAGGTTCCCTTTTCCTGATCATAGTACTTCTTCAGGAATGCCTGCTTTGTTTTCTCCGCCAGAGCTGCGAATTCATTTGCCTCACCGGTGAAACCCAGTACTTTTGCAGTTTTTGAGGTAAAATCAGCACAGCGCCATAAGTAGAAGGTGTGGACCATCGGATCAGGCGGCAATTCGTCCGGAGCGCACCAGTCGCCAAGGTTGAACCATCTCAGGGGCATGCCGTTATTGCCTTCCCTTTGGGAATTCATTATGCCATCCTTATCTGTCCAGGTTAACATATACCTTACATAGCCCTTCATGGGTTTGTAGGTATATCTGAGCATACTCGTATCACCATAATGAACAAAATATTCCCAGGGCATAATGTTAATGGCTGCCCCCCAGGCTACTCCGCCTCCGCAGCCAGGCTGCCACGGGGCTCCGTTTGGTACATACCCTGTCTCTTCAATCTGGGCGCCGGCAATATCCTGAATCCATTTGGTATAAAAAGCTCTTGAATCGAAATTGTGCATAACGGTAACGCATGCCACCTGTCCGTCGCCTGTGTATGGCGACCTTTCCCGATGCGGGCAGTCGCTTGCTATTCCTCCATGCATATTATCAGTCTGGCTTCTCCACCAAAGCTTGTTTATGGAGTTGAATAGCGGATTTGATGTCTCAAATTCTGCTGTCGTTTCCACATCTGTATAAACAGCTTCAGCAGTGATCTGGTCGGCGCTCAGGTCTCCAGGCCAGTTGTTTACAACAACCTGTCTGAAAACGAACCAGGTGAATCGAGCGGCATATGATTCATCTCCGCCGCCTTTCAGGGTGTAGGTGTTATCTCCCGAAGCCGATTCGCATAAATAATCAAAATCAATTACCTGGCCTGCATTTCCGTCGACACCTGAGATCCGGACCCATCCAGATATTTCCTGACCGAAATCAACATAATACTTACCATCTGAATTCTTAATTATGTTTACCGGTTTCAGGCGTTCCATAACTTTGTCTGCCGGCGACATGTGAGCCTTCATTATGCCTTCAGGCTTTTTTCTTAATGCTGCATTCTGCCATGCTGAATCATCAAAACCCGGAGCATCCCATCCTGGTTGTTCAAGCCGGGCATCGTAGTGTTCGCCCTGATAGATAAGATCCATAACTATCGGACTCTTTGAAGCTTTCCAGCTTTCATCAGTGACAATAATGTCCTCGGAGCCATCAGTATAAGTTATGTAAATCTGACCTATAAACCGGGGCGTTCCGTAAGATTCGGTCCAGTTCATGGGTGCATTGTAAAATCCATTGCCGACCATGGCTCCCAGAACGTTTTCTCCCTTTTTCAGAAAATCCGTAATATCATACGCCAGGTACATTACCCTGTATTCCCTGAAATCGTCGGGGAGTGGTATCCCTGCTTTTTCAAGACCCGGTCTCTTTCCAAAATTTGTCTGGTTTGGAACCAGGACATCATCGCTGACTTTTTTCCCGTTTACATGGAACTCAAAATATCCCAGTCCGGTGACAAAGGCCCTGGCTTCCTTAATCTCCTTGTTTACATTGATTTTTTTCCTCAGCAAGGGAGCCGGGGGTGGCAACTCCTTCAGCACGGATTGACCCCTTTCGCCTCTGACCGGGTCGGGAAGTGGTTCTTCTCCCTGCCATGGGGCGCCTATCCATTGTGCTTTCCATTCTCCGGGGTTCAGCAGTCCCATGCACCAGAAAGCCGGTTCACTCCATTCCGATACATTCCCGCTTTTGTCCCATGTCCTGACCTGCCACCAGTAATATTGTCTTGATGTTAATGCCTTGCCTCCATAAATTACATTGACAGACTGACTGGAATTTACTTTTCCGCTGTTCCATAAATCAGCCTGTCCGTTCAGTAAGTTTTCCCTGGTTCCTGCCACTCTTATTTCCCAGGCGGTCTGAACCTGGCCTCTTTCATCTTCGCCTGCAACATTGACCCATGAAAGGCGGGGTTTAACGATGTCGATAACCTGGGGATTGCCGAGATTTTCGCATTTTAGACTGGTTGGATGTATTCCTGCTTCTGATCTGGCGGGAAACAATATCAGTGAACATATAAGGGCAAAAAAGTATCTGCTCATAGAAGCTAAATTAGAAGTTTTAACACCATTTGGTAAGTATGCTTTACTTAAGCATCCGCAATATAAAAATAGTTATATTATTACTGCAAATGAGAAACTAACCTCTCATTGACAATATTTGATCCCCCACACCGCCAGGGTATGTAAGATTCGGCACCTCCGGCCGGCAGGTGATCAGAATCCTGAAACTTTCATCCAGTCGTAAAGGCGATCAATCCAGCTGTCGACAGGCAATCCATTTTGAGACATGCCGAAACCATGTCCGCCTTTTGAGTACAGATGTAATTCCGCTGAAAGGCCTGCTGCTCTCCATGCTTTGTACAGGTCAGTGCTTCCTGCCGCAATGGGATCATCGGCGGCTGCCAGGATGAACAGGGGAGGAGCATAAGCAGGGATTTTAGAGTCGCCGATCCATCCCCCGTAGATTGGGGCTGCAAAGTTCGGCTGGCTGTCAGCAGAAGAGTTCATTACGGTATGCATTGTAACACCGGCGCCGGCTGAAAATCCCATAATGCCTACTTTCAGAGGATCGATTCCGAATTCCGAAGCATGTTCCCTGACAAACTGCACTGCCCTGATTCCATCCTCACCACCCAGGTATTTTTCGGATGGCAAAGGAACGCGCGGCCTTGTTTCTCCTGCATTTACCCCGGAATCAGTAATAGCAAGAAGCTGCCTGAAGAAATCCTGAACGAACTTTTCAAATTCTGCAGGATCTTCAGGTGTTTTATTAAGCCGGTATTTCAGTACAAATGCCGTGACTCCCTTTCTGGCCAGCCATTCTGCGACTGCAGTGCCTTCACTTGTATAAGAGAGCCATACGTTTCCGCCGCCGGGACAAACAATTACAGCGGTACCTGTTGAAACCGGTTTATCAGGCATAAACACCTCCAGGGCAGGATCAACGACATTCCGTATCATGACTCCGTTACCTGCCCAGGGCGATTTTATCTGAATCTCGTTGTAATTCCAGTCTTCTGATCCCGGGGCTTTGCCTTCATAGAGACGGACTATATTCTGCGAAAGAAGGCTCTGGCCAAGGAAAAAGACGCAACACATTGAAAAAATCAGTTTTCTCATTGTGAGTTAGTTTTAACCTGTATGAATAACGGCTGTCAGGTATCCTATACTCCTGACTTGCTTACAAGTACTACCGGCCCCATCAGTCCTGATGGCAGCAGTGGTGATTCAGCCCTGTAGAATCTCATGGTCGTATAGGTGATCTTTTCTCCGGCATCAGGCTGCTGGTCGCCTATAAGCCTGTTAACCCAGAGGTTGGTCACTTTTATTTCAAGGGTGTTCTGTCCCTCTTTAAGAGCTCCTGTGACATTCATACGGAACGGAGTCTTCCAGACAATACCCAGAGACTGCCCGTTGACGATCACCTCTGCAAGGTTCTTTACACTACCCAGGTCGAGCCACAGTTCTGACCCTTCACTGAACCATTCCGCCGGAGCATTAAGGGTTTTCACATAAGTTCCGGTTCCTGAGAAATATTTAATTCCCTTCTCAGCATTCTCATTCCAGGGGGTTAGTGATTCAAAGGTTGCTTCTGCAGGCGCTCCCCTCTTCTCCTGGAATTTTACTGTCCATGGTCCATCGATGGATGCAAGCTTTTTTTCCACCGGAGCGGGGACTGTAAATGAATCCTTACGAGCCTTGTTGCGGAAAACCACGAAGACGGCGTCCTCTGATTCGAGATGCAACGGAACCTTTGTACTGCCATTCCCGATTTCGTATGATGCCTTTTCTACCCTGCCTGTCTCCGGATGCCAGATCTCCACTTCTTTACCGGTAACCCTGAACTCAGCTTCGATATCCTGTACACTCGCGTTACGGCTGTTTACCCAGAAGAAGTCGGCATTGCCGGCCTTACGGTGGACAAACATCAGTTTTGTGTCATTTTCTGGCTTTGAATATATAAAATCGGGAGAGATCTTTATTGCATCAAGAGCTTCTCCAACCTTCATTCCTGCAAGTACTTTCCCTTTTCCGACGATGTTTTCGCCGTTTTCATTTGCCCACAGCCTGTCGGCAATGGCAAGGAACTCGCCGGCGTCATCGCTGAGACTGGGTGTTGCGGTGGGTTTGTCTCCTGCGACAACTGCTCCTGCATTCACCAGTTCATCAATCTTTTTCAGAACAGGGAGAGTCATGTACCTGGCATTGGCATCCAGTACAAGCAGTTTGTAAGTTGTGCCGGCAGGAGTTGTTATGTTGCCGTTTTCAACACCAAGCACATTAACGAGGGCGTCAGCATTGACGAAGTCGTAGTTGTATCCTTCAGGCACATCAGGAAGTTTATCATTATATAGGGCTGTTACGTTGTTATCCTCGCCGTAGTACCAGGCCACATCGGCAACGAATTCCCCCTGCTGAAGCATCCATGAACTTCTTGCCAGGTAGTCAATCCAGGCTCCGGCCTGTTCGGCCCAGGTCTCATGACGTGTGAACCACTGTCCGAACGGACCGAGACCGAGTCCCGGTATTTTATCATTCACAGGCTGGTGAGGGGAACAGTGAATAACGAAACGGTTAAGTCCGTTAGCCAGTTCCATGTCGGCGGTAGGTTTAAGTTTCTCAGGAGAGTAACCCCAGGCATTCATGATGGCTGTCAGTGATTCTGCGGCAACATATTTGTGTCCGTAGATATGGGATACGGATGCAGATTCGCGGACGTCAGCTTTGTAGCGAGTGGCGACTTCTGTTCCGGGATCCAGTCCTCCTGGTGTCCATGTAGCGCTCATTGGAATTGCAGCATTCTTTTTTGCTTCCATCCCGTCGCCTATGAAGGCGCGTCCGCTCTCGTGGGATTCGGAATAGCGTGCCATTCCTCTTTCCTTAAGAATTTCGGTAAGGTTGTCATAATGATTGGCGGTGGTAAGGTCTCCAATAGTTTTTCGGAAGTCCCATAGGAACTTTTCGCTGGCTTCAGCGCTTTCAACAACACGGCCGGTAAGGACGGGAATCCACTGGGTCATGTCATAACCTCTCCTGGTAAGGAACTCCGCCATCATATTGTCGGTCCAGTTTTGTGTACCTGCTTCCCAGCTGTCGGTAATAACGTATTGCAGACCCTTTTCGCCCATCAGTCCGCCGGTAGCATCCTTATACTGGTCGAGATAGTTGGTGAAGTACGATCTGACGTGTTCGGCGCTGAGTTTGTCGACTTCCAGGCCTGTTGCTTCCGGAGAGGCAGGTGAGTTCTGGTGTCCGGTGAGTGAATAGCCGAGTCTTATAACAGCCCATTTCCCTGCAGGCGGAGTCCATTCGAGCGAACCGTCGGCCTTCATCATTGAAGTAAGGTCTATCACCTCATCCTTTTTAACTGCATCCTTTGGTTCAACTTCGGGTGTTGCAGCTGTATAGAGGTCGGAGGCAGTTGCAAAGGCGGCTTTTTCCTCGAAGCGGTTTATTCTTTTTACAGTATGAAGGACCAGTTCTGCCACCGGTGTTCCCTGGGGGCCTCTCATCATAGCGGCATTGATCCCGAACATCTCGCCGAGGTCTCCCATGTCTGCTGCTGAAAAAGGAGAAGCCTCAGGTGCTTTCCATGTGAAGCGGAAGTATTTTGCCGTTACAGGATTGAAGGTTAAGGTCCTCTGGTTTACTCCGCCTGTCACTATGTCTGTAACCCTCGTGAAGGTCTTTCCGTCGTCGCCTGCTTCGAGCGTTCTGCCAGAAGCATCGGCGCCGAACCCGAACATGCCGGGATTTCCTCCTCCCACTATTGTAAGCGCCTGTACGGTAACAGGTTCGCTGAATGAGTACTGTATCCATGCGTTTTCGCCAGGTTTGGCGGCCGGCAACGATGTTGAGGTTGCCAGATCACCGTCGGTCAGGGCAGCCAGACTGAATTTTCCTCCGCTTGAGCTCACCGCGGGGTTAAGTTCTGTCATTGAAAGGTCGGATTCAGGAAGTTTGAAAGCGACAACAGCTGCATCGGCATAGAATTCGGGAATTGGAGCCGGGCTTCCTCCAGCCATGGAAAACCTTGCACCAAGACCAAGGTTCTGGAAAGCCCCAGTTGTTGACGGAGGTTTCGGCAATATTCCACCGAAGGGTTTGCCTCCCTCGACCCTTGTTTCGGTCCATACAAACTTTTTCATAGCCTGTTCGGGTTTAACCCATGGTCCTCCGCTTTCGCTCCACCCCGGAGAGCCGGCTATGGCCATTTCTAACCCAAGAGAATCGGCCAGCTTCGTAGCATGAAGGAAAGCAGCCTTCCAGTCGGGTGTCATGTAAACGAGGCGCTTGTCGACGATTTGCGGTGTGGCAAGGGCAGCGTCGAAATTCTGGAAACCGGCAATTCCGACACGTTTCATCCATTTAAGGTCAGCGCTGATGCCTTCCTGACTGATGTTCCCGTTCATCCAGTGCCACCAGACACGTGGACGGGCTTCATCGGGCGGATTGATAAATCCTTTTTCTATCAGGGACAGATCATCGGTTGAAGGTCCCTTGCACATTACTGCGGTGAGACTGATAATCACCAATGTAAGTACAACTGCAGCTGCTTTTAAATTCCTCATGGTCACAGATTGGATTATTTAATAAAAATTTATGCGATCAGGTTATGGTTATAAAATTAAAGAATTCCGGTTTGGTTTCAATAGTTCCATGGGTATAAAATCAGGGTATAATATGTTTCTCCCCTTCTTCCCACAATTTCTTTGGATCAAATCCAACCCTTGCACGGCCATAAACGGCTACTGTCTGTTTTCTTTCAGGGAACAGGTGATTCTGTATTTCCTGAAGATCTGCGTCACCCCGCAGAATTGAACGGAACGCCTCAATCACATCATCAAGAACCTGGAGATCCTGTGAGAGTGCATTAATTGTTCCTGCATATGAGATATGGCCTGTATACATCTGGTCATATTTTGAACGTAGTTTCTGAAGACGAACAAGATACTTCAGCGTGGTACTAACCGGAATCCGCGTGCCGACATTTCCATTTGCAGCATCACCCGAGAATAAGATCCGGCTTTTATCATCGATGAATGTACATTCACCTGGTGAATGACCAGGGGTAAAATAGACTGTAACCTTCCGTCCCCCGAGATCGAATACCTGAAGATCGTGTAGCAATTTGATCCTGGGCAAGCTTGTATATTTCGTTACATCATCTTTAGTATAACCCCATACATTTTTATAGCCAATATTCATGTTCCGCATTATATCTCCGTATTGAGCCCTCTGTTCATATGAAATATTTATCGCTGCGGAATCCAGGGGGTGAATAAAGATCTCATCAAACTGGCCAACGCCTCCCACATGATCAGGATGCCCGTGAGTTATGGCAACATCATAAGGGAGTTTGGTCAGACTTTCGATAATGCCTTTAAAATCACAAAATCCGGTACCGGCATCGATAACCAGTGCGCGTTTTTCCCCGACAACCAGGTACATGGCATTCATGCCGAACTCATTTATAAAATAGGTCTTTGGGGCAATTTCCATGATAACAGGCTTTGTTATCGGGCCGGGACGCTGATTATCCTGGACCGGTGTTGTTGATTGCTTTAAATGTTCATCAAGAAAATCGATTATAATTTTAATCACACGTGGATCCGAGAATTCGCTGCTTGCATGTCCTGCTCCTTCCAGTACATAGCGTGTTGAAGAAACACCTGCCTCACGCAATGCATTGTGTAACAGCAATGTCTGACTGGGAGAAACGGAAATATCCTTAGTCCCGTGAAAAAGCAAAAAAGGAGGGTCATTCTTGTCAACGTAACTGATAGGATTTGCTTTGGCAACTACCTCCGGCTTATCCAGGCTTGTCAGTCCGCTGTTTTTCCCGTGGATGAATTGCCCGTCGGGGGATTTAACTGAATAGTGGGCCTTAGCTGCAGCTTCGTCATAATCGTCCCCGATTTTAGTGAGGTCCGATAAGCCGTAAACATCAATTGCAGCCTGGACATTACTGCTTTGATCAGGATTTTCTCCCTCTTCAAATTCTTTCACTCCGTTTGTAGTACCGGTCATTGCAGTTAAGTAACCACCGGCTGATTCTCCCCAGACTGCTATGTTCCCGGGATCAATTCCATATTCTTTTGCATTTGCCCGCAGGAATCTTACCGCAGCCTTGACATCTTTAACTGCATCGCTGTAAATGCCGTTGCTTATTACATGATATTGAATACTTGCAATTACATAGCCTGCTTTTGCAACCTCATAGCGGTCATAAAGATTCCGTTCCTTTGCTGCAAACGAAAATCCGCCTCCTATAATGTAAACAACACATGGGCGGATCTTACCATCCCTGAAGGTCAGCAAATCCATAGCAAGCGACATGGGTTCGCCATCAATGCTAAGCGATTTATGGAAAACGATGTCTTTCAGAAGATTCATTTCACTGCCGGCAGGAAGTTCCTTCAGGAAATGCCTCTCTTTTGAAAGATCAGTCAGGATTATACTTGTGCTGTTATCAGTTGGCTTAATGAGTTTCGGCATTAATAATCCGTCGGATCCTCCCTGTGCAAAAGCAGTAATACTGATAATGGACATTAATACAAAACCGGGAATTATTGATTTTTTCATCGTTTTTTAATTACTTGTTAAACTGATAATTCTTACAGGACCTGTCAATCCTGACGGAACCAGAGGAGAATCGGCTCTGTAGAAATTACGTGTGGTGAGGGTGATTTTGTTTTCCACTCCCGGTTGTGCATCACCTATCAGCCGGTTAACCCACAGGTTTACTGCTTTGATCTCTATAATGTTATTTCCTTCATTTACAAGATTTCCGATCTTCACCCGGAAGGGAGGCTTCCATGCTGTACCGGCTATCTGACCGTTGACCCATACTTCGGCGAGGTTGAACACCTGTCCCAGATCGATCCAGAGTTCCTTGTCCGATATATTGACCGGGATCTGCACTTCCTTCTTATATGTCGCAATACCGGAGAAGTAGCGTATGCCAGGGTCGGGACTGTCGCGGAAATCGATCAGATCATCAAAAACTGCTGAGGCCGGTGCCCCGCGTTCTGCCTGGAACTCAACCTGCCATGGACCGGCCAGCTGTTCGACCAGTTGTTCTTCAGGTTCAGGTAAACTTACACTGCTTTTCTTCGTTTTTTCACGGAACACGACAAATACTGAACCAAAGCGTCCAATGGGAATATCGACCTTTGTAAAATTGCCATCAGACTCCCAGGATGCGGGACTGATTTCTCCCGTGGCCGGATCCCATAATTCAGCTTTGTAACCGCTTATCCGGAAGCTTGCTTCGATCCTTTCCTCGTGATCCGTCTGATTAGCAATGAAATAAATGCCTCCATTGTTCAGCTTTCGGTGGATGAACATGACTCTGCTTTCGTCCGCTGAGGGAACATAGCTGAAATCAGGTTCCAGACCAATTTCCTTTAAAACGGATGCTGTTTCATTTGTATTGAAAACTTTGCCATTTCCAACCGTTGCTTCAGCTTCACCCGGCCAAAGTGTATCAATAATCTTTTTTACTTCATCAGGATCATCAGAAAGACTCGGTGACCCTTCCGGTTTTGTTCCTATTAAGACTGCGCCCTGCTGTACGAACTCCAAAACTTTCTTCAGAACCGGAAGTGTCACTTTTTTTGCACCATTTCCAAAGTAGAGCGCTTTGTAGTTCATCCCTGTTGCGGTGGTAAGAGCTCCATCCTTAACTGTCAGTAAATTAAGTAACGCATCGGAGTTTACATAGTCATAACGGTAACCCTGAGGTACAGCAGGAAGGTTGTTGCCATAAATAGCTGTCATCGATGATTCTTCACCATAGAAGACTGCAATGTCATTTGCTGCCAGGCCTGCCTGCAACATAAATGATGACCGTGAAAGGTAGTCAATCCATACTTTTGATTGTTCCGCCCATGTTTCGTTCCGTGAAAACATCTGACCAACACCCAGTGTCATTCCGGGACCTCTTGTAATTGGCTGGTGTGTTGAGGTGTGAATTACGAACCGGTTGGAACCCGAAAGCAAAATCGCATCAGCGGTTGATTTCAGATCCCAGGGTGCTGTTCCGTATCCAGGTCCTCCGGTGAATGATTCTGTTGCGGCAATATTCTGGCCATAAATATGAGCAACTGAAGCGGATTCCTGGTTGTCATTAAAATACATCCATTCCATCTGACCGGGAGTATTATGCATCCACATTGCTCCCATCGGGATATCTGCAGTTTGTTTCATTTCCATACCTTCGCCCATGGTTGCAAATCCTGCTTCATGCGATTCCCCGTAACGTATCATTCCAATATTATGGAGGTAGCGGGTCAGGAAATCATAGTGGTTTTCTTTCAGAAGCAGTTGGATTGTACGACGCCAATCCCAGAGGAACTGGTCACTTTTTTCCGGGCTTTCAACAACGTAACCTGCCAGGGCGGGTAACCACGGTACCGGATCATAGCCTCTCAGCCGTTCAAAACCTTCAAGGATAAGCGGAGTCCAGTTTGCAAAGCCTGCTTCCCAGCTGTCAAACATTATGGCGTGCAGGCCTCGTTTCCCGACTAGTCCTTTGGCGGCATCGCGATACATGTCAATATAGGTATCCATATAGCGTTTTACTGCTGCGGAATCGAGTTTATCCACTTCAAGACCTGTGGCTTCGGGCGCTGCCGGCCGGTTCTGAGCGCCTGTAAGTGAATAGCCTATGCGAAGGACAGCCCATTTTCCTGCCTGAGGTGTCCAGTCAAGGGTTCCATCGGCCTTGAACCGGCCGGTCAGATCAATAACTTCAGAAGTTTTGACAGCTGACTCGGTACCGGCTGATCCGCCGGGTAATTGAAAGTAACCGTTTTCTCCTCTTCCGCCCCAGTACGCTGCTTTTGTTTCAAAGGAATGTACGGTTGGAGTCCCAAGTAATACAAGCTCTGCTATGTCTGTTATCTCCGGAGGAGGAGGAGTTTGTCCTCCCCAGCGGCTCCATCCGCTGGGAGGCGCCGGCGCCTGTTTTACGCTTACGAAGCGGAAAAAGCGGGCATTGATATTATCAACAGAGTTTGTCCGGACTACCGAACCACTCAGGATCTTTGAACCTGTATCCGACCAGTTGACTCCGTCATTGCTTGATTCAAGTTTAAAAAGAACCGGACCACGGGCCGGAACTGCCAGAACCAATCCTCTCACAGTGACAGGCCTGCCATAATCAAACCTTACCCATGAGATGCCGCCTTCTTCCTTTGCAGCAGGAAGACTGATGGCAGGGACTTCATAAAATCCGTCCGAAAGGGCTTCAGCTTTAATTTTTCCACCGCTTGAAGAAACAACGGGTATAGGAAGGATCTGATCCTCCGGCAAGCAAAAGGCGATTACTTTCTGATCCCTGTATAACTGGGGCTTGTCTTCTCCCATTCTTCCCTGATGACCTGATCCTGAGGTACTGGTCTGGTAGACTCCTGTTGTTGCCGGCGGATGGTTCAGAACACCTGTGAAAGGTTTGCCTCCCTCGATAATAGTTACTGCATAGGCCATTTTTTTCATTCCGTCTTCAGGCTTCACCCAGGGACCTCCTGTTTCGCTCCATCCGGGTGATGCCGCAGTTGCGAACTCCAGGCCGAGAGAATCAGCATAAGCAGCTGACTTTGCAAATGCATCCTTCCAGCCCTGTGACATATACGGGTAATAATTCTCAACTACCGGCTGAGGAGCTGTCCCCGGCATACGCATCCCGGCATGGAAACACTGCAGGCCTGCAATTCCAACCCTCTTCATCCAGTCCATATCGGCTTTTGCACCATCCCAGGAAACATTTCCATCCATCCAGTGCCACCAGACTCTCGGTTTTGCCTCTTCCGGAGGGTTCAGGAATCCCTGCTCCAACTGCCTTGCCTCTTTGTCAATTGAATTCATGCAGCTGACAACAGATACGCCTGCAACGGCAATCAGAAGGACAGGTAACAGGAACTGCCTGCTTAAGGTTGACTTTATTAATGACCTCATCTTGAAAAATATTTTTAAATAAATGATTTGAGTAATTTCAGTACTGTTTGTATTTATTATTGATTTTCAGAAAAATGAATAATTCTTACAGGTCCGGCCAATCCTGATGGGACCAATGGTGAATCGGCCCTGTAGAAATTTCTGGTAGTCAGGGTAATTTTGTTTTCGACGCCAGGCTGTGCATCTCCGATCAGTCTGTTGACCCAGAGGTTCACCGATCTGATCTCAATTTTATTTGTACCTGTTGAAACGAGGTTGCTTATATCGACCCTGTACGGTGGTTTCCATGCCGTACCTGCATATGTCCCGTTTATCCAGACCTCTGCAAGGTTGTGCACCTGTCCGAGATCGAGCCAAAGCGATTTTTCAGACGCAATTTCGCTGCTCAACTGTATCTCTTTTAAGTATGTTGCAACGCCTGAGAAATATCGTATACCGGGATCGGTATTATTACGGAAGTCATTAAGTTTATCGAATACTGCTGAATCAGGTGCGCCTCTTTCAGGCTGAAAACTGACATTCCAGGGGCCGTCTATATCCATTATGCTTTGAGCACTGACAGAGGGCAGATTCTGAGAGAGGATTTGGGTTGGCTGCCGGAAGATCACGAACACCGATCCGAACCGGTCCATAGGTATATTGATATGTGTGCGGCCATCTTCAATGCGGTAGGATGCCGGTGAGGTTTTTCCGGACGCAGGGTCCCATAATTCCGGTTTCAGTCCAGTGACGCGGAAACTGACTTCAAATTCTTCCTCGCGGTCAACACGGTTTGACAGGAAATAAATATCACCCTCGGGGAGCCGGCGATGGATAAACATCAGGCGGCTGTCGTCCTTTGGTTTTTTATAGCTCAGATCGGGAGTGACATTTAGTGATTTGAGTACCGACTCGGTGTCAGCAGTATTGAAAACCTTTCCCCTGCCGATTTCAGCAACTTCACTACCCGGCCATAATTCGTCAAGGACGGCTTTTACCTGCATGGGATCGTCAGCGAGACTGGGAGAGCCATCGGGGCGTTTCCCTGCAACAACGGCTCCTTCCTTTACCAGTTCAAGCACTTTCTTCAGAACGGGAAGAGAGACTTTTTCAGTTCCGTTACCGAAGAAGAGCAATTTGTATTTCATGCCTGTTTCCGTGACCAGCATGCTTCCGTTTACAGAAAGTCGGTTTCTTATGACCTCTGAATTTACGTAGTCGTAGCGATAGCCTTCGGGTACATCAGGATATATTTCCCTGTAGTTTGATATGACTGGTGAAGCCTCTCCGTAGAAAACAGCAATGTCGTTTGCTCCGGTTCCCTGCTGAAGCATGTATGATGACCTTGTAAGATAATCTATCCATGGTTTGGCCTGTTCCGCCCAGGTTTCGTTTCTGGTGAAATATTGTCCGACACCCAGTGTCATTCCTGGTCCACGGGTAATCGGCTGGTGTGTGGAAGTATGAATTACAAAACGGTTTGAACCTGCAAGCAGAATGGCATCAGCAGTAGGTTTGAGGTCCCATGGGCAGGTTCCGTAGGCCGGTCCTCCGGTAAAGGATTCGGTAGCTACGATATTCTGTCCATAGATATGGGCGACTGATGCGGATTCCTGTATGTCGTTGAAATATACGCCTTCAATATCCCCCGGTTTGTTTACCTGCCACATGGCTGCCATTGGCACATCAGCCGATTGTTTCATCTCCATCCCGTCGCCCATCGTCGAGAAGAGTTCTTCATGGCCTTCGCCGTACCTGATAAAACCTCTCTCATGGAGTATTTTTGTAAGCAGTTCGTAATGATTTTCCTTCAATAACTGCTGGATTGTGCGTCGCCAGTCCCACAGGAAGGCATCGCTTTTCTCCGGGCTTTCAACCACATAGCCAGCGAGTGCAGGCAGCCAGGGCAGCGGATCATAACCGCGCAGGCGTTTGAAGTCGTTGATAATAAGGGGTGACCAGTTTGTATTGCTGGCCTCCCAGCTGTCGAACATTATTGCCCTCAGGCCCTGTTTTCCCATTAACCCGCCTGTGGCATCGTGATACATCGACAGGTAAGTGTTGATATACCTTCTTACTGCAGCGCTGTCAAGTTTGTCTACCTCCAGCCCTGTTGCTTCCGGTGAAGCCGGCCGGTTCATAGCGCCTGTAAGGGAATATCCTATCCTGAGGATCATCCAGGTGCCGGCAGGATGCTTCCATTCCAGACTTCCGTCGGCTTTCATCAAGCCTGTCAGATCCTTTACGGAACTTGTCTTAATAGCTGATATTCCGGGGGTACCTGAAGGAAGCTGATAGAACCAGCTGTTATTTGTGAATGCTGCTTTTTCCTCAAAGGAATGGATAGTTGCCTCACCGCGAAAAGAAAGTTCCTTTATTCCGATACTTGCCGGCGGTGGGGAAGTGGGCCTTGAAAACCTTCCGGGCTGGCGGGGCGGGGCAGGGGGCATAAGCTCGCTTACAAACCTGAAATACCTTGCCCTTGCATTATCTACTGAAATGGTCCGGACAGGAGAGCCTGTCTGAACTTTGGCTCCGGTATCATGCCATGAAACACCGTCATCGCTTGCTTCAAGGCGGAATCTGGTGGGAGGGATGCCGTTTCTCAATGAAGGCTCCAGTCCGTCGTACCAGGTTGCAAAGATCGTGGAAGAAAAAATCAAACCTCGTATCGTTACAGGCTGGCCGAAGTCGTACATTATCCATGATATACCTCCGGTCTCCTTTGCAGCGGGCAGATCGATCGCTGTTTTCTGAAGATCGCCGTCCGACAATGCATCGGAATTAAGGTTACCTCCGCTCGAAGTGACAAGCGGCGCCGGCAGTATGGCATCATCCGGTATTCTGAAGGCAATAACTTTCTGATCGACGTAAAGCTCGGGAGGATTGTCCCGGGGAGATCTTCCTCCCAGAATTCCTCCTGCTGTGCTTGTCTGAAAAACTCCCGTGGTGGAAGGCGGTTGAGGCAACACTCCTATGAATTTTTTCCTTCCTTTTATGAAGGTTGCAGACCACGCCATTTTTTTCATGCCGTCTTGCGCCGTAACCCAGGGTCCTCCTGTTTCGCTCCAGCCGGGGGATGCTGCAATGCCGAGCTCAAGGCCCAGGCTGTCGGCATAGGAAGCAGTTTTCCTGAAGACCTCTTTCCATCCTTCAGTCATGTACGGAAGCCTTACCTCGACTACCTGTGGTGTTGCCTGTCCTGCATCAAAGCTTTGAAGTCCTCCGATACCGACCCGGTTCATCCAGTCCATATCAGCTTTAGCTCCTTCCCAGGTAACATTACCGTTCATCCAGTGCCACCATACCCTGGGCTTTGCCGCTTCGGGGGGATTGATGAAGCCGTTGTAGAGTTTGTCCTGGTTATTGTACTTATCCGGATTTGCCTGCTGGCAGTCAGTTGTTTGGGCGATTGACAGCCAGAGGATGGCTAATGCCAGTAATGCAGTTGTTGTTTTTTTCATCAGAGGTGGTTAGATTTTTCTGTTAATCAGAGAACAATCCTTCACGTACTTTTTTCTGTTTAAAAAGATCAGTTCTTCGCCTTTTCAATCATTTCCAGCAGACCGTTCACTATTGCTCCTTCGGCGCAACCCGGCTGCAATCTTGAGCTAAGTACCTGGAATGTGTATCTTACAAAGGAATCATCACTCGGGATGTAGCCAGAATTTGCCGAACCGTTAGTTGTGGTTGCCAATAATATATGATTGACAGTTGATTCGGTTTTCAGCCGCTGGGCTATCAGGCTGTAAACCTCGGCATTCACTCCTGTAAATGTTATATCGCCCAGCTTTAACAGGCTTAGCCTGATCGTGACCGGATCACCATCGACATAG
This sequence comes from Bacteroidota bacterium, assembly GCA_022709665.1. Classification (GTDB taxonomy): domain Bacteria; phylum Bacteroidota; class Bacteroidia; order Bacteroidales; family VadinHA17; genus LD21. The sequence continues at coordinate 18,904 of JAKLIJ010000014.1, forward strand.
GTTCCGGGGGCTCCCTCCCTTCCCGTGTTGGTTCTGGTTCTTCCCGGGCATGTCACATAATCCTGGGAGCCGTAAATTCTTCCGGTTGTATTCATTTTTGTTGTCAGGTCCATTACTCTGAGGATCTCTTCACCAAGGATCTGGCCGAGGGAGAAGATCATCTGCGACTGCCTGGCCAGGATTTTTGGATCGATTTTCACATCCATGCTTGATCCGAGCATGATCGCTTCGCTCTGGTCCTTTGCCTTTCCGCTTGCAAGAGCTGCATCAGTCCTGAATTTTCCCACATCCATCATCGGCCTGACGGATATCGGATTCTGATCACCCGCAGCGCCCATCGACCATAAAGCTACAAGTTTGTCATCGTAATATTCTTCAACATATCTTGAGGCAATTCCGGGGAAGTCGCCGCTGATCACACCGCTCATGAACATTGTATTCGGATGCATTGCGTAGTTGTAATACACTGCAATAGGTTCGCCTGAAACAGTTTCGACCTTCACAACAGCCACTGTCTTATCTGAAGTACCCTCATAATTAGGTCCCTGTGACCAAAGACGCGTTTCGGGGTCGATAACATCACGGTTTATGTTCAGGTAGCAGGTTCCTGTACCAAATCCGATCCTTGCAGGCTGAAGTTGTGCCGATGCTTTTCTAACAGCTTCGATCACCGCTTTTTCTGTTTTTGATGCGAACAATTCAATTTTGGGTTCAGCTGATGATCCCTCCCGGGGCAGGAATATTGAACTGTGAGAATGGGATGGAGAAATAAACACATTGGAAACAGGAATTCCAAACTCCTTTTCAATCAGTTCAGTGTATTTTTTCCAATGGGCTTCCTGGGCTCCGGCATCTACCGATACGAGGGCTGCCTTTGCTGACCTGTTTTCGATTACCAGGGCCCTGACATAGAGGTTGTCATGTATTCCGGTAATATTTGAAGGCAGATCTCCGGGTGCAGGTGTTATATCAACTCTGGAAGCTCCTGCCCTGAAGGCTGATGATTCAGTTGCCTGTGAAAAGCCGGGAGTAAAGATCAGAAAGGAGAGGAGGATGACTGTTAAACATTTTTTCATTTGAAAGGTATTTAAGTTCAAAGACCAGATTCCCGACTGCCGGAAATTTAACATGAAGTCTGGCTGCCGTAATCTTGTGAGGAATCAGCAAGTGGCTTGTGACCGCTTTCTGATCAGTATGTTTAAACCTCGAAAAAAAGTCAGGGAAAGCAATAGTTGCTTTCCTGACTTTTTTTTAGTTATGAATTACTATTCCCAGCCCGGATTTTGAACCAGGTTCGGATTAAGTTGCTTTTCAGTATAGGGGAACGGAATGAGTTTATATTTTTCCTGCCATCCTGTCCAGCCGTTGAATGCCTCCTGAAGTACCGAGTGGGTGTAGTCGCTGGCTCCGATGAAAGTGCAGGAGAACTTGCCGACATTGGCGAATTCAGTAGCTGCATCTCCCCAGCGGATTACGTCGAAGAAGCGTTCTCCCTCGCCCCATAGTTCAGCTCTTTTCTCATCTTTTACATCCTGAAGGGTGTAGCTGCCCAATGCATCGAGCCCTGCCCTTACCCTTACCTCATTTATGGCCTGAAGGCCGGCAGCCTCGGAAGCGGAACCAAGACAGGCTTCGGCATAGAGAAGAAGAACCTCGGCATATCTCATACCCGGATGATTGGCCTTGCTGTAAAGGTCCTTATCGCTGGAAGCCGGATACATGTCGGAGCGAAGTATGTATTTCTTTACATGAAAATAGCCGTCGCAGGTTGTCAGCGAAGGCTGGGTATAATTGTTCCACAGAAGCCTGTAGCCAGCCTGAAGGGGAGTTAATCCCTGATCAGTATAAACCTTCAGATTATTTCCTTCATAGTTTGGAGATGCGGCATACTCCGGACCTGAAAAAGTAACGAACATCTGGGCTGCATCTTCAACGCTCCACACTGTGCCTTTCTGACGGTTTTTGCCCAGCTCGCCTCTTGCAACAAGGAAATCGTAAAAGTCCTTGCTTGGGAAAGCATTGCTGTATCCCTGGTTGAATCCGATCAGATGAACCCCTCCCGGCTGAGTGACATTCTCTGCGCGCCATACTGCGTTCTGGAAACTTATTCGTGCCTGGGTGGCCCTGTTGTCATTGTCATTGTCCTGGGCATTGAATTCCCAGATATATTCCCTGCACCAGTCTGCAGCAACCGAATAAAGATCTGAAAAGTTGTCTATCAGGCCATAAAGGTCGGAATCGATAACTTTCGCAAGATTAGTCCTGGCTTTTTCCTTGTCACCTGAAAGGAGATATGACTTACCGAGTACGGCATAAGCTGCCTCCCTGGTAATTCTCGGGCCAATAGCCAGCTGACCATTCGGGGATGCTTTGCTTGGAAGACGGGTGATTGCTTCCTCAAGACTGGTGAAGACATAGTTCCATAGTTCAGACGGAACACCGTTTGGAAGGAAAAGCTCGTCGGAACCCAGAACATGATCTACGAGAGGAGGTGTTCCCCAGCCGCGGATAAGGTTCATATATGCCCATGCTCTCCAGAAATATGCTTCTCCAATGACCTGTTTTTTAACAGGAGAATTATCAGTTAGTTTCTCGATGATCATATTACACTTATAGTTCATCTGGTAATATGTCTGAAATCCGCCTGTAAGGTTGGCTGTGGAAACAGAAGCTCCTCCGTATACACCTACGCCGTATGAAACGAGATCATCAGTCATAGGAGATGAGTTGTCAGGTGCAACACTCCAGGCTGAAGTATAGACTGACGTTATTAGTGATAATGCCTGATCATCGCTGGCATTTGCATAGTATGCATCCGTGTTCAGGGCGCCCCGTTGCATAACACCGTCCAATTCCTTGGTGCATGAAGTGGAAAGGGCACCGATGATCAGTAAAGCAATTATTGCAATATATTTATTCATCGTGTTTATTATTAAGAGTTAGAATGAGACGTTTATACCGAATGTATAGTTTTTGGTTGATGGATAGTTAACCTTATCGAGACCTATCCCGGCACCGTAGGTAGCGCTCATAGATTCCGGATCGTTACCCGGATATTTTGTGAAAGTCAGAAGATTTTCGGCAGAAGCATAAATCCTCAGGGCCGAAAGATGAACCTTGTTCAGCAGCGCCGATGTAAATGTGTAACCAAGCTGTATCTGTTTGATTTTGAAATAGGATGCATCGAAGATCCAGAAATCAGATTGAGCATAGCGGGTGTCGGAACTGTTTGCCCTCGGGTAGACCGGATTCTCAGAATTTGAGGATGTCCATCTGTCGGTGAAGACAAATTCAGGCAGGTTGGCCACAGGCAGGTCAGGACGGAAGATGCACATGAATTGTTCATTTCCATGGACTCCTGAACCGAAGGCAGTGAAATCGATATTTTTCCAGTTTAACCTGAGGGTAAGTCCATAGGTGAAATCCGGAATGCCTGAACCTGCAAAATCTTTACCGTCATCGCTTCCGAGTTCTTCGCCGCTGTAATAGACTGGCAGACCGGTTGCCGGATCTATATCTTTATGAATGAAGGTTCTCATGTACCACATGGGATAACCGGCTTCAAGATGGGTGATTGGAAGAAAGAAGTTTGAACCGGGAAAGCCACCGCTCTGACGACCGGCTGTGTAAGGAGATTCAATTACCTCATTATGTATTGTGGTAAGGTTAGCATTGAAACTGTAGCTCAGATCTCCTACCTTATGATTCCATCCAAGATCGAATTCAAAACCCTTGTTGAGGATTTTCCCCTTGTTGACGTTTTGTGTACTGGCGCCTGAAATGAAAGGTGCTGAGATGGAGGTGATCATGCCGGTAGTGTTTTTCTCATAATAATCGACACTGAAGACGAGTCTGTCGGAAAAAAACCTTGTATCCAGACCAAAGTTAAGCTGAGTGGTCTCTTCCCATGTCAGGTCCTGGTTGGCGAGGGTTGTTGAAGGTGCGGCGGCAGTAAGAAGACCGCTGTTGGTAAGGCTGTATGCGCTGCTTGAAAGAGCCATGGCATTTGTATATGCGAAATCGCTCAGTGCGTTTATGTTGCCGTTAACACCGTAAGAAGCTCTCAACTTGAGGAATGACAAAGTTTTCGGATCAATGTTCTGCATGAAGTTCTCCTTGGTCAGTACCCATCCAAGAGACACTGAGGGGAAATAGCCCCAGCGGTTTTTAGTTGCCAGTTTGGAGTTGTCGAAGGCATCGGCACGGAAGTTGACCTGCAAAAGGTATTTGGCGTCGTAAGCATAAGCCAGACGTCCGAAGTACGACATATTGGCGCGGTAATAATCACCGCCCGACATGGTCCTTGTCGATGCAGTGGGAAGGTAGTAATCAAGTGACTGGAAGGCCTCATCAAGGCTTGAAAGTCCGTTGGCATTGGCCCTGACTGACTCAAAGCGGGTGGATGCGAACTCCAGGCCAGCCATTGCATTTATTTCATGTTTCTGGATGGTTTTGTTGTAGTTGGCAAAGTTTTCCCACTGATAATAATTGGTGTTCATCATATTACCTCTGATTTCAGGACTGGTGCTTATCTGGGCAGGATTTATCCAGTATGGGGTGTTATAAACGGTCTGGTACAGGTTCGCAAGCCTGTAGCCAAGTCTGGATGTGAATGTCAGCCCGGTAAAAGGTACTATTTCAGCATAAGCGGTACCATTCAGGTTTGTCCTCCAGTGCTTGTTGAAATTTGTCTGGAATCCGCTGGTCTGTACATCGACCATAAGCAAAGGGTTCCAGAGGTTGGAGGTCATTGAAAGGGACTGGCCGTAGAGTCTGCCCTCAGGATCTCTGAATACCGTATAGCCTGCTGCTTCGGCTGCAAGCAGTCCGGTAGCAGCCGGAACATCACTGTCATTTGCATAATAGACAGGTACTGTGGGATCGAAATAATAAGCGCTTCCTACAGCACTACCGGTACCGGTGAAATTATTTTCCGATACTGTGTGTGTATATCCTCTTTCAATAGAGTTGGTAGTTCCTATGGTAATCCAGTCTTTTATTTTAAAGCTGGCATTTATCTGGCCTGTAACGCGCTCGTTAAAGTCCTTGTCACCTGTAACTATTCCGTTATTTCTTAAGAGTGTGGCAGCCATGTAATATGATCCCCTTTCGGTTGTAAAGGATCCTCCGATTGTATGACGCTGCTGGAAACCTGTTTCGAGCACAACATCCTGCCAGTCAGTATCACTATTCTGGAAACCACCCGGGTTTACCCTGCCCGACTCGGTCCAGTATTCTTTAAACTGGCCGGCATTCATCATATTCATGCTTCTGATAGGATCCGCATAAGCAAAAATACTGTTGTAGAACAGCTGTCCTGTGCCTTTGTCTTTTCCACCCGTTTTGGTTGTTATCATTACAACACCGTTACCGGCCTGGGCACCATAGATTGCAGCCGAGGCAGCGTCTTTAAGAACCTGAATGGTTTCAATACTTTCAGGATCGAGGTAATCGATATTGGCTACTTTCAATCCATCGACCAGAAAGAGAGGGTCGGGGCTCGATATTGCCGAAGAGTAACCTCTGATACGGAATGACGATGAAGCACCAGGTCTTCCGGATACGTTCAGGACCTGAACTCCGGAGAGTTTTCCCTGAACAGTCTGTCCCACGTTTTCAACAGACCTGTTTACCATATCTGTCGTTGAAACCGTGGAGATAGCTCCTGTCACATTAATTTTCTTCTGCACCCCGTATCCAACAACAACCACTTCATCCAGCACCGTGGTTTCTTCCTGGAGTGTGAAATTAATTGTTGACCTGCCCCCCAAATCAACAGTCTGGGAGACAAATCCAACAAATGAGACCTGCACCCTTGCTCCTGATGGTACATTATTAAGAATGTATGTCCCATCAGTACCGGAAAGGGTACCGTTTGTTGTTCCGACCACAGCAATGGTAGCGCCGATAACAGGACTGCCCTGCTGGTCGGTGACCTTTCCTGTAAGTCTCTGCTGAGCCTGTTGCGCTGCAATAGTACCGTTCATAGCTCCTATGAACATGCCTATGAGCACAAACATAGCTAGTTTCAGAAAGCTTGTTTTCATAGTGTTCTGGTTTAGTTAGTTAAAGTGAGAGTTATTAAGGGTTTAGAAATTCCTTCAAGGAAAATTCGCAAACAACTCCGGTTTTCCCCAAAATCTGGTTTCCCCGAAAACCGGTCTGACCTGCATTATATTTCAATCACCTGACAATAATGTCGTCAAATCAGGCAATTCATTAATTCTTGCAAAAAACCAGGAATATGATGACTCCTATCCTGAAACTCCCATATCCGGCCTATTGAATTTAATCTGATCCTACTTCAGTGTGTTATTCCTGGTTTGAAAGCAAGTTAGGCTTAATAGTCTTTTCCGTCAATTAACAAAACGGGAAAAGATTTATATAAAATGGCAACTTAAATCAAAATGCCGAGGTCTTTAATCAGAAGACTAATCTATTCTTTAAATAATAGATATTTAAAACACTCTTTCCGTGAATGGAATTACCCCTGAAGCGGGTTTGGATTAATAAAATGTACATCGGAACACTATATTGCAAATATTTGCATATGCAACAGTGTCACGAAGTCGGAGACAGGTTTACTTCAGCGCTTTTTCGCCATAATTGATACGTACACCGTAGGCATTTACTATCATGTTGAGCCCCAGCATGCCTCTTGGGTTCTCCTCTCCTTTGACCTTACCTGACAATACATCCCTGCTGAGCGTAATCATGTCTTTAACTCTTTGCAGTGTCTCAGCATTTTTTCCGAAAAAATGGCCGGGGTAGAGTTTTTCAATTCCGTACAGTTCCATTATTTTGCTGGTCTTCTCGCAGGTTGATATCAGCGTGGAAAAATCTGTGGTGAGAAGCAGGTTTCCCGAACCGAATGAATCGCCGCTGAATCCGTAGCGGGCATTCTTATCAATAAAAGTTGTGGAGCCTGGTGTATGCCCGGGTGTAAAAACAACCTCTATCTTACGTCCGCCGAGATCAATGATTTCACCATACTTAAGATATTTTATTTCACCTTTATAATTGGGCATCATCTGCGGAATGTTCACCGTATCGGCAGGATTAATAAATATTTCCGGGAAATAATCGATTGCTGATCCGGTATGGTCCGGATGTACATGTGTTGCAACCAGGGTTACCTTTTTACTTGTTATCTGAGCAACTACCTTGTCGAGGTCCGTGATCTTTGTACCGGCATCTATCAGAATTGCTTTCTCAGATCCTTCAAGAAGATAAAGGCTTTCATTAGCCATCAGATGACCTGACCCGACCCAGGTGTGGTCATCAATCTGATGGAATACTATGTCGTCATTTTTAAATACTTCCTTTCCCTCGATCTGAACGCCTCCGGGCTGGGCAGGAAGAAGAGTTGAAACAACTGCTCCAAACAGAAATGATATTATTAATTTTTTCATGTTTTTATGATTTTTATCCGGATATTGGTTTACACATTCTTATTTACTCCGAAATATATTCTATTCAGATCTTCCAAGCAACCTAACCGGTCCGATTAAACCGGAGGGTAACAAGGGGGATCCTGCCTGATAAAACGCCTGGGTTGTATATGTCAGTTTTTCCTTTACATCAGGCTGCTGATCGCCGATCAGCCTGTTCACCCAGAGATTTGTGACTTTTATCTCAAGGCTATTTTCTCCTGACTTAAGTGCTTCGGTAACATTGATCCTGAATGGAGTTTTCCAGACAATGCCGAGAGATTTCCCATTGACCAGAACCTCAGCAAGGTTTTTCACCACTCCCATATCGAGCCATATTTCAGAGTTCTCATTTAGCCATTCTGCAGGCACATTAATAGTTTTCAGGTAAGAACCGGTCCCCGAGAAATACTTTATTCCAGGATCATTGTTTTCATTCCATGGTGCAAGAGCATCAAATGAAGCTTCAGCAGGTGCCCCCCTCTTTTCCTGAAAAGTCACTGTCCATGGAGCCGGTATTTCAGTCAGTACCTTCTCCTGAGGTTTTTCAATAGTCAGGGAATTTTGGCGTGCCTTGTTTCCGAATACCACAAACAATGCATCGGAAGGCTCGAGGTGCAGAGGTACCTTCGTAACCCCTCCCTCGATACTGAAGGAAGCTTTTTCAATCAATCCGGTTTCAGGATGCCAGATTTCCGGAATCTTCCCCTCAACCCTGAATGAAGCCTCTATATCCTCTGACCTGTCCTTTCGGTTGTTCACCCAGTAGATATCACTTCCGGCAAGTTTTCTATGCACATACAGAACCTCAGTGTCATCATTTTGCTTTGAATATGAAAAATCAGGAACGATATTCTGCATATCAAGGACTTCCTTAATGGTGTAACCGGAGTATATCTTCCCTTTACCAGCAGCTTTTTCACCTTTGCCTTCAGGCCAAAGTGTATTTGCGAGGGCAGTGAACTCAGACTGATCATCGCTGAGGCTTGGGGTTGTTACGGGTTTAGGGCCTGTCACAACTGCTCCCAGCATTACCATGTCGTTGATCTTCTTCAATACGGGAAGGGTCATTTGGCTTGTGCTCTCATCCAGGGCCAGCAGCCTGTATTTCATTCCGCTCGGGGTTGTAATGATTCCTCCCTCTGCTTTCAGGACATTCAGAAGCGCATCGGCATTTACAAAATCATATTCGTAACCTGCAGGTACTTCCGGCAGCTTCTGACCGAACAGCGCTGTGATGTTATTTCCTTCCCCATACAAATATGCTATATCGGCTATATACTGCCCCTGCTGAAGCATGTAACAGCTGCGTGCAAGGTAGGTGGTCCAGGCGCCTGCCTGCTCTGCCCAGGTCTCATGCCGGTTAAACCATTGTCCGAACGGACCCAGTCCCAGACCGGGTATTTTATCATTTACTGGCTGATGCACTGAGGTGTGAATCACGAAACGATTCAATCCGCTTGCAAGTTCCATATCGGCTACCGGTTTAAGAAGCTCCGGCGACCAGGCCCATGCAGTTCCAATAGCAGTAAGAGATTCTGCCGCAACGAATTTCTGTCCGTAGATATGGGACACTGAAGCAGATTCACGAACATCGGCCTTAAAGCGGGTTGCCACGCCTCCCTCATTGCCGCCAAAACCTCCCGGAGTCCATGTGGCACTCATCGGAACCGCCGATCTGCGTTTTACTTCCATTCCATCGCCTATGAAAGCACGGCCGCCTTCGTGCGATTCCGTATAGCGTCCCTTCATGCCTCTTTCTTCAAGGATATCGGTTAGCTGGTCATAATGATATTCTGACACCAGTTCCTCAAGCGTTCTTCTGAAATCCCAGAGGAACCTGTCGCTTGAAGCTGAGCTTTCAACTATATGGCCGGAGAGGACAGGCAGCCATGGAAGTATGTCATATCCTCTGCGGTTTTTGAATTCAGCGATCATATTGTCTGTCCAGTTCTGTGTGCCGGCCTCCCAGCTGTCGGTAATTATGTACTGCAGTCCACGCTGGCCCATCAGTCCTCCGGTGGCATCCTTGTACTGGTCGAGATAATTGTCAAAATATTTCTTTACATACGTTGGATTCAGTTTATCCACTTCAAGACCGGTTGCCTCAGGTGAAGCAGGACTGTTCTGATGCCCGGTGAGGGAATACCCAAGTCGCATTATGGCCCATTTCCCTTCCGGAACCGTCCATTCCAGGGAACCGTCGGGTTTCATCATTGAGGTAAGGTCGACGACATTTGATTTCATAATTGCATCCTTCACCTCAGGAGTTGCCGACCTTGCCAGCTCAGTTGAAGCCGCAGCGGCAAATCCGGCCTTGTCCTCGAACCTGTTTATCCTTCCGGAGGTATGAAGAACAAGTTCAGCCACCGCTGTTCCTGAAGGCCCGACAGGCTGCCGTCCCATTCCGCCGCCAAACATGCCTCCCATTCCCTGGGGCATTGGAGAAGCTTCAGGTGTTTTTACATTGAACCTGAAATATTTTCCCGTGGCCGGTTCAAATGTTATTGTGTTCTGAGCGATTCGTCCGGCTGTGATATCAACCACTTTGGAGAAATTCCTGCCGTCTTCGCTCACCTCAAGCCATCTGTTGGAGGAACCGGCTCCGCGGCCAGGCATTCCGCCGCCTCCTCCGCTGGCTGCAAAAGTTATGGCCTGAATGGTCTGAGGGCTTGAAAATTCAAACTGGATCCAGGCGTTTTTTCCTGCCGGAGCAGAGGGAAGCAGGTTTGATTTTACAATATCGCCGTCGGTCAGATCATTAAGGTCGAATTTTCCTCCGCTGGAGGTGATTTTGGGAGAGAGGTCAGTCAATAAGGCGTCATCATCCGTTAGTCTGAAAGCCACAACTGCTGCATCAGCATAAAATACCGGACCGGCAGGCCTGTCATCGGCTTCAGGTCCGAAACCTCTTCTTTCCATTTCTATATTCTGGAAAGCTCCGGTTGCTGAAGGCGGATGAGGGAGCACTCCTGAAAACTGTTTACCTCCGTCAACCCTGATTTCGCTCCATACGTATTTCTTCATCGCCTCCTCCGGTTTGACCCAGGGGCCTCCGCTTTCGCTCCATCCGGGTGAGCCGGCAATTGCCATCTCGAGCCCGAGCGAATCGGCAAGTAAGGTTGCATGCCGGAAAGCAGCTTTCCATTCCGGAGTCATGTAGACCAGTCGCTTTTCCACAATCTGTGGAGATGTCAGTCCGGCGTCAAAATTCTGGAAACCGCCGATGCCGACCCGCTTCATCCATCCAAGGTCAGCACTGATGCCCTCCTGGCTTATATTTCCGTTCATCCAGTGCCACCAGACACGTGGCGCTGCCTCATGAGGCGGGTTGAGGAATCCTGCCTCAAGTTCCGATGCTTCACGGGATGTACTGTTACAGCCCGTAATAAAAGAGGCTGCAAGCACCATAAAAAGGAACATGATCATCTTTCCGGCCGGAACGAGATACTTCTTCATTTTAAGATTTGTTTTAGGTTATTAAAGTGCTGTTGTAAATAAGTAACTTCCTGAGGCGAGTTCGAAAAGAGCTTTGCCGTTCTCATATTTAACGAAGGTCACTCCCTTTGCCTTCCTTAACTTCTTACCGCTTTCCCTGATATCTGATACAGAGGCTGCTGGCAGATAAAGCCTTGCTGTCGTATTTGCAGGAACCACGGCATTGTATGTCATTACTCCATCTGCTACCTTCCAGCCGCTCTCAATCCTGCCGTACATTGATTCATAGTATCCTTCAGCGCTTGTCATTTGTCCGGTAGGATCTGGTTCGGGCTGGAGGATGAATTTTCTGAAGCCTGGTTCGTCGCGTTGAATTCCAAGCGAATACGCCATCATCCACTGGCCGACAGCTCCAAAGGAATAGTGATTGAATGAGTTCATGCTGTTATTGCCGCCAAAACCATTTTCAACCGTGTATCCGTTAAGCCTTTCCCAGATCGTGGTTGCACCCTGATCGATCGGGTAAAGCCACGATGGATATTTGTCGTTCTGAAGAAGTTTATAGGCAAGATCACTCATTCCGTTATCGGACAGTGCCTTGCTTATCCACGCAGTACCTATGAACCCTGTCATAAGGGAATATTCCGGACGCATTACGCCTCCGTCGTCCTTGTTTTCACGTTTGACGGTCTCTGCAAGGTTTTTTATCATTTCAGTTTTGTTCTCATCATTGAAGAGGTCCAGAGCCAGGCCGACAGCATAGGCAGTCTGAACATCAGCAACCTTGAACTCCGGAGCGGCTGCAGGCTGAGGCCCAAAGCCTCTTCCGCCCCCGATGAGTCCGAGAGCTTTCCTGTCGTTGTTCACGAAAGTCTTGTTGAAAAATTCTTTTCTCTCAAGATACTGTGTCCTGAATTTTTCCGCATCAGCATTTTTTCCAAGCAGTTGAGCAACCTTCGACATAATATCAAGATCGAAAGCATGGTAAGCAGTCACGAGGTAAGCGGACCCCAGCTGGTTATTCTGAGGGCCGAGCCAGTCGCCAAGCGTAGCATCAGAGCTCAACCTGGTCTCAGGGTCAATGGTTGTTGCAATATAATCCATGTATCTGACCATTGCCGGGTAATGTTCTTCAAGAAGGCTGATGTCCCCATACTGCTGATATGTTTCCCATGGTATAACAATTCCTGCGCTTCCCCAGAGTATTCCCCCGAAACCGCCTCCAACAGGAGCCACGTCGGTGAACCTGCCGCTGGCAGCCTGAACATCTCTCATCGCCAGCAGATGGCGCCGGAGAAACTGACCGGAGTTTGAAATGTATGTAGCTGTGCGTGAAAAAACATTTATGTCACCCGACCATCCCATTCGCTCATTTCTCTGCGGGCAGTCGGTGGGGATTGAAAGGAAGTTGTCGATATTTGACCATACCAGGTTCGACCATAGCTGGTTCACTTTTGGATTTGAAGTTGAATAACCGGCAGTCAGTTCTCTGACAGAACTGATCGCAACTCCCCGGACAGCTTCAGGGGATAGCGGAGCATCGATGCCTGTTATCTCGACATACTGAAATCCGTGTGAAGTGAATTTGGGCTGGAAGACCTGAGGACCATCCTTCATAATATATATGTCCTGATTCAGAGCAGCCCTGTAATTTTCGGTCATGATCATTCCCACATTGCTTCCCGATTCTTTCAGGTCGGGATACAGCATTTCAGCAAATCTAAGGGTGATAACACGCCCTGAGTTCCCGTTTGCAAATGTTATTCTGGGAACACCTACTATATTCTGTCCAAGATCGTAGACGAATACCCCCTTCCGGACCTCTTTAACTGATTTTGCAGTAATCACCTGAAAAACACCGG
>JAKLIJ010000140.1 GCA_022709665.1 Bacteroidota bacterium
GCGGTTGGTGAAATTATCAGAATCTGCTTTATCAGTTCCGGCTTATTTGACAGGATTACTTTCCGGCTTTACCAATGACACTTTTTACAAATTCCAGGGGCAGTTTGGTGGCTGCTGTTACCTGCTCAGGAGCCATTCCTTCATTGTGAAGCCTCAATATCAGATATTCCATCGATTCGCCGATCTCAATTATATGCATGTCGGGATCGTAGATCCTCATCACCCTCTGTCTCCATGGCTGCTCCCTGACTTCATGAACGAATGAGATCCCCTTTTCCTTAAGTGTGCCGGCCATCCCTTCAACATCATCATATTCAAAATACAGCTCGAAATTATTCCCTCCCTGTTGAATCTCCCGGTTGTCAATCAGCTGTTTAAAGCCTGAAGCGAGATGAATTGAAAAATCACCCCTGTAAGTCACGTTGGTCCCGAAGTCGGCAGTGACTTGCTGGTTAAGGACGTGTTCATAAAAATCGCGTGAGCGATTTATGTCCGATACTGTGATCAATGTGCAAATGAACTTCATTATGTGAATTTTTTGTCGGTGACAACTCTTTGAGTAAAATTAGCAAATTAGTGTTCTGCGGAAGCAGATTTCTGGTATGTTTTTGCTTGTCCGTCCTGCCAGAATCCGCAAGGCAGTCTATCTGCCGGTTGCCTTAAGATAGGCCGATAGCTTCAGATAATAATCCGTGCATGAATCAGTTTGCTTATCGCGGCTTTTCTGAAACTGAGTCCGTGCATTCAGCAGATCTGTCAGGGGTATTGTGCCTGCATCATAGTAATCCCTGCTTATCTTAAGGTAAGCTTCAGCCGATTCGATCGATTTCCCGGCAATCTGTGTCTGGAGATATGATTCCTGAAGGTTATTCCATTTTGATTCGATATCGACAGCCAGGTTTTGCTCAACGTTCAGCCTGGTGTTTTCTGCTTTCATTTCCTCGAGCCTGCTCCGCTTTATTTCATGCGATCCGCCCCACCAGGAACTTATAGGGATCGAAACCGTAGCGAAAATCATCCCGAACTCTTCATCCTTGTCGAGCAGGTTATGATAAGCGTAGCCCGCCCCGGCAGCAATAGCAGGCAGATGTTTTCCGATGGCAAGCTTATGCCGAAGCGATGCAGCTTCAACTCCCTTTTCGAGAAGCCGGCTCTCGGTCCTGGATGCAACTGCTTCATCTGTATTCATGTAATAGCCCAGGGGAGGTTTCACTTCAGGTAGTTCCGTTATATCGATATCAAATCCTTCAGCGGGAACTCCCGTAAGATTGCTAAGAAGAAGCCTGAGAAGTTTGATGTTGTTGTTAAGCCTGACCTTGTTGCTTTCAGTATTCTGTTGTTCCAGTTCAACCCTGAGGAGATCATTCCTTGTCACCAGTCCGGCTTCAACTGCTGCAGAAACCGATTTGTGAAGCTCGGCAAGCTGGACCATGGCAGTGTCGATTGTCTTCTGCTTCTCTTTAAGTGAAACAATCTGCCAGTAATATTCCTCGGTCTTCGAGGTGATCTCATCCTCTGTAAGAGAGGCTTTCAGTGCGCTAACCTCACGACCGACGGCTGCCAGCTTGTTTCCATTATAGATCTGACCTCCTGCGAAAACAGGCTGAGTGGCAGAAACAAATCCTATTGTCCCTTCTTTCACCATCTCAACAGGGATGGAAAGAGGCATCCCGGCAAGAACAGCCGGATTGATCCCCAGGGCGCCAAGCAAGGGAGCCAGTATTGAAAGATCGACGCTCGAGTTTACCATGTATTCACTTGATCTGAACGTGGCTCCATTGGCCGATACTGATGGGAAATACTTTGTGAACAGCTCTTTTTTTGTCTGATCTGCAATCTGTTGATCAAGCTGACTGTTTTTAAGCTCATAGCTGTTCTTCAGGGCCATGTCAATACATTGCTGCAAAGTATAAACCTGCGCTGCAGCTATAACCGGGATAAACAGGAAGAATATGATTAAAAGTCGTTTCATCATAATGTGATTTTGAATTTAATGGCATGACGGAACCCGCCTGGATGAAAATTTATTTCCATACATGTTTGTGTATTTGATACATGCGGGTTTCATTTTTTCGAATCATTGAGTTTCCAATACAGGACCGGCAGTATCGTGATTGTCATGAAAAGCAGAAATATCCCTCCGGCCAGTATCACAACACCGACAGGAGCCCAGAAGGAGCTTCCTGACATTATCAGTGGCACTACTCCTGTTGATGCAGCAGCAGAGGTGAGAAAGATCGGGATCATTCTTCGTTTCCCTGCGTCAAAACCGGCGTCCCTGGCCGACCAGCCTTCAACAACAAAGCGTTGCTCGGCATGCTGGAACATAAGAATCACGTTTCGGACAGTCAGACCGAAAAGCCCGATAAGCCCGAGGACTGATGTCAATCCTACTGTAAGATTTGATATCCTGAGCCCCAGAACTGCCCCAAACATGAACAGGAAAAGGGTGAAGAGCGACAGAAATGTAAGACCGAATTTCCCGAATGTGAACAGGAGGAAGAAGAATATCACCAGAAATGCAGCTATTACGGCATAAATTACCGGTGTAAGGTTTTCTTTGTTGTATTCCGGTTCACCCCCGACCTGGTATGATATTCCCTGAGGCAGGGCAGGAACAATCTCTTTTTCAATTTCATCCTGAATCGAGGAAAGGAGCTTTGTGGGTATTACATTTCTTTTTGTTTCGGCAACAACCGAGATGGTACGTTCTCCGTTGCGATGAACGATCCTGTTCTCGCTCCAGACAGGCATTACTTCGGCAATCTGGCGAAGAGGGACACTTACCGAAGGTATCAGGGTGGATATATATGTGTCGGAAATGTCTTCAAGTGATATTTGCTGCTTCTCTCCTCCGGTATCAAGCACCACCGGTATAATCTCATTGTCTTCAGTGATGGAACCCATTGAGAACTCACCCGTGGCAAGCATCAGGTTTGCGGCAGCAAGTGAACGGGTCACCCCGAGCCGTGATGAAGCCAGAGGATCGAGACTTACGTCGAGGACGGGAAGCTTCTCACCCCAGTCGGTACGTACATTGGTAAGTTCGGGCATGGATTGCATCTTTTCAACCAAAAGGCAGGCGCTATGTTTCAGATCCTCAATATCACTGCCGTAAAAACGGAATTCGAAGGAACTTACATGCTGAAAATCGATCTGCTTGAACTTAACATAGGCATTCTCAAAATAATGAGCATACTTGTCGGTGTAATCGTTCAGAACAGCTTCTGTCTCGACCGGCGATCCCGTATTGACAATAAACTGTGCATAATTGTCGGAAGGCATTTTTGGAGCATAGGAGATATGGAAACGCGGCGACGAAAGTCCGGTAAACTGAGTAATCGATACTACCCTTTCATCTTTGGAAAGAAGAATCCTCAGCGAATCAGCAATTTTTTCAGTGGCGGCAATGGGAGTCCCGTCGGGCAGACTTATCTCAACCGCAAACTGATCGCGCTCTGCTACCGGCATCATCCTGAATTTTATATAGGGGATCATCACGATCGCCAGGAGTATTGACAGCACTCCTGCCGAAATGGTAAGCCATGGGTGACGAAAATTCCATTCAAGAAGCTTTATATATACATCATGCACTTTTTCAGTAATCCTTTTTTTCCCGTGCTCATCCGCTTTAACAGCCGAAGGCTTGATAAGGGCTACCTCAAGGATCGGAACAAGTATCACTGCAAGCACAAGGGAAACCATAAGGTTTATTGTGAAGGTATAGGGGAAGAACTGGATGAATTCTGCAAACTGACCTGAGAAAAGGAGCAGAATTGGGTAGAAGATAAGGCAGATACATGTGGTTGCCAGGAACATGGGCATGAAATACTTCTTAGCGCTGTCGAGCGCTGCGTCCCATGGTTTCATCCCTGATTTCAGGTTGTACATGTATCCGTCTATTATTACAATGGAGTTGTCAACAGTCATTCCAAGCACCACCACAAGCGCCGCGAAGGTCACAGTGTTGAGGGGAATGCCGAATATGTACATCAGTCCGATGCTAATAAAGGTATTGAGCGGTATAACAATGGCTGCCACCAGAGCAGTGCGAATCGGGAAGAGCACCATCATAACCAGAATAACCACAAGTATGGCCATGAACAGGTCGCGAAGGAATGAAACGACCGATTCCCCGACAACTTCAGACTGGTCGATAATGGTTGATATTGTAACATCATCCGGCAGACTTGTCCTCCGGTAGTTGTCTATCACCTTGTTCACTTCCTTTCCGAATTTCACAATGTTGAAATGCTCGCGCATCTCAACAGAAAGTACAAGGCAGGGATCCCCGTTATAGCTTATATGATTTTTGCCGGCCGGATACTCCCTCACAACTTTTGCAATATCCCTGAGCCTTATCATATTGCCCTCGGGATCGCTGAATATTATCTGGTCTTCAACCTCCCTGATACTTTCGTATGCAGGTTTAATGTGAAGCGGAACACTGATCCCTTCGCTTTTTATGCTTCCGCCAGGGCCAAGCGATTGTGCGAAGAAACCCGCCATTAGTATTTTGTCATTTATGGCATAGGTTGAAAGTTTGTAAGGATCGGCATAAACTGTGATCTGTTCTTTCTGTTCACCGTAAAGCCTCACATTCGACACCGATTCAATACGGCGCAATCCATGGCTGATATCGGCGGCATATTCCTTCAGTTCTTTGTAAGAACGGTCTTCCGAGCTTATCGCTATCAGGATCGCAGAGGTATCGCCAAAATCATCCTGGGCAACCAGGGCTATAACCCCCCTGGGCAATTGTGCCTTGAGAAGAGTAAGCCCATGCTTTA
>JAKLIJ010000141.1 GCA_022709665.1 Bacteroidota bacterium
TGGAACGTAAATGGAAAAACCTCTCTTCAAATCTCATTTTTGAAGGACGGACTCAGGAAGATCTGTTGCAGGAAGAAAAGGATATTAACGGAAGTATACTTAAAGTGAATGTGTTCCTGGCAGTTGTTGCCACTATCCTGTCACTGATAGGAATGTTCAATATGGTCTCTCTTGATATTATCCGCAGAACAAAAGAAGTCGGAATAAGAAAAATCCAGGGTGCTTCGATACCTGTTATTATGTATCTTATCAGCAGGAAATTCATTGTCGTGCTCCTTATTGCTTCAGCAATCGGTTGTGCAGGAGGCTATTACCTGTCGCTTCTGATGATGGATAGTATCTGGGATTATTTTGCGGGGATAGGAGCGGGGATCCTGATTTCAGCTGTTTTGATAATTGTAGTTGCAACAGCAGTAACCTTAAGTGTCAAAATTACCAGTGCAGCCTTGAAGAATCCGGTGGAATCGCTGAGATATGAATGACCCTGTGTTTCGGGTCGCATCTCCCACTGAATATGGCTATAGGGTAGTGTAAACCGGGATCCGGATTTAATACATCTTGTTTATAAGCTGCCCGATCTCGTCCCGGTTCTTAAGAGGAAAACTATGACTCCGCCCATCCCTGGTAACAACATTTATACCTTTTGGAGCAAATAATCCATTTTTATAGAAGATGACCTCAAGAATATTTTCGAAAAGAATCTCAAGGTTGAATTTGTCCAGTTCCTCCTTCAGGGTCCTGAAACAGATCCTCTGGTTTGTTACTATAAGTTTGCCTTCAATAGTTTTATTGTCAATAACCTGGTTGGTATCTCCGGCTTTCAGTACAACCTCGTTGGGATTTAATTTGACTGTCATTTTTCCTGGTTTTTATAAAGACGTTTGTGATTAACGGATGTTGCAAAAAAAATCAAAAATTGAGGATGTCAAAAAAATAGACAAAAATTATTAATTTGGACGTTCAAATCCGTGCTTATGGTTAAGGAGTTGCAGAAACTGGTTCACGGGGCTTCGCCCACAATGATAAACGTTCTGAATATAGTCCAGAAGGTTGCCGCCACAGATGCCAATATCCTGATTACCGGTGAGAACGGTACCGGCAAGGAATTGCTTGCAACCGAGATCCACAACAGGTCGGGCAGGGCAGGGGAGCTTCTGATAAGCGTTGATATGGGATCGGTGCCAGAAACTTTGTTTGAAAGTGAGCTGTTCGGACATGTAAGGGGTGCTTTCACTGATGCCAGGGACGATCGCAAGGGAAAATTTGAACTGGCTTCCGGAGGCACTCTTTTCCTTGACGAGATTGGCAACCTTCCGCTTTATTCCCAATCCAAGCTCCTTAATGCCCTTCAGAGCAGAAAGGTGGTGAGGGTTGGTTCCAATCAGCCTGTTCCTGTCGACATTCGCCTTATCTGTGCAACCAACCGCGATCTTAACGGTATGGTAGCAGAGGGAAAATTCAGGGAAGACCTTCTTTACCGTATAAATACCATTGTAATTGATATGCCTCCCCTGCGCGACAGGGTTGATGATATCCCCATCCTGGCTTCTCATTTTATGAAAATCTACTGTGAAAAATATAACAGGGAGCCGATGCGGTTCAACACTCATGCCCTTGAGAAACTTGCAAACCACAGCTGGCCGGGTAACGTGAGGGAACTTCAGCATGCTGTTGAAAAAGCTGTTATAATGAGCGATTCAACAGTTTTGCTGCCATCCGATTTTGAATTCGGGCCTTCATCGAAAAGCCTCCATCACCGCGAACTCACACTGGCGGAGATGGAGGCAGGATATATCCGGGATTGCCTGCGCAGCAGCGGCAACAATATAAGTGTTACTGCAGCAAAGCTCGGAATTACGCGCCAGACACTCTACAACAAACTCAGGAAATATAACCTGTAGTGGTAATTTGAAGGAGTAACGCGTGCTGTGCCCATTCAACCGATTTGTTCAGGAAACTATCTGACCGTCGAAAAGGTTGATGATCCTGTGGGCGTAACCGGCATCCCTTTCAGAGTGGGTGACCATTATGATAGTGGTCCCTTCTTTGTTGAGCTCCGAAAGAAGGTTTATCACCTCGATACCGTTTTTGGAATCAAGGTTTCCGGTCGGCTCGTCGGCGAGGATCAGCCTGGGATTGGCAACAACAGCCCTGGCTATTGCCACCCTTTGCTGCTGCCCGCCCGAAAGCTGCTGCGGAAAATGCTTTGCCCGATGGCTTATCTTCATCCTTTCAAGAGCTTCCTCTACCTTCTTCTTCCTTTCACTTGTCTTCATCTTCAGATAGATAAGAGGAAGTTCCACGTTCTCGAATACATTGAGTTCGTCGATAAGATTGAAACTCTGGAAGACGAAACCGATGTTACCTTTCCGGAAAACTGTCCTGTCGCGCTCCCTGAGGTTCGCTACTTCAGTTCCGTTAAAGAGATAGCTTCCAGATGTGGGATTGTCGAGCAGTCCGAGAATGTTAAGAAGGGTCGATTTACCACATCCTGACGGTCCCATAACCGCTACATATTCACCCTCCTTTACATCGAGGTTGATCTTGTTGAGAGCAGTTGTTTCAACTTCTTCTGTCCTGAAGATCTTTGTCAATTCATTGGTTTTGATCATGGCGCTGAGTATTTGCAGTTGTTGGTCTATTTCGATTTTTTAAAGACGAGTTTTTCATTTTTCCCGAAGGTCTCATAACCAGAGATAATAACTTTTTCTCCGGAAGCAAGTCCCTCCAGAACTTCATAATACTTCGGATTTTTCCTTCCAAGCGATATGTTTCTTTTTGTTGCGAACGATTCTGAAGGATCGAGAACGAATATCCACTGGCCGCCTGTAGCCTGAAAGAAACCGCCGATCGGAACAAGCATCGAGATTTTCGGCTGCCCGAGCTGAAGACTTGTATAATAGGTCTGACCCGACCGTATATTATCCGGCATGCTGTCGGCAAACACCATGTCGATCTCGAAAGTCCCGTTTCTTACTTCAGGATAAACCCTCTTTACAACAAGGTCAAAGTTATGTCCCTGCCTGTCGAGAGTGGCGGTCAGCTGCGTCCTGACCCTGTCAATATAGTGTTCGTCAATCTGGGCGGTAACCTTGTATGACGTCAGTACATTTATCTGACCCATATTTGCTCCCCTGGAGATCGACTGGCCGATCTCCGGCACAAGAAGACCAAGCTGCCCGTCGACAGTAGCCCTGACATTCAGGTTTTCCACTCTCTGTCTCACCAGCGCCAGGTTCTTTCTCATGTTGTCGAGGTTAGCCTTCAATGTCTCAACCTGTACCGACCTGAAAATCGAGTCCTGTTCCTGCCTTTCAACGAAAAGTTCACGCGACTGTATCGCCATGTCGAGATCCTCCTTCGATCTGAGAAATTCCTCCCTCGAAATGAGATTGTCAGCCATCAGCTTCTCATTCTGCTCGAAGTTCCTGTTTTTCCTTTCAATGTCATACTTAAGACTGATGAGTTCCCTCTTGATGGATATCCTTTCCTGTTCCATGGTGACCTGGGTGTTCCTCAGAAAGTTCTCCTTTTCGGCAAGTTGTGCTTCGCTGTCGAGGATGTTAAGGTAGAGATCGGGATTGCTTAGCTTAAGTATGATGTCGCCTTTTTTTACCATCGACCCTTCTTCAATCAGGATCTCCTCCACGCGGCCGCCTTCCTGGGCATCGAGGTAAATGGTGCTGATCGGTTCAACCGTCCCTGGTACGGTTATGTAATCATTGAACTGTCCTTCGGTGACATTTTCTATGATCAGCTTGTCCTTTTCAACCTTGTATGTTGATGTCCGGTCGGTGAAAAAGGCCATGTAAAACAATACGATTATTATCAATCCGCCCGCTATATAGCCTATGTGTTTTTTCTGAAGGCCTTTTTTCTTAGGCAATACTCTGTCCATTGTTTCTTTCGGAGTGTCCATTGTTGAGATTTGTATTTATTCTTGTTGCTTGTAACTCGGCATGCGGTACGCTGTACGCGGCGTTATGCCTTTCGCCTGTGCCCTGTGCCCTGCGCCCTGTGCCCTGAAAATTTACTTCTTCATCCATCAATTAGTCCTTCATATTCCCCCGTGGTGTAAAACTCTATGGTAATTTTCCTGATAAGCAGCTGCAGCTTTGTTCTCAAAGCTTCAGTTTCGGCTCTGAAAAGTGTTGTTTTTGCCGCAGAATAATCAGTAACGTCAATCAGCCCGGCCTCAAATTTCTTCTCGACTGCGTCGAACGACTTCCTGTTGAACTCGAGATTGGCCGCTGCGGCTGTGAATTCGCTCCTTCCCCTGTTGTATTCGAGACATGCATTCTCAATATCTGTGAACAGGTTGTTCTTTTCCTGTTCGAGCCTCAGTTCAGCATCGTTAAGCCTCAGCTTTGCCTGCCTGATATTCCTTCCAACAGTGTAATTATTAAAAAGCGGTATGCTGAGGCTCATATAAACAGCCTGGCTGTTGTTGTTCTTGAGCTGGGTTGTAAAGGAATCCTGCTCCGGCGCTTCATCACTTATGATCTTGTAATATCCCGTGTATATCGCGCCGCCTCCCGTCAGCCTTGGAGCCAGACTGCCTTTTGCCGCTGCAAGCTGCCTTTTCGAAGCCTTCAACTCATAGTCAATAGCCCTGAGCCTCGGAAGCGTCTCGGATGAAATCGAGTAAACACTGTCAACACTGAAGGTCTCGTCGGCAATCAATATCTGATCAAATTCCGGCGTTTGAATTTCAAAATCCGAAACGGGACCAAGCTGAAGCATCTGTTTTAAGGT
>JAKLIJ010000142.1 GCA_022709665.1 Bacteroidota bacterium
TAAAGCAGGTATTTCTGAGGTTGGGAATGAACTTGAGAATGTGAAATTCTTTGGGGGTGATTACGGGATAATAGCCGGACAAACTTCACCAAGCTGGCCGGTTGCAATGGTCGACACTTACTTTGAAGGTCAGCGCAAAGCTGCAATCCAATGCCATAACACGGGATTTGCAATCGTGAACATGCATGCCAGAAATGTCCCGGTCGCTGTGGAGATCAGGGAAAACGACACCGACAGGCTCTTCATGGAAGATTGCATTTTCGACAATGTGAAGGAGGCTGCAATAATTATCAGCAGGGAACAGCATGCCCTTACCCAGGTTAATCTGATGAATGTGGTTTGCAGAAATGTTCCGGTACTGGCGCTTATGCGTCAGAGCGGCGAAAAAATAGAGCCGGGAATGAAAATGTACCGGGTGCAGGATTTTACTTACGGACTGGTTGTGAAGGATATGGAAACGGGTTCTGAATACATGAATATAAAGTATTTTGAACCCCTTAATTCTTTTCCAGCTTCAGCTGAACGGAAAATCCCTTCCCTTCCACCTATGGAGACATGGGTGAACATTAAGGAACTGGGAGCCAGGGGCGATGGAGTAACAGACGATACCAGGGTCTTTGAGGAAGCAATTGCAAAGCACAAAAACATATATGTTCCCCAGGGATGGTATCACATCACACGAACCCTTAAGATGAAGCCCGGTACAGCCCTGATAGGACTTCACCCCATGGGTACCCAGTTCATTATCAGCGAAAGCGAACCTGCTTTCAGCGGTTTCGGAGGTCCGGTACCCATCGTTGAATCGTCGGAAGGAGGGGATGATATCCTGAATGGCATCGGATTGAACACCGGGGGAATAAACTACCGTGCTGTGGGCTGCAAATGGATGGCCGGAGAAGGCTCTCTGATGAATGATATAAAATTTGTCGGCGGTCACGGAACCATGAGAAAACCGGTCGCCTCACCCGAAGCCGGGAGCCAGGGAAGTCAGGATCGTGGCGGTCAGCAGGGCAGGCCGGGCGGAGCATCCCGCGGTGCACTTGCCTTCGGCATGGGCCCAAGAGCGGCAAGTTCTCCCGACAGTCCCGTCAGTGAGCAAGGACTCGACCTTGCCTGGGATAACCAGTTCTGGAGCCTCTGGATCACTAAAAACGGGGGAGGGACAATTAAGGATATCTGGACAGCAAACAGTTACGCCACAAGCGGACTTTATGCCAGCAATTCCTCAACACCGTGCAGTATTTATGCCATCTCTCTTGAACATCATGTCCGTAACGAAGCAAGGTTCGAAAACATATCGAACTGGAAACTGTATGCCTTTCAGCTTGAGGAAGAAAGCCGCGAGGGAAAAGAATGCCAGAGCGTGGAGCTGTCGGGCTGCAGGAACATGCTGTTTGCCAACTTCTGGAACTATCGGGTAATCAGGGTTTATACGCCGAAAAGCTTCGCGGTTCAGGTCTGGAATTGCAGGGACATCGAATTCCGGAATGTAAAAAACTATACTCAGAAGCTTGTAAACACTGAATTTACGGTTTATGATGTGAACAAAAGGATCCCGGTTTATCCCTGGGAATACGCAAGACTTACTGTCAGCGGTAAAGAACAGAGCAACCTTCAGATTACAGGCCAGCTCTGGAAGCCTGAAAAGCTGATGACCGGTTTCAATTTCCTGACAGGGATTACCAGCGACAGCAAGGGCAATGTCTATTTCTGCGACACAAGGTTAAAAAAGATCTACAAATGGTCGGCCGAAACCGCCAGCGGAAGACTTGTGGCCGATTATCCGTTTCAGCCTCTTGTTCTTGCAACCGACTCTGAGGATAATCTGCTGGCAGTATTCAGGTATGATCCCCAGCCCGGTTTCCTGGCGGGAGGGAAACAGGAAACCGTAAAGCGCCTTCCTGACGACAATCCGGCTTACAGCTCATTCGGCAACAGCGGATGGGCAGCATATCCGGCATCATTTGATCCGGATGATCCTGATGAAACCTTTAAACCCATGCCAAGAACAGCTGCAGCCGGCCTGACACAGTTAAGAAAGGTTTATTATCCGTCGAGCAGATGGCATTACACATTCGACACGGCTGCAGAATATTATCCCGATTCTGCCTTCGTGGCTCCCGACGGAGTCACAATCATTCCCGAAACATACGATATAGGACGTTGCGCCGCTCTCTTCCCTGCTGTCCCGGGAGGGAAACTATTTGCATCTGATGAGATACAGAAGCGAACCCTGGAAATGGATGTCGATTCAAAGGGAAAACTTTCAAATCAGAAACTATTCTGTCCGAGGGGGGAAACCACAAATGCAATTGATAAGGAAGGAAATATTTACATAGCAGAAGGACAAATATTTGTCTTTGACAAATCAGGAAAGGAGCTGAGAAGGATTAACCTTGAGGAACGGCCGCTGTCGATGGCCTTCGGCGGAACGGACGGTAATACGCTGTTTATTACAACGGAAACTTCGTTGTATGGGGTAAGGGTGAGGTAATGAATGACATCACACTATAGCCGGGGAAATGTCTTGCAGTCATGCAGTCATGCGGTCGCTTCGTCAACCAAATTCCTTTCTCTTCGTTTAAAATACCCCGCGAACAGGATGCCGGCAATGATCAGTTCAAGCCAGGTTATGGATATTACTACTATCTCAAATCTGTATTCCCTGTTGATTCCGTGAAGGATTGAGATGCCAGCGAATGACAGGATCATCAGAATGAAACCTGAAATAAAAGTAATCTTTAGTACTCTTTCGGATTTAATGGTTTTTGAAAAGACCGGGACAAGGCAGAAAAATGAAATATTCATCGTAATGAATCCCAGTTCCTCCAGTATTATAAATAATCCGTGCGGATTAAACTGGCTTAACATGGCTATTCCTTCCGTTTCCCCGGCAAGCAGTGAGGACTGGATGAAGGAAACCTGGACAAAATAATCGAGCGACAGTATCAGTGTACTGATGATTGCAAATCCGACACCGGTCAGACTGAAAATATTATTTTCCTCAGGAACGCTTTTGTGAAAGGCAATCACCATTACCAGGTAGGAAAAAGACAGGATTATGGCAGGGAACATCCAGTAGTAATCTCTCGGGAAGCGGCTTATGATTTCGTGATATGGATATTCAAAGCAACCGTCCTGGCAAAAAGGACCCGACAGGGGAGGGGTATTTATTGCAATGGCAAAGGTCAAAACGGTAATTGCAGCTGTAATGATCGAAATCCAATATCCGAATTTTGCATTGATAAAAACGATTTTATTCATGTCTGAGGGTTTTCACAATTCTCTGTGGAAAGGGATTCAGGTGCCTGCCTTGATTATTTTCAGGCTGATAAAGGCATTTATAAGGCCGATTATAAGGAATAAGGGCTGAAGAAAACTTATCAATGAGATCCAGGCTACCTGGATGACAATCCACAGACTTAGCATTATTCCCAGAACCAGTCCGGCCTGTCCCGTATACCTGTTCCTGGTAAATGAAAGTACAGAAGCGCCAAGGTTGGCCAGTCCGTTTATCAGCAAAAGGAACAAGCCCGGAAGGAGAAATGATTTCAACGGTGAATCTGCCAGCAGTTCAACAGACGCACCCATCCCCTTACCTGATGTATCCATCAGATATCCGATTCCTGCAGGAATTGCTCCTATGGCCGTAACGGCCTGAAGTGTTCCAAGGATGTAATATAGTTTTTTCATGATCTGAATCTTTCATCCAAATGTATGAAAATCCGGATTTAATCCTTCCACCCCTTAATGCCTTGACGCCTTAATGCCTTCACGCCTTTTGCAGAAACTCCCTCAGCGCCGCAGCATTGTTAAGCACCTTTTCTTTCGATGAGTACAGAAGCGTCAGTGTTCCATGCTCCTTTTCAAGCCGCCTGAACCTCTGAAGCAACTCCTCCTTTCCCGATAACTCTTCCCTGTACAGCCTTTTGAATTCCTCCCATTTGACGGGATCATGATTGTACCACTTGCGTAATTCGTTGCTCGGCGCAATCTCTCTCATCCATTCCTGCCAGTCTGCTTTTTCCTTTGATATACCCCTGGGCCAGAACATGTCAACCAGAACCTTGTAGTTTTCCCCCGGCTCTTCCTGATCGTAAACCCTTCTCATTGTAATCATATGGATCGTTTTAAAGGACTATCAATCAAACATTAAATGTAGCAATTTGCTTAGAAGCGGGAACCATTTATTGCCAGTTCATTGAGTTGAATTTCTATTGACCGGAAATTTATTAGTAAATTACAGGAAATTCAATAAGTAAGATACATTATGTCAGCAAGGAAATTTATACAGCCAGTAAGAGGCCAGCACGCCGTCGACGGTGCCGGTGTTCGCTTGCGCAGAGTATTGGGATACAGGACAATCAAGGATTTTGATCCATTCTTAATGCTTGATGGATTCGATTCAACCGATCCCAGCGACTATATCAAGGGATTTCCGTGGCATCCTCACCGTGGTATCGAAACGGTGACATATCTTTTAAAAGGTGAAATAGACCATGGCGACAGTCTTGGCAACAAGGGAGTTATCGGCGATCTCCAGTGTCAGTGGATGACAGCCGGCTCAGGCATTATTCACCAGGAAATGCCAATAGCTTCGGAGCGGATGCTGGGATGCCAGTTATGGGTAAACCTTCCGGCAAAGGACAAGATGACTCAGCCGGCCTATCGTGATATCAGGCAGCAGGATGTTGAGGTTGTAAATGAAGAAAGTGCAACCGTCAGGGTTTTGTCGGGCCTTTATAAAGGCCG
>JAKLIJ010000143.1 GCA_022709665.1 Bacteroidota bacterium
GACCCAGGATATTTATACCGTCAGCATCAATAACCAGCGGCTTTCCGCAGTTTTCAACAAGACCGAGGAAAGCCATCCTGGTAACCGTTTCTGTACCAATTCCCGGACCAGCTCCTATTGCGTCAAAGCTTTCATAGTCATCCACAGAACTGATGCATGAATTGTCGATGTCGACACGCGACATGGCCTCAGGCACTGATGTCTGGATTATCTCATATCCACAGCCGGGAACATGGCAGGTAATCAGACCAATTCCTGTCTTCATGGCTGCCCGTGCTCCGAGAACTGCCGCTCCTATCCTTCCATGTGAACCGGCTACCAGAAGTCCATGCCCGAATATTCCCTTGTGATCAAACCGGGATCTTTTTTTCAGGAGAGAAGCCACATAAGCCTTTTCAAGGTACTCCCAGGGTGATGACATGTCAGCAATTCCATTGCCGCTCAGACCGATTGGAAGTACATGCCAGTCGCCTGCATAAATTCCGGAGTCGGGGAGCAGAAAGCTGAGCCGGGGGAATTGAAAACAAAGAGTAAAGGTGGCCCTTACAATGGTATCGGGTGTATTCCCGCTATTATCCTCTCCGAACAGGCCCGATGGAATGTCAACAGAAATCACAGTGAGTCCCGACCCGTTGATTTTCCTTATTACATCTGCTCCCGTGCCCGTAACCGGACGTGTGAGACCTGATCCGAATATTGCATCTATAATAATGTCGCCCGGAGAGGTAAGGGGAAACTTTTCAATGTCATCAATGGTCTCAGGAAAAATCCCGCTTTCCTTTTTCAGCCTTTCATAATTATGTTTCCAGTCATCGGTTGTCCTGTCTGAGGCCTTCACAATAAAGACACCGGTATCATAACGGTTTGCAGCCATAATCCTTGCAAGGGCCAGGCCGTCACCTCCATTGTTCCCGCATCCGGCAAGGATAATGAACCTGTGCGACCTGTCAAACCTGCCGGATATCCATTCGAAAAGCTTGCCTGCCGCTCTTTCCATAAGACCGACAGACTCTATTTTCTCCTCACTAATAGTGAGCGAGTCCAGTTCCCTTATCTGTGAAGAGTTGAATATTTTCATACGGTCCTGTTTTCATCCCTGGTTTCAAAAATAATCAATCAATCCCAAAGTTGCCTGAAGAGTAAGGAAAAATCGTCAGACTGCCGTCTGTCAGAAAATCTCTGTGCTCATTGGCTGGTGACAAAGTTGCGTGATTTTATCCCGTTGTAAAAAAGATTAATATATTTGCTACGGTTCAGAAGATTGGGAAAATCAAAGCGGATGTTCATTATTCCTGACCTGATAGTAATTTTAAAACCACTAAATATTTCAATATGCTAAAAAATCACCCAAAAGGTCTGCTCGTAGCCTTTTTCTCAAATATGGGAGAAAGGTTCGGCTTTTATACCATGATGGCAATCCTGGTGCTCTTCCTCCAGGCCAAGTTCGGACTTTCAGCTGAAAAAGCCGGAGGAATATACAGCTGGTTCTATTTCGGCATATATGCCCTTGCACTGCTTGGCGGGATCCTGGCTGATGCTACAAAGAAGTATAAGCTTGTAATCCTTGCCGGTATAATTATCATGTTCGCCGGCTATGTTATCATGGCAGTACCCGGCATGACACTGACGGTAACTGTAATTGGGCTGATGATAATTGCCCTTGGAAACGGGCTCTTCAAGGGGAACCTGCAGGCCGTCGTAGGACAGATGTATGATGATCCGAAATATTCGAAGCTGAGGGATACCGCTTTTATGATCTTTTACATGGGGATTAATGTCGGAGCTTTCTTTGCTCCCTACGCTGCCAATGGTATGAGAAACTGGTGGCTGAAAACCAATGGTTTCGCACACGACGCAAGCATTCCATCACTTTGTCATCAGTATATAAACGGCACATTGACGGATACTTCTGTTTTTCAACAGCTTGCCAACAACGTAAGCCTGTCGGGCCCCGTCACCGATCTGCAGGCCTTTGCCCACAGTTACCTTGAAGTTTTCTCGAAAGGGTACAATTATGCTTTCGGAATTGCTGCGGTAGCAATGGTTATCTCATTGCTGGTATACATTATCTTCAACCGCCTTCTTCCAAACAAGGAGGTCAAAGCTACGACCAATGCATCTGAAAAGATAGATTTCAAACCTATGCCTGTAGTTTCTGCCATTGTGGCAATGGGAGTTACAGCTTTCCTGCTTCAGCTTTCAGCACAGATTGATGTGGCAACAGGTTTTGCATTCGGACTGTTTGCCGGCTTCATAACATGGATCATTCTGACCTCCAGCAAGGAGGAAAGAGCCCGTGTAACCGCCCTCGTTCTGGTTTTCATCGTGGTCGTATTCTTCTGGATGTCATTTCACCAGAACGGGCTTACCCTTACTTTGTTCGCAAGGGACTACACTGTAAAACAAGTAGGTCCGGTAACCAATCTGTTCTTTACGCTGCCTTCTATGCTGGCTGTAATCGGTTCAATTGCCGGTATAGTTATACTCTTCTATAAAAACATGACCCGCCGGTCGAAACTTCTGGGTGGTCTTCTTCTTCTGATATCGCTGTGGTTTGCAATTTTCTTCCTTACGGGAGCGGATCCGACAACTATCCTCCGCAGATATCTCAATGCATTCGGACCTCAGAATTCGATCGCTCCCGAAGTTTTCCAGTCCTTTAATCCTCTCTTCATCGTGGCTCTTACCTTTCCGGTGATGGGCGCCTTTGCCTGGATGAATAAGAAAGGCATCGAGCCTTCAACTCCGAAAAAGATTGGTATCGGAATGGTTATTGCAGCTCTGGGATTCGTAATTATCCTGATAGCTTCAATAGGTGCTCCTTCACCAGCATCACTTTCAGGTTTGCCTGCAGCCGACGCCGACAGGGTATCACCCTACTGGCTGATGAGCAGTTACCTTGTACTGACTGTCGCTGAACTGTTCCTTAGCCCCATGGGCTTGTCATTCGTTTCAAAAGTGGCTCCGTCGCGATTCCAGGGTCTCATGCAGGGTGGATGGCTTCTGGCTACCGCAGTCGGAAACAAGCTTCTCTTTGTCGGCACTCTTATGTGGGATAAAGTTTCGCTCAGCACATTGTGGCTTGTATTCATCGTTTGCTGCCTGATCTCCGCCGCTTTCATATTCTCTATACTTAAAAGACTCGAAAAAGCATCAGCAACCTGACCTTCGGCTTTTTAACATCAGCCTCATGGGATAACACAGGATCCTTACCTGCTACCCATGAGGCTTTTGCATTATAACCCCGATGAAACCTTTAATTCTTTAAGATTACATCGCCAATAAGACATTATTTGTAAATAAAATCGTCCTTCAGGCTGATAAAATGCTGAATTCAGGCAATATTCCTGATTTTTGTTATTTTTGCAGCTTGATTTGAATTATTCATGCCTGCCAATGCAGGCTTAACATATTCTGTATGAAGGTCCTGAAATTCGGAGGGTCCTCAGTTGCAAATTCTGAAAGGATCAGGGAAGTCAAAAAAATAGCTTTGTCGGAATCAATTCCGTTAGTGGTTGTCGTTTCAGCATTCCGTGGTGTGACTGACACCCTGAAGAGTCTGAGCGAATCGGCTGCAAGCCATGATCCGGGTTACAGGGCCCGACTGGAGGATCTGATAAACAGGCATATTGCAATATCCAATGAATTGCTTTCCGGCGAAAAGCTTGATTCCACACTTTCACGTGTCAGGGAGATTTTTAATGAGTTAAGTGAGACACTAAACGGATTGTTTCTCCTGAGAGAGCTTAGCAGGTTTTCGCTCGACAAGGCCCTCAGTGCAGGTGAAAGAGCTTCATCAACAATCATTTCGGCTTTTTTTGAACCTTCGGTTCTGGTAGATGCCAGGGAGTTTATCCGGACTGATGACAACTTCGGCAATGCCAATGTGGATTTTACTGTTACCAATCCCCTTGTAAGAAAAAAGATCCTGAGGAAAAACAGGCTGATCGTTGTTCCCGGATTCATAGCAGGAACGGAAGCCGGTGAAACAACAACACTCGGACGCGGCGGTTCAGATTATACGGCTGCAATAATTGCAGCTGCCATAAATGCAGATATGCTGGAGATATGGACCGATACGGACGGGTTTATGACCGCCGATCCGAGAAAGGTTGAAAAAGCATACGCTATTGAATCTCTTACATATTCGGAAGCTATCGAATTGTCGCATTTCGGTGCAAAAGTAATTTACACTCCCACCCTGAGGCCGGTCTACAAAAAAATGATCCCGGTTGCAATCAAGAATTCCTACAATCCCGGGGCCAGGGGGACCATAATAAGCAGCAAACCATCAAACGGCAGCAGGAGCCCCATCAAAGGCATATCTTCAATTGATCATATCGACCTGATAACCCTTCAGGGACCTTCAATGGTGGGAGTCTCAGGCATATCGATGAGGCTTTTCGGATCGCTGGCAAGAAAAAATGTAAGCATCATCCTTATAACTCAGGCCTCGTCGGAATACTCGATAACCTTCGCCGTCAACCCTCCTGATTCAAAACTGGCTGTTGAAGCCATCAACCAGGAATTTGAAAGGGAGATAACTTTCCGGAAGGAGCTTAAGATAGTTCTCGAAAAAGATCTGTCGATAATAGCCATTGTGGGAGAAAAAATGAAGAACACACCGGGCATATCTGCAATCCTCTTCAGGTCGCTGGGAAGAAACGGGATAAACGTTATTGCCACTGCCCAGGGC
>JAKLIJ010000144.1 GCA_022709665.1 Bacteroidota bacterium
ACAATCAACCGCTTTATCTGAGGTTGAGCCTCGATCAGAGTTATCATCCGGAAGGCTTTTATACCTTTCCTTCAGATGCTTTCATGAAGGATGAGATAATGCGGGCAAAGAATCTGGGATTAAATGGATTAAGGATACACATCAAGGCAGAGATCCCAAGAAAGCTATACTGGGCCGACAAGTACGGACTTCTGATCATGGAGGATATTCCGAATTACTGGGGAGAGCCTGATCCCGAATCGAAAGCCAACTGGGAATACATAGCTGAACGGGAGATACTGAGGGACTACAATCATCCTTCTATTTTCTCGTGGGTTCTTTTCAATGAGACCTGGGGTCTGTTCACAAATGATTCTGTTGCAAAACGCAGATCCTATACTCCGGAAACACAGGAATGGGTAAGATCGTGGTATCACAGGGCAAAATCGATCGATCCGACGAGGCTCGTGGAGGACAATTCTCCGTGCAATCTCGATCATGTTATCACCGACCTCAATACCTGGCATTCCTACAACCCTGCCCGACAGTGGGCTGACCTTTTCGATGAAATAGTCGGCAAGACTTATCCCGGATCCGGCTATAATTTCATTGGAGGCAACGTACAGGGTGATGAGCCTATGATGAATTCGGAATGCGGGGCTGTATGGGGTTACAGCGGAAGCACAGGCGATATAGACATCACATGGGAATACCACATTATGATGAATGAATTCAGGAAGCGTCTCAAGATAGCAGGGTTCCTGTTCACCGAATTTCATGATGTAATAAATGAATGGAACGGCTATTACCGCTTCGACCGCAGCAGGAAGGAATTCGGCTTTGATGAGCTTTGTCAGGGAATGACTATGAACGACCTGCACGGCGACTTTTACCTGGTGGCAGGCGACGATTTCTTCAGGAGATACAGGGGTGGCGAGACTATCCGTATGGCATTGGGCGTAAGCTCTGTGACTGATAGGATTCCATCAGGCTTGAAAGTTGAATATTCACTTTCCGGATGGGACCGGCTGGGGGATAAGTTTGTCAGTCTGAACGGTGAAGTCCCCGCAAAAGCTGAACCTTTTAGTTATGTGAACCTCGATCCGGTCTCATTGAAACTTCCGGCTACGGGATCTGTAATGGTTTTCTCGGGTAGTTTAAAGGATGGATCAGGAAATGTTCTGGCGCGGAATTTTGTGCCTTTTGTAATCGACGGCATCGATCCTGCGGGAGTGAAGATCGTTTCTGTTCCTGCGCCGGGATATTCTTCAGCGGAATGGAGTATAAGGCATCTTGCAACCCAGAAAGGTAAGAAAGTTTGGGGTATGGGTTCCGGTTTCTTCGAATATGAGTTTTCCTGGCCAAAAGGTCTCGATACGGCAGGTGTCGAATCGGTTGAGTTCCGTGCCGAGCTTGCTTCGAGGTATCCTCAGGAAAAATACCTTGAGGAAGGCGTTGCAGAAGGAATAGGGATGACTGTGGTAACCGACAAGGGCATCACACCGGGTTACGGACAGAACAGTTATCCCCAGACTGATGAAGATCCTCATGCTTCAAAGGCCATAATTACTGTAAACGGGAACAGGGTTGCGGAAGTTACGCTTGAGGATGATCCGGCTGATCACAGGGGAATTCTCTCATGGATGAACCAGGAGCCAGGCTGGGCCTGGGGGAGCAATGACCGGAGCAGGAGGTGGCTTCTTGATGAGGCAGGCTCGTATGGTTATCTGGTGAAGGTTCCCTTAAACAGGAATGACATCAGGAAGGCTGCTGAAACAGGCAAACTTCTTGTCCGCATTCAGGTTGATGAAGTAGGTTCCTCTAAAGGAGGACTTTCTGTATATGGTAAGGAATCAGGACGTTTCATGCTTGATCCTTCGATAATAATAAAACCCGGGAAGTAAGTTCCCGGGTTTTCTGCTTATCTCGCGTATTTTACAGGATCCTGATTATTTCAGATCAGGATATTCCTTGCGTACTGAACACAGGTTTTTACTTCCTTCACTGCATTCGACCACGGTTTGATCTCATACTCAAGTTCGATGTCGACATGTATCGGCCACTGGTTTTTCTTCAGTAACAGAAGCACATCTGCAATCGGAACTTCACCCTGTCCCCATACCTGGTTTGTATTAGCCGGATCGGTGTTAGGTCCCGTTTTGTCTTTGATATGAATGGTGAAGATGCGGTCCTTATATTTCTCGATGATTGTATTCGGGTGTATTCCGGTAGATCCGAAGAAGTGACCTGCATCGAAGTTCATCATAACTGCCGGTGAAACAGCAAGGAAGGGATCGTAACTGAAGCCTTCGGTTGCAAACTGCATGTGGTTGTGGAAGATGGCGTACATTCCATGTTTTTCAGCTATCGGGCCCAGTTTGTTGACTGCTTCTTCGCCGATCTCCTCGCTGACACCTTTTGCTCCCATAGCTTTCGCCACCTTGAATGCGTAGTCGATTTCCTCATCCGACCAGCGTGAAGGAGAGAACTTGACAATATGAACACCGATGCCTGCATCGTCGAAAAGCTGTTTTGCAGCAGCCACTTTTGACATGTCGACATTGATCCTGAAGTTCTTAACATCCTCATTGTATTTTGCTACAGCTGCCTGCTGCTCTTCAGTAAGCTGCGGGCGCTGGAATCCGCCTTCAGGTCTCGGAGCGCCTGCAGGCCTTTGTCCCTGAGCCGGAGCTGCCTGTCCGGCAGGAGGAGGGGGAGGAGGAGGAGGAGCCTGGCGCTGACCGCCAAACATCGATCTCATCGGATTCTCGGGTATTCCGAGATACTGTTCGAGATCGGTGCTCATCAGTTCGATTGAGCTTATTCCGGCTTCCTTGCAATACTTGATAACATTGTCAATTCCTCCTGGCATACTGCGCCAGCTGTAGGTAATAGCGCCTATCTGGACGCCGCCGAATTTTGAATTCGGTTTGTCGGAAGCAGCGGGAGCCGGCTCAGCAGCAGCCTGAGTGTTGCAACCATAAGCTACCGGGATCACGGCAAGTGCAGCAGCAGCAGCTGATGTTCCGAGAAACCTTCTTCTTGAAATGCCATTCTTCATTTCACTCTTGTTTTTCATACATTATCGGGTTTAGGATTAATTCTGAGATAAAAGTATACAAAAGAAGTTCACTTTTGAAAGTAAATATGTTAATTAAGATAAAAACAGGATTCGTTTTTGGTGAATTTAAAAATTTCAACTAAATATGGACTGATAAACCCTGATCATAAATTAATCTTCCATTTCTTAATCCAGTCTGACTATGAAATTGAAAACCAGCGTTGTACTAGCTCTGATGATGTTCCTTCAGTATTTTGTCTGGGGTGCATGGTATGTAACAATGGGAACCTTTATGACGAATATCCTGGGTTCGACCGGCATCCAGATAGGAGCTGCCTACAGCGCTCTTGCCATTGCCACCATGATCTCTCCATTCTTTGTTGGAATGATCGCCGACAGGTATTTTGCCGCCCAGAGAGTAATGGGAGTGCTTCATCTGATTGGAGGAGTTCTCCTCTTCCTGGCTTCAAGGGTCACTGCCAACGGTCCTTTCTACTGGGTGATAATGCTCTATTCGCTTGCCTACATGCCTACGATTGCTCTCTCGAACAGTGTGGCTTTCAGGCAGATGAGCGATCCGGGAAAACAGTTTCCTGTAATTCGTGTATTTGGTACCATCGGATGGGTCATCTCCGGATTTATGATAGCTCTGCTTGGCATAGAGAAGACGCCAGGGACTTTTTATATGGCGGCAGTGGTGTCGGTCGGACTGGGCCTGATCAGCTTTTTCCTCCCGGATACCCCTCCGCAGGCAAAAACACCTTCGACTGCTAAATCCCTTTTGGGTGTTGATGCGTTTGTCCTGTTCAGGGACCGTCCCTATCTTATCTTTTTCATTGCAGCTATATTTGTCTGCATTCCACTATCATTCTATTTCGGATTTGCCAACCTTTTCCTGAATCAGGCGGGGATGCAGAATGCTGCCGGTAAAATGGTGATGGGACAGATTTCGGAAGCTCTCTTTATTCTTGCAATTCCCTTGCTTTTCAACAGGATAGGTGTAAAAAAGATGCTGCTTATCGGAATGACGGCCTGGATTCTCAGATATATCTGCTTTGCCTTTGGAAATATGGGTCCCGCTGCTTGGATGCTTTACGCGGGAATAATCCTGCACGGAGTGTGCTACGATTTCTTCTTTGTAACAGGGTACATGTATACCGAGAAGAAATCAAATGAAAGGATAAAAAATGCGGCACAGGGCTTATTCACCTTTGTCACTTACGGCCTTGGAATGTTCATTGGCACCTGGTTCTCGGGATTTGTAACAACACATTATACAGTTGCGGGTGCATATCAGTGGAGGAGCATCTGGTTGGTTCCGGCGTATATCGCTGTGGCTGTCCTGATCTGTTTTATCTTCTTCTTCAGGGAGAAGAAATCAATTGAGATCGCAAAATGACTCTGGAAAACGATCATTGGATCTGTAGTATTTGCACGAACCTTTATCTTTACATAAAAAGCTCTATATGATAGTGACTTGTGTCCATATAAATGTAAAGCCTGAATCGGTTGATGCGTTCATTAAGGCTACCATACTGAATCACAGGGGTACTCTGGCTGAACCCGGAAACCTCAGGTTCGATGTACTCCGGAATGCAGAGGAGCCATGCCGTTTTATGA
>JAKLIJ010000145.1 GCA_022709665.1 Bacteroidota bacterium
TGATAGGAGGGATGTCGCTGGGTACGGTTGTGAGTTTGTTTTTTATACCGCTGGCGTACTGGTATATATACAGAGGCGCAGGGCACAGGGCACAGGGCGCAGGGCGCAGAGTATGAACAACACGGATTCCCTCCTTCGGAAGGGGAGGTTAAATATCCCGCGTTCTGGTCCGTCTGGTTGCGAGGATGTGAAAGTGTAATGGTGTCAAGGCTTGAGTCCTGAGTCTTGAGTCTTGATTTGTGAATCAAAATTACAATCAAGGCCGGAGGCCTTGCCGTCCAATAGCCCCGGCCCCGCCCGGGGTAGAAGCAGTAATGCCAATCCGACCCCGGAGGGGTGGCCTTCAGAAATTATTAAACCATCCCGGGGTATCAATTTTAAGGTTATTCTGTTTCGGATATCTGTAAAATTGGATAATCGTTTGGAAGTCAACCCTTCCAGGGTTGCTTACGTTATGTGGTGCTTCTTACCCGGGGCGATACCCGGGCTACTGGAGGTCAACCCTTCCAGGGTTGGTATAACCGCACACCGAATAATGCGAGCCATGAACTTATTACGCCCTTTCAGGGCTTTACGACCAGGGGGCGGCCATTGCCTCCGGTTTCACCGGAGGTTATTGATATTAAGTCATATTCATGACTTTTCTGTTAAGCCCTTAGCAGGGCTTCAGGTCATTCAAGACCGGTACCGGGGAAAGCGGGCCACATCGTTACGATAATATTCGTACAAATTATTGCGAAAATATTCGTAATGAGCCTCACGCCGCGTACCTCACACCGCGTACCGCACGCCGCGTACCGCACGCCGCGTACCGCATTTATTCTTACAAAATTAGTTGTACAACTAATATTTAAGTCGTAAATTGGTGGGATTCTGACTAACCAACTAATCTGACAATGAAATACACGATCTTGTTTATCATCGCGGCGCTTCTTTGCTCATGCAAAACCAGGCCGCAGACTTCCCCGCTTACCACCATCGACGTCCTCTCTCCTGCAGGTACGGAAATAAAAAAGATTTCCGAAATCGCATCCGATGTCCGGTACATACCGCTCGAAACAAATCCGGATGCCTTCATGAGATTCGTCGGAAATCTTAAGGAAGGCAAGGATAAATTCTATATCAACACCGTACTCGAACTACTCTGCTTCGACAAAGCGGGTAAGTTTCTGTACAAGCTGGCTCAGCAGGGCAGGGGCCCGGGGGAATATACATACCTGTCGGATTATGACATCAGGCCTGAAAAGAACCAGGTAATCATCCTCACAAGAGGCAAGCTTAACTTTTACAATGAATCCGATACCGGATTTGTCATCCAGAAACAGCTTGATCTTAAAATGCAGCCCAGCTATGTCGATTTCTTTCCGGAACAGGACAATATTCTCCTTTCTTTTTCAGCATCTACTGGGGAGAATAAATACCAGTGCGTCGGCATCGATCCCAATGGAGATACACTTTTCATCAGACCTAATTTTTATAAATTCACAAGGAATTCGAGAGTAGTGATGGGATTCAGTTCCGACAACATAATCAACAGGTATGACGGGACAATCAGTATTAAGGGATTCCTGAATGATACTGTCTATAACATTGACACTGAGTACAAATTTGTCCCTTCCATGATACTTAATACCGGAGGCAAAAGCATCACAACCGACTTCCTGGCTGATGTACCGGCTCCGACATCAGAATCAGGAGCCAGTCCGGCGGCTGCTTTTCTTGCAATATCCGAAATCCTTGAGAATGAGAAATACCTTATGTTCAGGTATTATTACCAGGAAAGCGCAAAATGGATAATGTTTGATAAGGAAAACAGGCAGACCTTTTACTTTGATGCGAAGGAACTGCTCAAGGATGATATTTCCGGAGGCATCAATATCGAACCAAAATTCATTTGCAACGGGATCATCTATGGATGGACAGATGCCATGAAGCTGAAAACTCATTTATCAGGCGATGACTTCCGCAACGCCGAGGTCATGAATCCTGCCCGCAAGGCTGAACTTGAAAAGCTTGCAGCCACACTTGAGGAAGATGATAACCACCTGCTGATTGCAATAACTCCCCAAAAATAATACCGGAGCTCTGGTAAGACAGTCGGGTGCTCCGCAAACAGGGTATGCAAATCTGCAACAAGAATGTAAATTTGCATAAAGAAGGCATTCAGCCAATGATTATCTTTGCCGTATGGCAGCAACCCTGAACAGCATTGCAGTCAAACTGCTTTCTATTCCCATCCATTTTTACCGGCATGCCATATCGCCGCTTCTGAGGCCGTCGTGCAGGCACGTGCCTTCCTGTTCGCAGTATGCACTTGATGCTTTAATGATGCACGGACCACTTTTAGGTTTGCTGATGGCTACCGGCAGGATCCTGAGATGCCGGCCCGGAGGGACTCACGGATACGATCCCGTCCCCAGGTTCAGGTTTAAAAAATACGGGCCATTGACGCATTATAAAAAATGCAACCGCCTTAAACACTGATTTTTCAAGACTGACCGCGTACCGCACGCCGCGTACCGCATACCACTAAAAATTCAGATCTTCCCTCAACTGCTGGTATCCCGTCCTGCTGACCGGCAGCTTGTCGCCCGACTGGAGAATTGCTATATGGTTGTCTTTTCCGTAAGGCTCGATCCGCTTTATTTCCTCAACCCTTACTATATATGACCGGTGGATCCTTACGAAATCCGATTTTGGAAGGTTGTCCTCATAGAATTTCATGGTCTGCTGCTTGAGCGCTTTCCCGTTTACGTGGTGGATCATCACATAATCATCCTGAGCTTCGACGAATTTGATCTGATCGACGGGGATCAGGTTGATGGCGTTGCCCTTTCGCACAACCACTCTGTTTACCGGAGGGGAGTTTTCAGGCTGCTTTTGAAGAAGTTCACTTGCCGGCTTTCTGTTGGCTGTTCCGTTCCGGATCTTGTCGGCGGCTTTTTTGACTGCCTCAAGGAACCTTCTTTTCTGGAAAGGTTTAAGGAGATAGTCGACAGCGTTGAGTTCAAAAGCCCTTATTGCAAACTGGTCATAGGCGGTGGTGAAAATGATCTCCGGTTTTTCGGTCATCACTTCCACCATTTCAATACCGGTGAGCCTTGGCATCTGGATGTCGAGAAAGACAAGGTCGGGTTTCAGGGTTGAGATAGTTTTAAGGCCGCTGAAGCCATCGGAACATTCCGCTACAATCTCTATATAATCAAGATCGGCGAGATAATGTTTTATTATGTCCCTGGCAGGGGCTTCGTCTTCGACTATGACGGTCCGGATTTTTTCCATATGAGCAAATTTATTCTATTTCCCTGAATTCACACTCCTGCAGGGATAAAAAGTGTGACGGTATAGATGCCGTTTTCCTTTGAAGTTTTCAGGGAAGCCTTTTTGGCATAGAAGAGGTCGAGTCTTCTCGACACGTTTATAAGGCCGGTTCCGGTACCTTTTGTCGGTGTGGCTGCAGGATCGTAGTTATTGCTTATCACTATTTCGAGGAAGCCGTTATTGCATTTCACGTATGTGGTAATATTTACCCGTTCGGTGCTTTCGTACACGCCGTGCTTGATTGCATTTTCGTAAAGCGGCTGGAGGATCATCACCGGCATCTTTATATCGAGGCAATGTTCTTCGATGTGTTCTTCGGTTGAAAGCCTGTCGCCGAACCGTACCTCTTCGATTTCAAGGTATAATCTCAGGTTTTCGAGTTCGCTCCTGAGCGAAACCGGCTGTTCGTCCTTTTTTGAAAGGGCGTAGCGCATGAAGTCGGACAGTTTGATAACCATGTCCCTTGCTTTTTCAGGATCTGTTATTGTCAGTGAACTGACTGAGTTGAGGCTGTTGAACAGGAAGTGCGGATTGATCTGCGATCTCAGCATTTTCAGTTCCGTCTCTTTAACCAGGCTTTCGAGTTTTGCTTCGCGGGATTTTTTCTCTGAAAGGTTTTGAAGGCTTTCGAAGAGGTAATATATAAGGATTATTATTGCGAAAATAAAAATCCCGGTTCCGATCCTGTATGGGAAGGTGGCGTCCCAGTATGCCTGATAATCGTTTCCCTGCGGCAGGATGGCGGTCATGAAGTACTTGTTTATCAGAATCCAGAGAGTCACCGACATTACACCGCTCAGTATGAAATTGCCGATAACCTGCATGTTTTTGCTGCCGCTTGCATTGAAGAATTTGAAGGGGTACCAGAGTGAAAGGCCTATTCCGGCATAGATCACAAATGATACGATACCATCGGGGATGGCTACCCTTGTGAAGCTTCCATAGGCAACATAAAAGAGAAGTAACTGGCCGGCTGTAATGAACAGCCATGCCAGCCACCATATTATCAGTCTTGTCCGGTTGTTAAGAATTGGGTGTTTCATTCACCGGCTGTTTTTCAATAGCTTTTAATCTCGCCACCCCCGAAAACAACTGCGCCTCTTAAAACGAGCTTTTTGGCCGGATCGATGGTTCTGCCCGGTCTCAGTTTGCGTGAATCGCTGAATCCGCCAAGTACAGGTGTAACCTCGAGGATGACGTTCCAGTCGTCGGGGACAATAAGAGTAGCTCCTCCGAATACGCAGGCTATTTCAATTTCCGAAACACCCGGAGCAAGTCCGGCGTTTGTCAGGTCGAGTTCTATACCCCCGAAAATAGCTGT
>JAKLIJ010000146.1 GCA_022709665.1 Bacteroidota bacterium
ATCATTCCTCCCTCTGCCCTGCCCTCATCATCGGTGATAAGGGGTGATCCCTTCTGGTAATACATCCTTTTAAGTGCGTGCAGGGCGACGGCCGGGTAATCGCCGGCATCCGAATACTCAAGGGAAACAGCTTCACTGACATACTTGAAATCGGGAAGCCAGACATCTATAAGGCCATCAAAGCTGTCAATCACCTCCGCTTTATCGTATCCATTTGTATTATAAACCGTTACAGGCCTGAGACCCCTCTTGTGAAGCCCCCTGATTATAGCCTTTACCTGTGGCACCACATGCGAGGGGGAAACAAAGCCTACAGCTTCTACCCCGCCGCCGAGCATACCGGCTATAACATCGATTGCCTTTTCAGGGTCCGTTATACCGGGTCTCCACCCTCTACCCGGCCTGCTTATCTCGTGATTCTGACAATAGACACATCTCAGGTTACAGCCTGAAAAGAAAATATTGCAGATGCCCGAAGGACCGCTTACAGGCGGTTCCTCTCCCCTGTGAATGCATATTGATGCTATGTTCATCCCGGCATCAGCGCCGCAATAACCGCGCTTCTCCCCAAACCTGTCAACATGGCATTCCCTCTTACATAAGGTGCAGTCCGCCAACAGGGCCTTTTCATCGGGGGTGTAAAAATCATCTCTCATCACAACTGCAAAATTAAGTATCTGGGGCTTACAAAAAACAACAGAATTTTTATCGTTTCTCAACATCCTGCTTATCGTTTTACAACAATTTTTTTACCCAAAACGATAACATTTTACAAACATGCTTGATTTTCAAAATAAAAAAGGCATACAATATATTGCGTATTAAGCAAGAATGGTTATCTTTGCATCCGAATTGAGGGGAAGAGACCTAGGGGACCAGAGTCCCCTATTTTATTATCAGTTTCAGAGGATGACAGACAAGAACAGGATAGAGGAATTGGTAAAGGAACATATCAGCGGCACATCGATGTTCATCGTGTCGGTGAAAGTAAGTGCATCAAACAGGATCACGGTGCTTGCCGACACAAAGGAAGGCATAACGGTTGACGAGTGCGCACTTCTGCACCGTCATATAGAGAACGGACTTGACCGCGACAGTGAGGATTTTGAACTGCAGGTATCATCACCCGGGCTCGAGTCGCCATTCCAGGTTATTGAGCAGTACTACAAGAACGAAGGAAAGAAGATAAGCGTTGTCGACAACGAGGGAACAAAATTCACGGGTATCCTCAAAAATGTCACAGCCGGAGGCTTCGACCTTGAAACTGAAGTGAAGATCAAGGGAAAGGGAAAAGAAAAAACGGATATGCCCT
This sequence comes from Bacteroidota bacterium, assembly GCA_022709665.1. Lineage (GTDB taxonomy): Bacteria > Bacteroidota > Bacteroidia > Bacteroidales > VadinHA17 > LD21. The sequence continues at coordinate 1,313 of JAKLIJ010000146.1, forward strand.
TTAACTTCGACCAGGTTAAAGCAACAAAAATTATACTTACGATAAAATAACATCAAGAAGATTTCAGAAGATGGAAAATATCAATTTGATCGACACCTTTTCAGAATTCAAAGAGCTTAAGAATATTGACCGGCCGACCATGATGAGTGTTCTGGAAGACGTTTTCAGAAGCATGCTTGCCAAGAGGTATGGTTCAGCCGACAATTTCGACATCATTGTCAATATCGACAAAGGCGACTTTGAGATCTGGAGAAACAGGGTGGTTGTGGACGACGAAGAACTTACGGATCCCAACCTGCAGATACCTCTGTCGAAAGCCAAGGAGATCGATGAAGATTACGAGGTGGGCGAGGAAGTCTCGGATGAAGTCAAATTTCTCGATTTCGGCCGCAGGGCCATACTGTCGCTCAGGCAAAACCTGACGGCAAGGATCCTCGACCTCGAGAAAAACAATATTTACATGAAGTACAAGGACAGGATCGGCGAAATAGTGACCGGCGAAGTCTACCAGGTATGGAAGAGGGAGATCCTTGTACTCGATGACGACGGCAATGAGCTTATAATCCCGAAAAGCGAACAGATCCCTTCCGATCATTTCCGGAAGGGAGATTCAATCCGCGCTGTGGTCATAAAGGTAGAAATGAGAAACAACACTCCCTTCATCATACTGAGCCGTACCTCTCCCGTCTTCCTCGAAAGGCTGTTCGAACTTGAGGTGCCTGAGATCTTCGACGGCCTCATCACCATTAAGAAAATAGTCAGGGTACCCGGGGAACGCGCAAAAGTTGCCGTGGAGTCGTACGACGAAAGGATAGATCCCGTAGGAGCCTGCGTGGGGATGAAAGGATCGAGGATACATGGAATTGTAAGAGAACTGAGAAACGAGAACATAGATGTTATTAACTATACATCGAATAACCAGCTGTTTATCCAGAGAGCTCTCAGCCCTGCAAAAATAACCTCCATAAAACTCCTTGAAGAAACAAAAAGGGCCGAGATCTATCTTAAGCCCACCGAGGTGTCGCTTGCCATCGGAAAAGGCGGACTCAACATCAAGCTTGCCAGCCAGCTGACAGGCTATGAGATTGATGTCTTCAGAGAACCGGGAGGCGAAGATGAGGAAGATGTCAACCTTGAGGAATTCAGCGATGAGATCGACGAGTGGATAATCGAGGAACTCAAATCAATAGGTTGCGACACAGCCAGAAGCGTACTGAACCTCTCCATCAACGACCTTGTCAAGCGTACCGACCTGGAAGAAGAAACAGTAAGGGAGGTAATAAATATCCTTAAAGCAGAATTTGAATAGAATTTCAAAATAATACCCGCCAGAGATTTAAAGAAAGACTGATTACATATCTATGACTGAAGATATTAAGGCAACAAGATTGAGCAAAGCAGCCCGCGAATTCAACGTCGGGATCTCTACCATTGTGGAATTCCTCCACAAAAAGGGCTTTGATCTTGATCCTAATCCAAACACAAAACTTCCTCACGAAGCTTACCTTCTTCTGCTTAAGGAATACAGCAGCGACCTGAACGTCAAGAAGGAATCTGAAAAGCTGATGCTGAAGGATCTCCACAGGAAAAAGGAGACCGTTTCCATTGACGATGTGCCCGGAGCCAGGAGCGAGGAACAGGACAGGGAAGAAGAAGTAATGATTAAGGACACATCCCCTGTCAAGAAGACCATAGATATAAAGACAGAGATCAAAAAGCCTGACATCAAGTTGGTTGGCAAGATCGATCTCGAAAAAACCCTTAAGCCGAAAGTCGTTCAGCCTGAGAAACCTTCACACCCCGAACCGGCAGCGCCCGTAAAGGAAGCCGAGGCCCCTTCTGAACCTGTAACCGTAACGGCCACAGTGAAAGCCGCTCCGGAAACAGCTGAGCCTGAAAAGGAAGAAAAGACGAAAGCTTCAATCGATCTTCACATAATAGGAAAAATCGACCTCGAAAAGGTGGCCAGGGAAACCAAACCACCAAAAAAGGAAGAGAAGGAAGCTCCAAAACCAAAAACACCCCCCAGGGAAGAAAAACCGGAAAAAAAGGAAAAGGAAGAGCCTGTTGCAGCAGAACAAAAGCCTGCAGAACAACCGGCTCCGAAGACCGAAGCTCCGGCGGAGGTCAAAGAAGAACCTGTTGCTCCTGCTGCTGTTAAGGAAGAAAAGGAAGACAATGGTATTTTCAAACCTCATGTTGAAAAACTTATGGGTCTTACCGTGGTGGGCAAGATCAATCTTCCTGTGGAAGAAAAGAAAAAAACAGGATATCAGCAGGTGAATGTAGAGGGTGAATCCGATTTCCGTCGTAAGAAGAAAAGAAAAAGGATCACAAAGGAGAAGGAGGTTGCTCCCGTCGCCAAACCTCTTCCTGCCGACAAGAAGGACCGGCCGGCCGCAAAGAAAACCTCTGTCAGAAAGAGAGCCGTGCGCACTGAAGTCGACGAGGAAGAAGTACAGAAGCAGATAAAGGAAACTCTCGCACGCCTTACAACCAAAGGAAAATCAAAAGGATCAAGGTACCGCAGGGAAAAACGGGAACTTATCAACCAGAAGAACCGCGAGGTTGAAGACAGGATGGAACTGGAAAAGAACATCCTGAAGGTAACTGAATTCGTCTCGGCCAATGAACTTGCATCAATGATGAACATACCGGTCACCGAAATCATTTCAACCTGTATGAACCTCGGCCTTTTCGTATCGATAAACCAGAGACTCGATGCGGAAACGCTGTCACTGCTTGCCGATGAGTTCGGGTACAAGATCGAATTTGTCAGCGCCGAACTTCAGGAGACAGTCAGGGAGGAAGAAGATGAGGAGTCGGATCTTGTTCCACGACCCCCTATCGTAACTGTAATGGGGCATGTTGACCATGGAAAAACCAAACTTCTCGACTACATACGACGTACCAACGTGATAGCAGGAGAAGCCGGAGGCATAACACAGCATATCGGTGCCTACGCTGTCACACTTGACGACGGACGCCAGCTGACCTTCCTTGACACTCCCGGCCACGAAGCTTTTACAGCTATGAGAGCCAGGGGAGCACAGATAACAGATATAGCCATTATTGTTGTGGCTGCCGACGACGGGGTTATGCCCCAGACCATAGAGGCAATAAACCACGCCTCTGCCGCTGGCGTACCTATAGTCTTTGCAATCAATAAAATAGACAAGCCCTCAGCCAACCCTGAAAAGATAAAGGAAGCGCTGGCAAACATGAACTACCTGGTTGAAGACTGGGGAGGCAAATACCAGTCGCAGGAAATATCGGCAAAGAGCGG
>JAKLIJ010000147.1 GCA_022709665.1 Bacteroidota bacterium
TATTATTTCCGACAAGGTAGGTATAAAAAATGCCTTCAGCTTTGACCTGGGAGCTGCCTGTTCAGGATTTCTTTTTGCCCTTCAGACTGCCTCAGCATATATTTCTACCGGAAAATTCAAAAAAGTAGTTGTGGTCGGAGCAGATAAAATGTCGTCCATCACCGATTACACAGATCGTACCACCTGTCCGCTCTTTGGTGATGCTGCGGGAGCTGTGCTGCTTGAACCCACCAGGGAGGAGTATGGAATAATGGACTACATATTGCACACTGACGGGTCAGGGAGGAAGTACCTTCACATGAAAGCGGGAGGATCTGTAAAACCTCCTTCTCATGAAACCGTGGATGCCCGTGAGCATTTCGTCTATCAGGAAGGTCAGAGTGTGTTCAAGTTTGCCGTGGTCAACATGGCCGATGTTGCAGCAGAGATAATGGTAAAGAACAAGCTCAAACCCGAGGATATTGCATGGCTGGTTCCTCACCAGGCCAACCTCAGTATTATAGATGCAACCGGGAGGAGGATGGGGCTTCCCCCTGAAAAGGTCATGGTTAATATCGAGAATTACGGTAATACAACTGCAGCAACAATTCCTCTTTGCCTGTGGGAATATGAGAAAAAGCTTAAGAAAGGAGACAAACTGATCCTTGCTGCCTTCGGAGGAGGCTTCACCTGGGGATCGGTTTATGTCAAATGGGGCTATGATCCGGTTGTATAATTTATTTTAACCCGCAATAGTTTTTATATTTGCGAGTTATTATGTTTGTAAGCGTAATCCTGATAAAAAATGGCAAAATTCAACGAAACGGACAACAACGCAGTTAATCTGATAAGCAACGGCACTGAGATCACCGGAGACGTTAAGTCGAACGGCGACATAAGGATCGACGGATTTCTTTCGGGGAACCTTAACACAAAGGGGAAAGTGGTCATAGGCCCGACAGGCAGGGTAAAGGGGGAAGTCTATTGCAAGAACTCTGAAGTATCAGGTTCGGTAGAAGGGAAAATTTGTGTGAGCCAGTTGCTGACACTTAAGACAGATTCAAAGATAACCGGAGACATCCTTACCTTCAAGCTTTCAATAGAACCTGGTGCAAAATTCACCGGAAACTGCAAAATGAGCGAAAGCGAAAACAATGAGCCAGCCAGCTTCGGAAAAGAAACAGAAAAAGCAGGAGAAAGAGCCGGAGAAAAAACCGGTAAGTGACGGACTGCACAACTTTGCACGTTACTCCGGAATGGCTTTTCAGATGATGGCCATCATCCTGGTAACCACATGGGGAGGGGTGAAACTCGACAAGGTGCTTGAGCTTGAAACCCCGGTTTTTACTGTTGTTCTGTCGCTTCTGGGAGTTTTTGCTGCCATTTACACCTCCCTGAGGGATTTCATTAAAAAATAAGCCTTAGCGTGAAGGAATTCAGAAAGTGGATTGTGCGGCTTCTGCTGCTCGACACGGCAATTCTTGCTGCCGGATATCTCCTTGGCAGACTGCCGGGAGTGATTGTTCCCATCGATGACCTTGCAATTCTTGTGCTCTCCTTTACATTTATCTCGGTTGTGATCATGCTTGTTTTCTTCACGGGGATGAAGAAAGATCAGGGAGCCAGGACAATGCACATCCTTGTTGCCATAAGTCTTAAACTGCTGCTCGAGCTGTTTCTTGCCCTGATCTGGTTCTTTATTGCCAAAAAAACCTCGCTCACCTCATTGTATTTGTTTTTTGTATTATATTTACCGTTCACGGTGTTCACAACGTTTGCTATGTTTAACACCCTAAAAACCAAATCTTTATAAAATCTTGATCGATTTGAAAAGGATATATTTTACGGGACTTCTGTTTGTTTTCCTTGCCGTTTTCGGAAATACCGCTCCGGCCCAGGAAACGCATTCCGGGGGAGAAGCAGAAGAGGAATTCAATGCCAGCTCATTCATTCTTGATCACATTTCGGATGCTCACGAATGGCACATTCTTACGAAGAAAAACGGGGAACATGTTTCATTGCACCTTCCTGTTATCCTTTATTCAAAAGGAAGCGGATTGCATGTTTTCTCCTCAAAAAAACTTGCACACGGTCATGAGTATAACGGATTCCGTCTTGAGGAAGAAGGTGAACTCAAGGGGACTATTGTGAAGATAAAGTCGGACGGAACAATCGACATGGAGAACAAACCGCTCGACTTTTCGATAACCAAGACGGTTGTGGGCATGATGGCGGCAGCACTTATTGGCCTCTGGTTGTTTCTGGCCCTTGCACGTTCATACAAAAAGACAGGGATAAGTCATCCGAAAGGTATTCAGGGATTTCTTGAACCTATTATTCTTTTTGTAAGGGATGATATTGCGATTCCGAATATAGGGGAGAAGAAGGCAGGGAAATTCATGCCTTATCTGCTGTCGGTTTTCATTTTCATCCTTATAAACAATCTTATGGGGCTGATACCTTTTCCGCCCCCCTTTGGCGCCAATGTGACCGGTAACATTGCCATTACGATGATCCTGGCTCTTTTCACTTTCTTTATGATCCAGCTTAACGGCAACAAAACCTACTGGAAGCATATTTTTGCCGCTCCGGGTGTTCCTTTCTGGCTTCTTCCGATTATGATCCCGGTTGAATTGATTGGTATGGTGTCAAAGCCGTTTGCCCTTATGGTCCGATTGTTTGCGAACATAACGGCCGGACATATTATTGTTCTCAGCCTGGTAGCCCTGATCTTCATTTTCAAATCGCTGGCCGTGGCTCCGGTTTCAATATTATTTGTGATATTCATGGATTGCCTCGAACTTCTGGTGGCATTCCTTCAGGCATATGTCTTCACTCTCCTGTCGGCTCTTTTTATAGGAATGGCAGTAGAGGAAGGACATCATTGATCATTTATTTACAATTAAAAGTTAAAGTTATGACAGGTACATTGGCAGCAATCGGAGCAGGGCTCGCAGTCATCGGAGCAGGTCTTGGCATCGGCAGGATAGGTGGATCAGCTATGGAAGCCATAGCCCGCCAGCCTGAAGCTGCAACAAAAATTCAGTTGGCAATGATTATTTCGGCAGCTCTTATTGAAGGGGTTGCCCTCTTTGCCGTTGTTGTTGCTCTTATTGCCTAAAAGGAAATGAAATCCTTCAACGGTTGGTTGAAGGATTTCTTTATTGAAAACAATTAAAACACAGAATATGATCTTAGTGAGTAATAGTCTTACGACACCCGCAATCGGGACACTCTTCTGGACCGTCGTTATATTCACGCTGTTTTTTCTTATTCTCACGAAATTTGCGTGGAAGCCGATCCTTAACATGGTAAAGCAGAGGGAAGAGATGATCAAGGGATCGCTTGCCTCAGCTGAGAAAGCAAGGAAGGAGATGGTTAAACTTCAGAGCGACAATGAAGCTATTCTGAAGAAAGCCCGTGAGGAGCGCGAAGGTATCCTCAGGGAAGCCAGGGAAGTCCGCGACAAGATGATAGCTGAAGCCAAGGGAAAAGCTGCCGAGGAAGCTGAGAAGATTGTTGAAAAGGCCAGGACAGGCATTGAAAGGGAAAAGGCCATAGCGCTTGCCGATATCAGGGAACAGGTAGCAAATCTTTCAGTGGAGATCGCCTCCAAGCTGCTCGGCGAAAAGCTTAAGCAGACAGGGGAACAGGATAAGCTTATCGACCATTACCTGAAGGATATTGATCTTAAGAAGAACTAAAAGGTTTAGACGGTAATGAACGAAAGCAGAATTTCGGTAAGATATTCGAAAGCTCTTTTCCAGTCGGCTCTTGAAAAGGATATTCTCGACAGGATAAACCAGGACATGGTGCTGATCCGTGATATCTGCACTGTGCCTGAAGTAAGGGAACTCTTATCAAACCCGGTTATCAGGCCGGCAAAAAAATCGGAAACTCTCAGTAGGATTTTCGGAAAGGACATCCATCCTCTTTCCCTCTCGCTGGTGGAGCTTGTGGTGAAGAATGGCAGGGAACGTTATCTTCCATCAATTGCAAGAGTGTTTGTTCATGAGACAAAGAAGCACAGGGGGATTACCGAATCGGTGCTTACCACGGCAGTTAAGATAGATCCGGAACTTAAGAAGCAGGTTTCCGGTATGATTGAGAAACTGCTTGATACGAAAGTAGATCTTAAGGAGAACATTGATGAATCGATTATTGGCGGATTCATTCTCAGGGTTGAGGACAATTATGTTGATGCCAGCATAAGGAACAAGTTAAGGAAGATCAGATCGGAACTTGTTACGGGAACCTTTGAGAGACGTATTTAAGCATAAAGGAATTATAAGCAATAAAATATGGCAAGTATTAAACCAGCAGAAGTTTCAAAAATCCTCCGACAGCAGCTTGAAGGCATTCAGACCGGCGTTGAGCTTGAAGAGGTTGGTACTGTCCTTGAGGTTGGCGATGGCATCGCCCGCATTTACGGACTGTCGAATGCAGAGTCGAACGAGCTTATCGAGTTCGAGAATGGCATTGAGGCGATTGTGTTAAACCTTGAAGAGGACAATATTGGCGCTGTTCTTCTCGGTCCTACCG
>JAKLIJ010000148.1 GCA_022709665.1 Bacteroidota bacterium
CATGAAACGGGAAAGTATAATTTTTAAAAAAGCAGGTCTCGGGATTGTTGCGATTATTATTTCGCTGAATTCAATAGCCGGAGGCCCTGAAAACTTAAATAAAAACACTATGGAAAAATTTGACATTCATGTATTGCCGGCGCTGCCATATTCCTATGATGCGCTTGAGCCCTATATCGACGCCCGTACGATGGAGATCCACTATGACAGGCATCACCGGGCATATTTCAATAACTTCACGGCAGCCATAAAAGGGACCGCTCTTGAGTCAAAATCGATTGAAGATATCTTTGCCGCGGTATCCGCATCGGGGGATGCAGTAAGGAATAACGGAGGAGGTTTTTACAATCACGTGATTTTCTGGAACAATCTTGCTCCAAAATCATCAGGTCCTTCGGCTGAATTATCGGAAGCCCTTGTTAAGGAGTTCGGATCGATTGATAAGTTCAGGGAATTGTTCGGTAATGCTGCAAAGACGCGTTTCGGCAGCGGATGGGCATGGCTTGTTCTCACCGGCGACGGGAAACTGGCTGTGGGAAGCACACCGAACCAGGACAATCCCCTTATGGATGTATCGCCGATAAAAGGAACTCCGTTGCTGGCGCTTGATGTATGGGAGCATGCTTATTACCTTAAGTACCAGAACAAGAGGCCCGATTATGTCGAAGCCTTCTGGAACGTGGTTAACTGGGAGGAAGTAAGCAGGAGATACAGTGAAGCAATGAAATAGGGTTATAACTGACTGCCTGGAATAAACTGAAAAGGAGGCTGTTTTTAAGCCTCCTTTTTCAATTTATTATTGTGTGAGATGTAACCCGGCTTAACGGATTATTCTTCTAGACGTAAAGGTATCTTTTTATTTTCAGGGTTGCAGTTTTCTGGAAAGGCACAGGCTGAAGCACTACCTTGTTGATCTGGCTGAATTTGCTTACTCTTGAATTGACATATTCCTGAAGTTCGATCAGCAATTCTTCCTTTTTCAGCTCGTATTGTCTGGTCATGTCATCCTTAAGGTTCTGGTATTTCTTTTCCAGCTCCTCCATGTTCATGTGGACATAGGCGACCAGTTTTCCTTTCTGCTGAATGACAAGCGACTCAACCACAAACCTGAAATTGTTGATAACAGATTCTATTTCCTCGGGATAGATATTTTCTCCGCTTGAACCCAGTATCATGTTCTTGAGCCTTCCTTTTATGTAAAGGTTTCCTTTTGCGTCGAACACGCCGAGATCGCCCGTTTTGAACCACCCATCGTGTGTGAGAACCTGGCTGGTGAGTTCTGGCTCCTTGTAATATCCCTTCATTATGGTTGCTCCTCTTGCCCAGATCTCACCTTCACCGGTTTTGGGATCCGGATCATTGATGATGAGTTCTATATCCTCAATTGCCGGTCCGGTGGAGTCGAAAACCGATTTTGAAGGATTGGCTCCGGCAAGCAGTGGTGACGTTTCTGTGAGGCCGTAACCGATGGCATATGGGAATTTTGCCTCGAGAAGGAATCTCTCCACCGATTTGTTAAGCTTCGCACCGCCTATTCCGAAGAATTTCAGATGGCCGCCGAAAGTCTGGTAAAGTTTCTTCCCTGCAACAGCATTTAGCTTCTTTCTCAGGAACGGTATTCCGTAGAGCAGTTTCAGCAGTTTCTTTTCAGTGAAGGTCGGAAGTATTTTGTTGAAATAAACTTTCTCCATTATAAGCGGCACAGTAAGCATGATCGTGGGCTTAACCTCTGCCATTGCCGGTATCAGAACCGAGGGTGTGGGAGGTTTGCGAAGGTAGTAAACACATGCGCCGCCAAGCAGCGGAAGAAGCAGCCCGAGGGTGTTCTCATAGGTGTGCGAAAGCGGAAGAACCGAAAGGAACCTGTCGTTTTCATCAACGGGCTGTATTACCTTTCCCTTCATTGCATTGAAGCAGATATTCCTGTGGGTTAGCATCACCCCCTTTGAGCGTCCCGTTGTGCCCGAAGTGTATATTATGGAAGCAAGATCATCTTCATTTACATCGTAGCGCCCGGCAGGTTCGGCCGAAGGGTCGAACCTTAATTGTATCTCAGAGGGCGAGATGACTGAATAATCGTCTGCCTGTATTATTAATTCAAGTTGATCCGACTGAAAATCAGCTATTTTGCTTAATTGTGAGGATGAAATGAAAAGTGCGCGGGCTCCGGAATGCATAAGAACGTTTCCAACCTCATTTGCAGAAAAGTCGGGCAATACCGGAACAACCACCGCACCCATGAAAGTGATTGAGAAATACACCGAACTCCAGTTTGGCATATTGTTGCTCAGAAGAGCCACCTTGTCGACGGGCCTGATCCCGGACTTTTCAAGAAAAGCCATCAGAGCCCTTATTTCTCTTGCAGATTCAAGGTAAGTCCGGGGCTTTTCTCCAACAAAGGCGTATGAGTTATGATCTCCGAATTTTCTGACTGTCTCTTCGAAGATCGAAGGAAAAGTAAGCTTGATATTATTATCTGTCATTTACCAGCGGGTGTAATTGAAGAAATAAAAGTGAGCAAAGATGCATATTTAATTTGAGAACGTGTCATCAAGATGCTAAATATTGCTTTATGCACAGATAACGGATACTTCCCTGAAACATTTTTCGCCGAAGATGGTTAAATTTGCATATGTAATATCAAGTTGCCGGTTGCCTGATAGTTGAAGTCATTCCCGGATAACCGGAAATTAGCGGCCGGTAACTTGCAATCAGGTTAATGTATTTAAAAAGCAGCAGATGACAAATATTATCAGAGTGACCAGGGAGTTCTCGTTTGAGATGGCACATGCGCTGTGGAATTATGACGGACCATGCAGGAATGTACACGGGCATTCATACAGGTTGTTCGTGACGGTCTCAGGAAGGCCCGTCGATAATCCTGCAGATCCCAAAAATGGGATGGTGATCGATTTCGGCGATCTGAAAAAGCTGGTTTACGGTTCTATCATAAGTATTTTTGATCATTCGGTAACCATATCCTCAAACCAGGAGAAAGAAAGGACAGAGGCCTGCAAGGCCATGTTCGGCAATACCGTGGTTGTTGACTACCAGCCGACATGCGAGAACCTTGCAGCTGATTTTGCATCGAGGATAAAGAACAGGCTTCCTGCAGGGGTGACGCTTCATAACCTTAAGCTTTATGAAACAGCCACATCGTATGCAGAGTGGTTTGCATCGGACAACGAATAATAACTATATGTCAGAAAAACAAACTAAGAAGCTCTTCCTTCTGGATGCATATGCATTGATATTCCGTGCATATTATGCCTTCATCAGGAATCCCCGGGTAACTTCGAAGGGACTGAACACATCGGCTGTTTTCGGATTTCTGCTGGCCCTGAGAGAGGTTCTTCAGAAGCAGAAACCGACACACATCGGAGTTGTGTTCGACACTCATGAGCCCACATTCAGGCACAAGATGTTTTCAGCCTATAAGGCTAACCGCGATGAAACCCCCGAAGACATCAGGAAAGCCGTTCCTTATATCCGGAAGTTGATTGAGGCCTACAGGATCCCGATTCTCGAATGTCCGGGCTATGAAGCTGATGATGTGATCGGGACACTGGCAAAAAAGGCATCAGCCCTGGGATTTGAAACCTATATGATGACTCCCGACAAGGATTTTGCCCAGCTGGTCTCGGAAAATGTATATATGTTCAAGCCGGCAAGAAGCGGTAATGATTCGGTCAGGTGGGGAGTTGAAGAGATCAGGCAGGAATTTACAGTAAACGATCCTCTTCAGGTGATCGACATACTGGCATTGATGGGCGATACGGCCGACAATATTCCGGGAGCACCCGGTGTGGGGCCCAAGACTGCAATGAAACTCATTTCAGAGTTTGGTTCCGTGGAGGGGGTTTTCAGGAATTCGGAAAGTCTAAAGGGGAAGCTCAGGGAGACGATCGAAACCAACCGGGAGCAGATCGAACTATCGAGGACGCTGGCAACCATCGACACGAATGCACCCGTCGACTTCAGGGAGGAAGATCTGATCCTTGAGAGTCCCGACAGGGAAAAGCTTGCAAGACTTTTCGACGAACTTGAATTCAGGACCATTGCATCGGAAATCTTTACGGGGCTCGACAGGAGTGAGGGAGCTGTTCAGGAAACGGCTGCCGGAAGCTCAACGGCAGGACCATCACAGGGTACTCTTTTCGGAAGTGAAGAGCTTGTAAGGGCTTCAGGAAAAGCCACCATTGAATCGACAGAGCATGATTATGTTCTTATAGATGGCAGGGAAGAGCTCATAAAATTTGCTTCGGAAGCGATGAAGCGCGGGGAGATCTGCTTCGACACAGAGACCACAAGCATAAATCCGCTGGAAGCGGAACTTGTGGCAATAGCATTTTCATGGAAGAAAGGTTCCGGAAGTCTTGTTCATTTTCCGGGACCGGCAGAAGACACCCTTGGCAAACTTGAAATACTGAAGCCTGTATTTGAGAATCCGGCAATCAAAAAGGTTGGACAGAACATGAAGTTCGACATCCAGGTTCTGGCAAATTA
>JAKLIJ010000149.1 GCA_022709665.1 Bacteroidota bacterium
TCGGGGATCAGTTCGTTTCCGGTTACCTCGACTTTGTCAAATTCATGCTCGGTCCGGTTCAGCAGTGATTTCACCGGCTTTTGTGTTCCAAGGCTGTTCAGGGAGTCGGCGAGCCGCCTGAACTTTTCCCTGAAAGGCAGGGCTGCAAGATAGCCTCTCTGGATAATGGAATCGGAGTTTGTAAATACAGTTGATGAAAAATCCCTTACATCCGGTTCGATAAGTATGTCGATCAGCTTCTTTTGATTGGCATAATCGTTGATGGAATTAAAAAAGCTAAGTTGTTTAATTACACCTGTCACCGATTCCAGTTCCTGTTCAGTATAACGATGAAAACCTGTATATGAGCCGATCACAATATCTGCGCCCATTTCTCTCAGTTCCGTCACTGCAATATTTCTTACGAACCCGCCGTCGATAAGTACGGCAGAATCGATTTTCAACGGGGTGAATATAGATGGAACAGCCATGCTTGCCCTGACTGCATCTGCCAGATAACCGCTTTTAAGCACTACTTTGCCTGTCGACATCAGGTCGGTCCCTATGCAGAGGAAGGGAATGGGAAGTTTTGAGAAATCATTTATGTCAGCAGCCGGCCATGTGAAATGGCTGAGTGTTTTCTCAATCTGCTGTCCGTTTATCAGACCGGAAGGAAGTTTTACCTTTCTTGACAGGATCGGAAGGGCCAGGATGCTGTTGTTGAAGTACTTTTTTTCAGTAAAGATTACCTTGTTTTCGGGAAGATTGTTTGATAAGATCAGGTTCCAGTCGGCATTCCGGAAAAGAGTCTGCATAGTATCAGCGCTGTAGCCAATTGAATAAAGGGAGCCTACAATGCTGCCCATACTCACTCCGGTAATGTAATCAGGTCTAAGTCCGGCTTCTTCCATAACTTTCAGCACTCCCACGTGTGCCATTCCGAGCGCTCCGCCTCCGCTGAGTGCAAGACCCAGCCTGGGTCTTTCACCCGGGGCCTTCTGGCCTGAAACGGAATGGCCGGCGCATAACAGAATGATGATCAAAAACATTATCGGGGCCCTTATGCCGGACAAGTAAGAATCAATAGGTTTCATTTTCTCAAATATTGCTGCATTGCCCTTTGCAGGCAATATAACGTCAAGAGTAGGCAAGATACTAATTTTGCGTAATTTTACCGCGTGAATAATCCGGGTAAAACAGTAAATAAATTTCTTCCCACCACGGTAAAGGAGATCGAATCGCTGGGTTGGGATCAACCTGATGTAATTATTTTCAGCGGGGATGCGTATGTTGATCATCCATCTTTTGGCGCTGCGGTTATAGGCAGGGTAATTGAATCGGAAGGTTTCAGGGTTGCGCTGGTACCACAACCTAACTGGAGGGATGATCTGCGCGATTTCCGTAAGCTGGGCAGGCCGAAATTTTTCTTTGGAGTAAGTGCCGGTAATATGGATTCGATGGTTAACCACTACACGGCGGCCCGGCGTCTTCGTTCCGACGATGCTTACACACCGGGTGGTAAAGCCGGATTCAGGCCCGATTACCCTACAATTGTTTACACCAGGATACTGAAGAAGCTTTATCCCGATGTGCCGGTTGTGGCAGGGGGAATTGAAGCTTCGATGCGGCGACTGGCTCATTATGACTACTGGCACGACAGGGTAGATCCGTCAATTCTCCTTGAAAGCGGGGCTGATATGATTATTTACGGAATGGGAGAACAGCCGGTAAGGGAACTGGTAAGGCTTCTTGTAAAAGGAGTTCCGTTTGCTTCGCTTACTACCCTTCCGCAGACTGTTGTTGCTCTTGACAGGAAGACTCCGCTTCCCCTGAACCATAAATGGAAGGATATTGTACTTGCTCCTTATGAGAAATCGAGGACTGATAAAAAAGTATTTGCATCCAATTTTGTTCTTTTCGAGAAAGAATCCCACAAGATAGCGGCGTCGAGGCTGATAGAGCCCTCGGGAGAATTCAATGTAATTGTTAATCCTCCGTTTCCTCCGATGGATGAAGCTGAGGCTGACCTTACCTATGACCTTCCCTATACATATATGCCCCATCCCAGGTACAGGGACAAAGGTGAAATTCCTGCCTATGAGATGATAAAGTTCTCGGTGAACATTCACAGAGGCTGTTTTGGAGGCTGCAGTTTCTGCGCCATAGCTGCGCATCAGGGAAAGCAGATTGTGAAACGGTCCGAAAGGTCGGTCCTTGAAGAAATTGAAAAGCTGAAAGGGATGTCTGGTTTCAAGGGATATTTTTCGGACCTGGGAGGTCCTTCTGCAAATATGTACAACATGAGGGGCAGGGACAGGGGAATATGTCTGAAATGTTCTCGTCCTTCCTGTATCTGGCCCGGGGTTTGTGCCAATCTTGATACCGATCATACAGCGCTGACGGATTTATACCGGAAAGTGAACAGGCTGCCGGGGGTGAAGAAAGCATTTATAGGGAGCGGAGTAAGGTATGATCTTCTGTTTCCGGAATGGAATCCTGATGCAGGAAGAGGGGAGAGGGAGTACCTCGAGGAGCTCGTTAAGAATCATGTCTCGGGCAGACTCAAGGTGGCGCCCGAGCACACTTCTCCGCATGTTCTTGCCCTTATGAGGAAAGTGCCGTTCAGCCTGTTCAGGAAGCTCAGGGAACAGTTCATTAAGATCACGGCAAGAGAAGGACTTAAATATGAGATTGTACCTTATTTCATTTCCTCCCATCCCGGGTCGTCTGAAGCGGATATGGAAGGACTGGCAGGGGAGGTCAGGAGCCTGGGGATAAAGCCGGAGCAGGTTCAGGATTTTACCCCTACGCCTATGACACTTTCCACGGCAATATACTGGTGCGGTTTTGATCCATACACAGGGAAGAAGGTGTATGTGGCCAGGGATCTGAATGAAAAGCGCAGACAAAAGGAATATTTCTTCTGGTACCGGCCGGGGGGAAGGAAAAAAGCCGGAACATGAAGTCCCGGCTTTGTTCAACCATTTAAACAATAATGGAATAAGCTATTCGTACTCCTTGAGTATTTTCTTTACATCATCGGGAGCAACCCTTCCATAGGTTTTGTCGCCAACCAGCACAACCGGCGCCAGTCCGCATGCTCCGACGCATCTCAGGCTCGACAGTGAGAATTTCCCATCCTTTGTGGTCTGGCCAACCTGGAGGCTGAGTTCTTTCTTGAACTCGTCAAGGACCTTCTCGGCGCCTCTTACATAACAGGCAGTACCCATGCAGATGCTGATGGGATGTTTCCCTTTCGGAGTCATTGTGAAGAATGAGTAGAAAGTGACTACACCGTAGATTTTTGCAACAGGGATGCCTGTTTCCGCAGATATTACTTCCTGGATTTCTGCAGGGAGGTACCCGAAGTGTTCCTGGCAGCCATGAAGTATATTTATCAGTTCCTGGGGATCTCTGTTGAAGGAAGCGCAAATCTCCTTTATTTTATTGACATCTTCCTGTCTTAATTCTATTTTTATACTTGACATAACATTGAATTTTAAAGGACCTTACAGGTTCTGTTCTACTGTTTGACGATAATTTTCTTTTTCTTGTCGAAATAGCTTGTGTGAAGAAGGTGGTGAGCCTTTTCGCTGTTGGGCTTGCCCAGGAATTCTTCATAAAGCTTGGTGATGAAGGGATTCTCGTGCGATTTTCTGATCGGCTTGTTGGCATCTTCCCTGTATATTGCAGCAGCCCTGGCCTTGAGTATTTCCGATTTGCCATGGTGAAGAGGTTGTCCTCCTCCTCCGATGCAACCGCCGGGACAGGCCATTACTTCAATAGCATGGAACTGCGATTTGCCTTCCCTGACTTCGTTCAGAAGCTTTCTGGCATTTCCGAGACCGTGTGCAATTCCTATGTTAAGTGGAAGTCCATCGAAATCGATGGTTGCCGAGCGGACGCCTTCAAGACCTCTGAGTTCGTTGAAATCGATCTTTTCGAGTTTCTTTCCGGTATAGAGCTCATATGCGGTTCTGCAGGCAGCTTCAATAACACCTCCTGTTGCACCGAATATCACGCCGGCTCCGGTAGATTCACCGAGGGGATCATCAAATTCACCATCTTCAAGGCTTTTGAAATCAATATTTGCCTGTTTGATGAAATTGGCGAGTTCCCTTGTTGAAATGGAAAAGTCGACATCCCTGTTTCCGTCGACGGAGAATTCTTCTCTCTGGCATTCGTATTTCTTTGCAAGGCAGGGCATTATTGAGACCACGACCATGTCTTTACGGTCGACCTTGATCTTCTCGGCGAAATATGTTTTTGCGATGGCACCGAACATCTGCTGCGGTGATTTTGATGTTGAAGGAACATCTTTCAGGTCGGGGAAATATTCTTCAAAAAAGTTCACCCAGCCAGGGCAGCATGACGTCAGTATAGGTATCCTTGCTGTGCGGTCACCATTGAGATGCCTTGTCAGCCTTCCGAGAAGTTCAGTTCCTTCTTCCATTATCGTAAGGTCGGCG
>JAKLIJ010000015.1 GCA_022709665.1 Bacteroidota bacterium
CTCTCCATGGAAATAACCACCCTGGCCCGGAAGTAAATCCCGGTCCGGTATAAAAAGCAGTAGCCGGGCCACCCCTCCTTGCGAAGGAGGGGAAAGTTATAGCATTAAATATCTGCATATCAGACACAATATTGAGATTAAAATGATTTGAAACATGATGAAATGTTCAAGAATCGGCGATATTGGCTTACAGGAATACAATCAGTTCCGCCATCCTTGCCGTCATCCCGATAGCTACCTGGACTCGATCAGGTTGGTATAAAATGAGTCTGATTACATACCTGACGCACTAATTGTCACAAGTCAGGACACGGATTGTCTCATATAATAAAATCCGTGATTTTATCTGTGATCCCGATAGCCATCGGGACCGTGGAATCCGTGGTGAACATGTGGTTCTGGTTTAACCACTGACACAGAGATTAAATCAGCTTCACATTCTTTCTTATTTGTTGTTCCTTCTGTGCTTCTATGTCTTCTCCGTAGTTAGAGTATTTCTTTACTTAGTTGATTTTGTTTCCCGTCTTAAGATGTATGGCAATCCCGTTTTCCGGAAGATTATAAAAATAAGCTGTTTTTCAAAACCCGGATTTGCAGTTCATGGTTTTGGGAAAAAAAAGGGGTGTCGAATGCAACACCCCTTCAGAATATTTATTAAAGATACTTAGCTAAGGAACAGTTTGATGTCGTCTTCAACGGTTCCGATACCTGCAATTCCGAATTTCTCAATGAGAACTTTTGCCACGTTGGGGGAAAGGAATCCGGGGAGTGTAGGACCGAGGTGAATATTCTTAACTCCGAGATAGAGGAGTGCAAGAAGAACTATAACAGCTTTCTGCTCATACCATGCAATGTTGAATGCTATAGGCAGTTCGTTGATATCGTTAAGGTTGAAAACTTCCTTCAGTTTGAGAGCTATAACTGCAAGAGAGTATGAGTCGTTGCACTGGCCGGCATCCAAAACTCTCGGTATGCCTCCGATATCGCCGAGAGGAAGCTTGTTGTAGCGGTATTTTGCACATCCTGCTGTCATAATAACTGTGTCTTTCGGCAGGGCTTCTGCAAATTCGGTATAGTAACTACGCTGCTTGAACCTTCCGTCGCATCCGGCCATAACGAAGAATTTCCTGATGGCGCCTGATTTCACTGCATCTACCACTTTATCCGCCAGGGCAACAACCTGGTTGTGTGCAAAGCCTCCGATTATTTCTCCTTTTTCGATCTCAACAGGGGGCTTGCAGCGCTTTGCATGAGCTATAATCTCCGAGAAATCCTTACGGCCGCCGGCCGGTCTTTCACCAATATGTTTGAACCCGGTGAATCCTGATGCTCCTGTTGTGTAAACCTTGTCGGCGTAGGATGCTCCGTTCTTAGGGGGAACAATACAGTTGGTCGTGAAAAGAACAGGACCGTTGAAGGTTTCGAATTCTTCTTTCTGCTGCCACCATGAGCTTCCGTAATTGCCCACGAAATGTTTGTACTTTTTGAATGCAGGATAATAATTTGCCGGGAGCATTTCACTATGGGTGTAAACATCCACTCCGGTGCCTTCGGTCTGCACCAGCAGATCTTCCATATCCCTCAGGTCGTGGCCGCTTATAAGTATGCCGGGGTTATTCCTGACTCCTATGTTAACTTTGGTGATCTCCGGATTGCCATAGGTGGAGGTATTAGCCTTGTCGAGAAGAGCCATGGCTGTCACTCCGAATTTGCCGGTTTCCATAACAAGAGCAACAAGCTGATCGGCAGTGAGGTTGTCGTTGGTTGTGGCAACCAGGGCATCCTGGATGAACTTATAGATGGTAAGATCCGAGAAACCCAGGTTGTTCGCATGTTCGGTATAGGCAGCCATACCCTTAAGTCCATATATGACCAGTTCCCTTAGCGATCTTACATCTTCATTCTTTGTAGAAAGAACACCTATCGAAACGTTCTTTGCCTCGAACTCTTCAACGCTGTGGCCGGTCCAGGTTGCCGATTCATGAACGCCTGCAGGAACAGAACCTCCTGCTTTCAGATACTTCTCTTTAAGTTCATCCCTTAGTTTCAGAGCTTCCCTTACCCTTACCACAAACCTGTCGAAATCAAAGTTGGCGTTGGTAATTGTCATGAACAGGCTGTCGACAATGAACTTGCCTGCTGCCTCTGACTCAACCCCGAGTTCCCTGAGCCTGGTGGTGTAAAAGGAAATTCCCTTGGTTACAAAAACCAAAAGGTCCTGCATATTGGCAACATTGTCCTTCTTGCCGCAAACACCCGCAAGGGTGCAGCCGGTTCCTTTGGCTGTTTCCTGACACTGATAGCAAAACATACTCATGTTTTAATGTATTATGTTAATAATAAATGAATTACTTTTTTGATTATTAACCCTTCCGGATTTACATGTCCATAATTTACGCAAAAAAACTGAATCCGACATAGTAAAAATGTAACATATGTTACAAAGAGAATCTTTTCTTAAAAAAATTGAGTATTTTTCTGACCGGGTTGTGTCGCCCGGGAAGCCCGGAACCTGAGGCATGCCTGAAAGCAAGGCAGTGAGAATGGGTTCCATACTTGTCGTATGAACATTACATTTGAAAACATACTTTTTATCGGTTCCTTCCTTCTCGGGATAAGCGTCCTGGCAGGAAAGACATCTTTCCGCCTGGGAGTTCCCACTCTGATACTGTTCGTCATCGTCGGAATGCTGGCCGGTTCGGAAGGTTTCGGCGGCATCTATTTCGACAGCCCGTCAATAGCCCGCTTCATAGGCATTGTGGCTCTGAACGTGATCCTTTTCTCAGGAGGCCTTGAAACACGCTGGGAATCTATAAAACCTGTGATCTGGCACGGAATCACGCTTTCAACAGTCGGGGTTTTCCTTACCGCCGTGTCGGTCGGAATCTTTGTCTGGGCGGTAACCGATTTCAGCTTTTTCGAGGGACTTCTTCTCGGGTCAATAGTGTCATCAACAGATGCGGCAGCCGTCTTTTCCATCCTCAGGGCAAGGAACCTCGGATTGAAGAAGAACATACGCGCCACTCTCGAGCTCGAGAGCGGAAGCAACGATCCCATGGCTTATTTCCTCACAGTGGCTGTGATGGGGCTTCTTCTTTCCGGAGAAAAGTCGGCTGCAAGCATAATTCCCCTGTTCATCAGGCAGGTCATCATAGGGGTATCGCTGGGACTGATTGCCGGAAAACTGGGAAAGGAGATTATCAATAGAATATCACTTGATTATGTAGGTCTTTACCCGGTGCTCGTTATAGCCCTGATGTTTTTTACCTTTTCGTCAACCGATTTCCTTGGAGGGAACGGTTTCCTGGCAATTTATATGTGTGCAATCTACCTGGGGAACCAATACCTTATACATAAAAAGACTATACTTCAGGTGTTCGACGGGATGGCCTGGCTGATGCAGATAGTCCTCTTTCTGACTCTGGGACTTCTTGTATTTCCGAGTGAGATAATCCCGGTGCTTGGACTGGGCCTTCTGGTTTCGGCATTTCTGATGTTTGTGGCAAGGCCTTTTGCAGTTTTCGCATGCCTGCTTCCCTTCAGAGTAAGACTGAAGACTATTACATTCATCTCCTGGGTGGGGCTGAGAGGCGCCGTTCCCATAGTGTTTGCCACTTTTCCCCTTCTGGCCGGGATAGATAAATCGCAGATGATATTCAATCTTGTGTTCTTCATATCTCTTACATCGGTTCTGCTTCAGGGAACCACACTCAGGTTCTTCGCGAAACTGCTCCATGTATCCGTTCCTGAAAAGGCCAGGTACAGAACTCCTCCCGATGTTGAGCTGTCCGATACGCTTAAGTCGGAGCTTACCGAGATACAAATTGATGAGTCGAGCGCCGCGGCAGGGAAAAGGATCCTTGATATAGGCTTTCCAAGAGCGGCTCTAATCGCGCTCATAAAGAGGAACGGCTCTTTCATTACTCCCAACGGTTCCACTGTGATAGAGCCAAACGACACACTGGTCATAATTGCCGAGAACTCCGACAGCCTGAAACAGGTTTATGAGTGCCTCTATCCCGGCCGGCTGGAGGAAAAAGCCTGATAATCTTCCGGTTCTGCCGGATTAAAGTGAGTTTTTTCTTATGGTTCCCATACAAACAAGTATCATGTGAACTTTACTTGTTATGTCTTTGTCCTTGTTCCATCTTTTTACTATATTTGGTACTGTGTTTCGCTAATCGTGCAAGTATAAAATTATGTTGGTAAGGACATTCGGCAGTGCCGTGACCGGTATTGATGCAGTTACGGTGACCATTGAAGTCAATGTATCCAGGGGGATACGCTTTTTTCTGGTCGGTCTTCCCGATGTGGCGGTGAAGGAGAGCCAGCAGAGGATAGAATCGTCGCTGCGAAGCCTGGGTTTCAGGTGGCCCGGTCAGCAGGTTGTGATAAACATGGCTCCGGCCGATATCAGGAAGGAGGGGTCATCGTACGACCTTCCCCTTGCAGTTGGCATCCTGGCAGCTGATGAGAAGATCCCCCCGGGTGAGATCGGATCGTACGTTATGATGGGCGAGCTCTCTCTCGACGGAACACTTCAGCCTGTGAAGGGTGTCCTTCCCATAGCTCTCAGGGCAAGGGAAGAGGGTTTCAAAGGTGTTATCGTTCCTGTGAAAAATGCCCGCGAAGCAGCCGTAGTCTCCGGACTCGATGTTTTCGGAATGGAAAAACTCGGGGATGTCCTTGACTTTTTCAAAGGCTTTAAGAAGTTTGAACCGGTGAAAGTGGATATCGACGGCCTTTTCAGGGAAGAGGCAAACAAATACGACATGGATTTTTCAGATGTCCGCGGACAGGAAAATGTGAAACGGGCTCTGGAAGTTGCGGCGGCCGGGCATCATAATCTCCTGATGATCGGGCCTCCGGGCGCAGGAAAGACAATGCTGGCCAAGAGAGTGGCATCAATTATGCCTCCCCTGACTCTCGAGGAAGCTCTTGAAACTACTAAAATACATTCGGTGGCGGGAAAGATTGACGACCATATGGCCCTTATGACCAGACGTCCTTTCAGAAGTCCGCACCACACGATCTCCGATATTGCTCTTGTAGGAGGGGGGACGGTTCCGCAGCCCGGAGAGATTTCGCTGGGACATAACGGGGTGCTCTTCCTCGATGAACTGCCTGAGTTCAAACGGACTGTCCTGGAGGTAATGCGACAGCCGTTGGAAGACCGGATAATCACCATCTCAAGGGCGAAATCGACCTGCGACTACCCTGCAAGCTTCATGCTTATCGCTTCCATGAACCCATGCCCCTGCGGCTATCATAACCACCCCGAGAAGGAATGCATGTGCACCGCGGGAATGAGACAGAAATATCTGAACCGTATCTCCGGACCGCTTCTCGACAGGATTGATATCCATATTGAAGTTGTTCCGGTCAAATATGACAAACTGGCGGATACCTTAAGGTCGGAACGATCATCAGCTGTCAGGGAAAGGGTGGTGACAGCAAGAGAGATACAGGCAAGACGGTTTGCTGCCGTTAAGGGAATTTATGCCAACGCACAGATGACTGCCTCGATGCAGAGAAAATACTGCCAGCTCGATGAAGCCGGCGGCAAACTGCTCCGGACGGCAATGGACCTGAGAGGCCTCTCCGCGAGGGCATACGACAGAATTCTGAAAGTCGCACGAACAATTGCCGACCTTGCTGAATCGGAATACATTACTGTGGAACATATCTCCGAAGCTATCAACTACAGGAACCTCGACCGCGAAGGATGGGCCGGATAATTCCCTGTTAATGCAGGTCAAAACGGGATATCTCTTCGTTGAAAGAAGCCGATTATTCAGATATGACAAAAGAATCAGCCTGTTTTGCCGTTATATTGCTACGGATTTCTTAAGCATGGATATAAAAGGTACTATTCAGGATACAATCAGACGGGAACGCCTTATGTTCCTTTTCAGGGGAGATATAACCGAAAAGAATTCCCTTCCCCTGCTCAGCCTTCTCGAAAATGAGATGAAGGAAGATTCTTTCAATCTGGCAGGCAGGAAGAGACTTTTTATGTATGCTCTCGAAAGTCTTCAGAACATAATAAAGCATGGCAGGCGCAACGATCATAATGTAATGCCGCTGGTTTCGTATTCAAAGACGGATGACGGATATACTATTACCACAGGGAATGTGATCACCGACGCTCAATCTGAATTACTGGCGAACAGACTGGAAAAAGTAAATTCGCTCGACGCCCAGGAAACAAAAGCTCTTTACAGGCAGATTCTCGAAACCCCCGGGTTCAGCGACAAGGGAGGCGCAGGACTTGGCCTTCTTGAAATGGCTCTTAAAACCGGTAACAGGCTTGATTTTGATTTTATTCCACTGGGGGAAAGCCTGTCATATTTTGTACTGAGCAAGACCGTCGATTCCTCGGGCATGGGGTTTAATAACGGGACCCGCTGCGAAAAATTCAACGGCCTGAAAGCGCTCGGACTGGAGAAACTGATGGCGGAGAACAATATTCACATGAGCTGGTCAGGTCATCTGACTCAGGGGATAGGCGAGGAAGTACTTTCAATAACAGAGGCAAAACTTGCTTATGAAGATGTTGATGCAAGGCTCAGAAGGAAGGTTTTCAACATCATGGTGGAAATCCTTGAAAATGTATCCAAGTACAATCCGGGGAAGGAGGCTGAAAATCTGTATGGAATGCCCCTTGCCATGGTGAGGATCGAAAATGGCAAATTTGTTCTGACTACGGGAAACCTGGTGTCTGGTTCCAGGGCAGGTGAACTGAAACAGAAGATCGACAATATAAACAGTTTCAGCCACGACGACCTTAAAACCCTTTTCTTTGCTTCCCTTTCTGCCCAGTCGATCGAAACCGACAGCACAGGAAACATGGGTCTTATATCAATGGCCCGGAAATCAGGCAGTAAACTGGAGTATCACTTCAGGAAGGTTAATGAGGAATATTCTTACTTTATGCTTACTGTGAGGGTGGAAAACACAAACGGATCAGTTGAAGCTTTTCAGATTTAGGTCGATGCCATCCCATTCGGCATAACTGCCCCTGCTGAACCAGTCTCCAAGAAAAATTATCCGGCCATTGCTGCCGTTATTGAAAGTCATCGACAAATGACGATGGCCGAAAACAAAATAATCAATGACATCCTTTTTCATTACTTCACGTGAGTACCGGAGAAGATCCTCCCTGTCCTCACCCATGAAGTCCTGTGTTATACCCTTTGCAAGCCTCGAGTGCTGCGACCATTCCTGGCCGATGCCGATACCAATCCACGGATGAAGCATTGAATAGAGAACACGCAGGGGCTTGTTCCTGAATATCCACAGAAGCAGATGGTAAGCTTTGTTTCTGCTTCCAAGTCCTTCACCATGAGCAATATGAAATTTCCTTCCGTCGATAGTGCATGTCAATGGTGATGTATGCACCAACATGCCGCATTCGGAGGAAAGGTAATCTTTTACCCACATGTCGTGGTTACCTGTAAAAAAATGAACAGGTATGCCCGAGTCGGTAATGGAGGAAATAACACCGAGAAACCTTGTGAAACCTCTTGGAACGACCTTGCGGTATTCCCACCAGAAGTCAAAGATGTCGCCTACCAGGTAGATCTCCCTTGCTTCCGGGGCAACAGCGCTGAGCCATCTTACTACCAGCTTCTCCCTCTCGACAGGGTCTTTCCCGGCCTTAAGTCCGAGATGAAAGTCTGATGCGAAAAATATATTTCCTTTTTCCTTCAATTGCCGGACTGATTGTTGAACAACTGGTTGAGCTTTATCTGAAGCGACCTCCCGTGCAGGTTTGTTCCGATTATGGACCCGTCACGGGCGAACAGGTAGTTGGCAGGCAATGCCTGTACATTGAAAAGCTTTACGTTCTCAAGCACCTCCGGATCGTCTTCCCTTGTACTTATCCAGGGAAGCTCGTCGAAACGCACAGCATGCTTCCATTTCTCCTCGTCCCGGTCGATGTTGATCTGATATATCTCGAAGCCTTTGCTTTTATATGTTTTATAGAACTCCTTCAGCTGGTTGTTCTCACTTACACAATCACCTGAATTTACCGACCAGAAGGTCAGAAGTACTATTTTTCCCCTGAGTGATGATAATGCGATCCTGTTTCCGTTAACGTCGAGTAGGTTCGGATCGAGCTCGATTTCCGGAGCTTTACTTGCAATACTCTGTATCTGCCTCGCCACCATCTGGTTCATCTCCTTCTTTACATCTTCGGCAAGGGCTTTTACGTTCTTTGATCCCGGATAATGGCGACCCAGCGAGTCGGACACAATCTTCAGGTACTGAAGGTCGCGGGGATCATACAGGACATAGGTGTTTTCGTCTATCCTCTGGTAAACAGCTTTAAGGGCTGCCATGGATGAGGGATTTGTTACAATATATTCAATGTTCTTTTTACGAAGGTTCTGTAAAACTGAGGTATACTCATCCTCAAGCCTGGTTCTTTCTTCCATGGAGGCCTGATCTCCCTCAAGATTGCCGTAAACAGTCCTGAGAGAATCGAGTTTCCTTTTTCCTTCAGCAAGCCTCAGATCGAGCATCCTCACATCCTCCGAACCCTTCGATCCGGTAACTTCATAGTCGCCTGAAGTGTTTTTCCCTCTGAAAGTCATACTTATTTTTTCGCCAGGAGCGGCAAGCAGAGTTATGAAATCAGTATCGGAATAACCAATCTGATAGAAATCGGGATGTTCTGCCTTAAGCCTGAATCTGAAACTGCCGTTGCCCTTTACTTTGATAGAATCAATAAAAACAAGCCTGTCAACTTCAACTCTGTTCAGCACTATATTTTTTTTCTGAGGATCGCTTATTTTTCCCGAGATGGTGAATGAATCCATATTCCGGCATCCGGCAACCATGAACACCGTAATTATAATTACCAAGATCTTTTTCATCAGTATTTAATTTTATTTTAATAGACTGACAGAACCTGCATGACTGACTCCTTCGGGTTCGAAGGCCCGGTTGGAAGTCATTTGCTGATACGTGTTTGCGTATTCGATATATGCGGGTTCGATCATCAGACAGAAATTCCTTTAGGGTTTGGAGGTTTATGGTTATTTAAACAGTTCTTCGAGTTTTCTCTGCAATGCATCCCCCCTGAGATTTGTGGCAATTACACGGCCGTCCTTGTCGAGCAGGAAGTTGGCCGGGATAGATTCAATTTTATAAAGAGGGACCACTGAAGAATTCCAGTAGCCAAGGTCGCTTACATGGATCCATTTTCCAAGCCCGTCATCCTCTATACCTTTTACCCAGGCTTCGCGTGTCTTGTCGAGAGACACCTGGTAAATAGTGAATCCCCTGTTACGGTATCTGTTAAAGGCGTTGACGAGATTCGGGTTTTCCTGCCTGCATGGGGGGCACCATGCTGCCCAGAAGTCGAGAAGGACATAACTCCCCCTTGTGGACGAAAGTCTGATGGTGTCGCCTTCGGGATTGGGAAGAGCTATTTCGGGAGCTTCCATCGTCTCACCTCCTTCAGCTTTCTGCGGTCCGGCGGAACTGAAATAGGAAACCATCTCACTTATCTGGTTGTGAAGGTCAATTACGGGACCATAGTCAGGATACCTGCTGAAAAGAGAGGAATCGACCTTCAGGAAATACGACAGGTCTTTCTGAGGATCAAGGACATACAAATCGGGAGTCAGCATTGAATACAATACCGGGATGGTGGCGAGAGAAGTAACATTACGGTCGATGAATTGCTTCGCATAGCTGTTCATCTCATTAAGGTAACCGTCGCCAAGCCTGTCGAGCGAATCAATAAAGGCCGCAATTCCGGTACTTCCCGGATTATTGTTGAACATATCGTTCAGACTTCTGATTCTGTTCCTGGTTTTCAGCAGGGTTTTGTTGTATTCAACAATCATTCCCGTACCTTTCGATCCGCTTACAACCACCGGATAATTGAGAGAATCATAATGAGCCGTCATTTTTATTTTCTCTCCGGGCTCAACAAGCATTGTCAGAAAGTTATTTTGATTAATTTTGAGCAGATAAAATGACGGGAATTCAACCTTCCTTTTGAACTCAAACCTTCCATCATCAGATACTATGGCGGAATCAACATTTAGAAGCTCATTAGGTTTAAGCTCCTGCAAGAATATATATTGCCCGGGTAATGGGTTTTCGAGGATCCCCTCGATCTCTGCATTATTTTTCCGGCAGGCTGTAAACAGCAGGACTGTCAAAAGAAGGAAAAGTGATTTTCTGTTCATTCAGAATGTTTTGTTTGTTAACCGGTTTGTTTTATCGAGATGCAAAGTTATTCATTTTTTCTTCAGACCGAGCTATGGCATAATTTTATAGAATTGCCTTTGCGTTGTTCAATAAAATGAATTATCTTTTAAGACTTTTTAGAGACATATTAAAAAGATTTGAATATGAGTTATATCAAGTTCGAAAAAGCACAGATTGTTAACCTTGAGTTTTCACTTGCCCGGGAAGTGATAAGGAGCAACCGTG
Source organism: Bacteroidota bacterium (assembly GCA_022709665.1). Classification (GTDB taxonomy): domain Bacteria; phylum Bacteroidota; class Bacteroidia; order Bacteroidales; family VadinHA17; genus LD21. The sequence continues at coordinate 10,456 of JAKLIJ010000015.1, forward strand.
CGGGTTCTTATTCATCAACAACCATTGTCGGCTGCAATACAAGAAAATATCACGGCCTTCTCGTTTGCCCCATCGATGCTTTCGGAGGTGAGAGACATGTCCTGCTTTCCTCAATTGACGCCACTGTTGTCAACCAGGACAAAAGTTTCAACACCGGGATAAGAAAATTCAAAGGAGATTATTACAGCCCCAAGGGCCACAAGTATATCGAGGAACTCGAAATGGAAGGCATTCCCTCCAGGATTTTCAGGGTGGGAGGTGTGAGACTAAAGCATGAAAGGCTTCTTGTTCATTATGAGGAACAATACCTGTCGCGTTACACCATAATTGAGGCATCGGAGCCTATGAAGCTTCAGATACGTCCATTCCTTGCTTTCAGAAATATCCATGAACTTACTCATGCAAATCTTGCGGCAAACACCAAGGTCGAATTCATCCCGAACGGGATTAAGATGAAACTATACGAGGGGTTCCCCTTCCTTCACATGCAATTCTCCTCAAAGGCAGAATTCATACATGTTCCCGACTGGTATCTCGGTGTGGAGTACACCGAGGAACAGAAAAGAGGCTACGACTATTCCGAGGATCTTTTCACTCCCGGGTTTTTTGAGCTGGAAGCCGCTGAAGGTGACGTGATTGTGTTTTCAGCTTCCACAAAAGAAGAAAAACCATCAGGATTCAAGGCGAAGTTTACCAAGAACGTAAGCGGAAAGATACCGAGAAGCAATTTCTCCAACTGCCTCAGAAATGCAGCCCAGCAGTTTATAGAAAGGCGGCAGGGGAAGACTCTTATCATTGCAGGGTATCCCTGGTTCGGATCATGGGGAAGGGATACCTTTATTGCACTTCCGGGACTGGCGACAGCAAGACCTGCCAAAAAGCTTCAGCTCTACCGCGAAGTTCTCGACACCCAGGTTGCGTCAATGAAGGACGGCCTGTTCCCGAACATGGGAAATCCCGACAACCCCGCATTCAATTCCGTTGATGCACCGCTCTGGTTTTTCTGGGCTGTACAGCAATATGTCGAAAACGGAGGCTCCGATGCCTGGGAAAGGTATGGAGAGCCAATGAAATCTGTTCTTGGTGCATTCAGAACCGGTACGGGATTCAATATAGGAATGAGGGAGAACGGGCTGATCTATGCCGATGCACCCGGGAAATCACTTACCTGGATGGATGCAGTGGTACACGGAGTGCCGGTTACACAAAGGAACGGATATGCTGTCGAGATAAATGCTCTCTGGTACAATGCCGTCTGTTTTACCCTCGACCTCGCCCGGAAGAACAAAGACAGAAAGTTCGTGAAGGAATATGAAGCTCTGCCCGAACTTATCAACCAGTCCTTCCATGGACTTTTCTGTAATCATGCCAGGGGTTATCTTGCTGATTATGTAAACGATGAAGAAGGGAAAAACTATTCCGTAAGGCCTAACATGGTTATTGCCGTTTCACTTCCCTACTCGATGCTTAACAAGGACCAGATGAAACGGATCCTCGACATCACCGAAAAGGAACTTCTTACTCCAAGGGGCCTTCGTACCCTGTCGCCCGGAAACCCGCTCTACAAGGGAACTTATTGCGGAAGCCAGGAGGAGAGGGACAGAGCCTATCACAACGGTACCGTCTGGCCCTGGCTGATCGGACCGTTCTGTGAGGGATGGCTGAAGGTTTACGGCCTCCAGGGTGTGGCAAGGGTTAAAAAACTTATACTCGGCTTCGAAGAAGTGATGAGCGAACACGGTGTGAGCACGATCTCCGAGATCCATGACGGAGATCCGCCACATGCTCCAAACGGAGCTATTTCACAGGCATGGAGCGTGGGTGAAATCCTGAGAATAATGGATATGCTTGAGAATAAATATTCTTTATAATAAAAACAGGTGTGATATGCGCGTTTTAATGTTCGGTTGGGAGTTTCCGCCACATATCTCCGGCGGACTGGGTACAGCCAGTTACGGCCTGACAAAGGGTATGTCGACACTTGAGGACCTCGAGGTTATCTTTGTCGTACCCAAAGCCTGGGGCGATGAAGATCAGACCAGGGTGAAACTCATCGGGGCTAACAGGGTGCCTGTGGCATTCAAAAAAATCCACTACAAGGGATTCAAACGTCCCATCGAGATGATCGAGATTTCCTCAAAGATTGTGCCTTATACCGATCCCGATGAATTCTGGAAAAAGGTCAGTGCCGAAACATCCGGTTATAAACTACTCGTACAGACCAGCAAGGAAGGTACGGTCGATTTCACGGGAAAATACGGCGAAACCCTTATGGATGAGATCTATAAGTATTCCGTGGTTGCCTCTGTCATTGCTGAAGAGAATGAATTCGACATAATCCATGCCCACGACTGGCTTGCCTATCCTGCCGGCATTGCTGCCATGGAAGTTTCAGGCAAACCCCTGGTGATCCATGTTCATGCAACCGATTTTGACAGGAGCGGAGGCAACGTGAACCCCGACGTCTATCGTATCGAAAAACTCGGAATGGATGCTGCGTCCAAGATAATAACCGTAAGCAATCTTACAAGGGATATAGTTATAAACAAATATCATATTGACCCTGAAAAAGTTGAGACGGTTTACAATGCTGTGGAACCTGTCAAGATATCCCAGGATACCACCCTGAAGAAAGGATTTGATGACAAGGTGGTTACCTTCCTTGGGAGAATAACACTTCAAAAAGGTCCCGAGTACTTCATTGAAGCCGCAAACAAAGTACTTAAGGTTATGCCGAATGTAAGATTCGTAATGGCGGGATCGGGAGATATGATGGAACGGATGATGAGAAGAGCTGCCGCCCTGAAAATCACCGACCGCTTCCATTTTACAGGCTTCCTGAAAGGAAAGGATGTCTTCACCATGCTCAATATGAGCGATGTTTACATAATGCCCTCGGTATCGGAACCCTTCGGGATCTCACCGCTCGAGGCTATGCAGTCGAACGTACCCGTCATTATCAGCAAACAATCGGGAGTGTCGGAGATACTTACTCATGCAGTAAAAACTGATTTCTGGGACATAGACGCAATGGCGGATGCTATTTACGGGATACTTAATTATCCTGCTCTTTCCAAAATGTTCATAAAGAACGGGAAGGAAGAGGTGGTACGTCTGAAATGGGATAATTCCGCACGACATGTCAGGGATATTTATTACAGAGTGATTTGGCAAAACAAGAACTAAATATGAGTGTAACAGGCAAAAAAGCAATATGCTTTTATTTTCAGGTGCATCAGCCTTTCAGGCTTAAAAGATACAGGTTCTTCGACCTGGGGCATGACCATTATTATTATGATGATTTCACCAATGAATCGATCATGAGAAAGGTGGCAGATAATTGCTATCTGCCGGCAAATGAGATCATCCTCGATCAGATATTGAAGAACAAGGGCAAGTTTAAAGTGACTTTTTCCCTGACCGGTCTCGTGATAAAGCAATTCCAGCTCTATGCCCCGGAAGTACTGGAGTCATTCAGAAAACTGGCCGAGACAGAAATGGTGGAATTCCTCGCCGAAACTGAATCCCATTCGCTTGCATCGATCAAAACAAGAAGCGAATTCGAACATCAGATAAACGCCCACAGGGAAATGATCAGCCAATACATCGGCTATGAGACCACATCGTTCAGGAATACTGAACTTATTTATTCAGACCAGATTGGATCATGGGTCGCCGACATGGGATTCAAATCGATGCTGACTGAAGGCGCCAAACACGTCCTTGGATGGAAAAGTCCAAACTTCCTGTACTGCAATTCCATCAACCCGAGGCTGAAAGTGCTTCTCAGGAATTTTGTCCTTAGCGACGATATTGCCTTCAGATTCTCTAACAAGGCATGGGCCGAATGGCCTCTTACAACCGATAAATACGCCGCATGGCTGAGCAAGCTTGCTCCAAAAAGCGAACTGCTGAACATCTTTCTCGACTATGAGACCTTCGGGGAACATAATCATAAGGATACAGGTATTTTCGACTTCCTTGAACACCTTCCCGCAGCCATCCTGAAAAAGACACCCTATAAGTTTATGACACCAACAGAGGTGGCTTCATCACTGCAGCCTGTCTCGGCCATAAGTATTCCATCACCCATCTCGTGGGCCGACGAGGAGCGTGACATTACAGCCTGGCATGGTAATGAACTGCAGGTTGCAGCTCTCGAAAAACTGTATAACCTCACAGATAAGGTAAACAGATGCGATGATAATCAGATAAAAAAGGACTGGGAATACCTGCAGGCAAGCGACCATTTCTATTACATGGCAACAAAATTCTTCTCCGACGGAGCCGTCCATGCCTACTTTAACCCTTACGACACTCCCTATGACGCTTTTATGAACTATATGAACGTCATGAGCGACTTTGAGATCAGGCTGAGCCGTTTCGTCCCCGACAGGGATACAAATTCAGAGGTTTCGAAACTCAATAACCTGATCAAGGAGAAGGAATCAATAATTGACCAGCAGGCTGCTCAGATTGAGGAACTGAGAAAAAAATCCGGGACAAAACGCAAAACCTCGCCTGTAACCGCATTATTATCCGGTGAAAAATCAAAAACCAGGACCGTCAGTAAAAAAAATTCAGTAAGAAAAAATAAAACCAGAAAATCTTCAGGATAAATCGGAGTTATATTCTTAACAGACATAGATTAATAATCTGAACAAAATATTGTATAATGAACGTTGAACTAATTTTTGAGACCAGTTGGGAAGTTTGCAACAAGGTCGGAGGTATTCATACTGTAATTTCAACAAAAGCGCTTAACATAGTCAATGAGCTTGGAGATAATTATATTACAATCGGACCTGATGTATGGAGGGAAGACGTTACAAACCCGGAATTCATACCTGATGAATCATTGTTTCCCGAGTGGAGGGTATCGGCTGCAAATGAAGGACTGAGAGTTAAAATCGGCCGCTGGAACATTGCCGGAAAACCAATTGTTCTGCTTATTGACTTTACACCATACTTCGGACAACAGAATGAGATATTTGCCCGGTTCTGGGAAACTTACAAGCTCGACAGCATCACCGGACAGTGGGACTATGTGGAACCCGCCCTCTTCGGTTATGCGGCCGGTAAAGTTATCGAAAGCTTCACCTCCTGCTATCACGAGCGTCATAACATAATTGCCCAGTTTCACGAGTGGATGACGGGAACAGGAATATTGTACCTGGAAAAGTACACTCCATGGATAGCAACAGCATTCACAACCCATGCAACGGTGCTGGGAAGGTCGATAGCCGGAAACAGCCGACCTCTTTACGGGAAGCTCAAGGAATACAACCCCGTTCAGATAGCCAGGGAATTCAATGTGGTTGCCAAGCAGTCGCTTGAAAAGATATCGGCTGCTCAGGCCGATGTCTTTACTACTGTTAGCGAAATAACAGCAAGTGAATGCGCTTACTTCCTTGGAAAAAATGTCGATCTGGTCACCCCAAACGGTTTCGAAGATTCATTTGTTCCTCCCGCACAGGAATTCACTCAGAAGCAACAGACGGCAAGAGATAAACTCAGGAGTGTCGCAGAAGCTGTGCTGGGTTATAAGCTCAGCGACGATTGCATGTTCATCGCAAACAGCGGCAGATATGAATTCCGGAATAAGGGAGTCGACATATTCATCGATTCTCTGGGGGAACTTAAAAAGGATGAAACCCTTAACCGCGAATGCGTGGCATTCTTACTGATGCCCGCATACCACAAAGGCCCCCGCCAGGACCTGGTCGATATCCTTTACAATAACGGCCCGACAAACGGGATAGACCGTTACCTGACACATTGCCTGCATTACCCGGAAAGCGATCCGGTCCTGGAAAGAATAAGCCATAACGGACTTACCAACGAAAAAAAGGAGAAGGTCAAAATAATCTTTGCACCATCGTACCTGAACGGCAACGACGGGATATTTAACATGTCATATTACGACCTCCTTATCGGCTTCGACCTCTCGGTGTTCCCTTCATATTATGAACCATGGGGTTATACCCCGCTCGAGAGCCTTATGTTTTCCATTCCCACAGTTACAACATCACTTTCGGGATTCGGACTCTGGGTTAAGGAATATTTCAGGGACCATGGTAACGGAATAGCAATAATTGAAAGAACAGATGACAATGAAAAGAGTGTCGTCGGCGAGATAAGAGACTTTATCAGGAAATACGTAGGCCTTTCCGAAGGTGAGATCAGGGAAGCAAGATTCAGGGCTCATGAGATTTCCAGGATAGCAATGTGGGACAACCTTGTAAAACACTACTTCGAAGCCTATGAAATAGCACTTGAACAGAGCAGTGTGAGAAGGGAAGAACCAAGGGAATTCACTCAGTTTGTTGAAATTCAGGGCAGGGAGATCAGGAAACCTCATCAGATTCCGGTCTGGAAAGATATTTATGTCCAGAGCGATGTTCCCGACAAACTTTCCTCACTTAAGGAGCTGGCAGATAACCTTTGGTGGTCCTGGAACACAGATGCAGAATCGCTGTTCAGGGGAATGGATCCCTCATTGTGGGAAAAGGTTCAGCATAACCCGAAACTGCTGCTCGAGAAAATCGACTATAAACGGATGCTGGTACTTGAGGATGACGAGGAATTCATAGCCGATCTCGAAAAAGTGATGAAGACCTTCAGGGATTATATCAACAGACCTCAGGATAACGAAAAGCCCTCAGTGGCTTATTTCAGCATGGAGTTCGGAATACATCCCTGTCTCAAGATCTATTCGGGAGGACTTGGAATACTTGCTGGCGACTATCTCAAGGAAGCAAGCGATTCCAATGTAAATATTATCGGCATAGGACTGCTTTACAGGTTTGGTTATTTCAAGCAGAAACTGGGGCTCAGGGGCGAGCAGCTGACAATATATGAGGCCGAGGAATTCTCGCGCCTTCCAATCATTCCCGTTAAGGATGCTGAAGGAAAACACCGGACTGTTAGTATAGTATGGCCCGGAAGAACGGTGAAAATCCGTATCTGGGAAGCAAAAATCGGAAAGGTATCACTTTTCCTCCTCGACACAGATTTCGAGGACAACCTGCCCGAAGACCGCTCAATAACTCATTACCTATATGGAGGCGACCATGAAAACAGGCTGAAGCAGGAACTTATTCTTGGAATCGGCGGAATCCGTGCCCTGAATGAATTGGGAATAAAACCCGATTTGTATCACAGCAACGAAGGCCATTCTGCATTCATTAGCCTCGAAAGGATCAGGAAACTTATTGAAGACCACCATCTTACTTTTGATCAGGCTATAGAAGTCATCAGACCTTCGACCCTTTTCACCACTCATACGCCTGTTCCGGCGGGGCACGACGCCTTCGAGGAGGATCTCCTCAGAAAGTATATCTCTCATTATCACACACGTCTCAATATATCATGGGACCAGATGATGGATCTGGGCCGCTGCCCCGGTGACGCTGACAGGAAATTCAACATGAGCTTCCTGGCTACTCATATGTCGCAGGAGCTCAACGGTGTAAGCAAGCTTCATGGCGAGGTTACCCAGGGGCTCTTTAACAAACTATGGCCCGGCTACCTTAAGGAGGAGCTGTTTATTGGTTATGTGACCAACGGAGTCCATTACCCTACCTGGATAGCTCCCGAATGGCAGGAAGTCTACAGGCAGCTGCTCGGAACTGCCAGTTTTGACCAGACCGACAGAAGCCTCTGGGAAAAACTCTATACCATCGACGACAGGAAGATATACGAAGTAAAGACCGCACTTAAAAAGAAACTCTTCGTCAATATACGCAAACGTCTGCAGTCGGACATGATCGACAAGCATGTAAGCCCGCGTACACTCCTGAATATCAGCACACATCTGAACGACAAGGCTCTTACTATCGGATTTGCCCGCAGATTTGCCACATATAAAAGGGCTTCTCTCCTGTTCAGGGATATTGACAGGCTGGCACGAATAGTAAATGATCCCGACAGGCCCGTGCAGTTCATATATGCCGGGAAAGCCCATCCTCACGACGGAGGAGGACAGGACCTCATAAAAAGGATCGTGGAGCTGTCGCAAATGCCTCAGTTTACAGGGAAAGTTATTTTCCTTGAGAACTACGACATCGAACTTGCAAAACAGCTTGTCAGGGGAGTTGATATCTGGCTTAACACCCCAACCCGTCCGCTTGAAGCTTCAGGCACCAGCGGGGAAAAAGCTGTGATGAACGGCACAATCCACTTCAGCGTCCTCGACGGATGGTGGGTTGAGGGCTATCGCGCTTATGCCGGCTGGGCTCTCCCGAAGAAAAGATCATTCACCAACCAGGATCTCCAGGATGACGTTGACGCAGAGACTATATACAATATGCTGGAATACGAGATAATTCCTGCCTATTATAACTCTGATGTGAATGGTGTTCCGGTGGAATGGATAAGCCATATCAAAAACACCATGGTGAAGATAGCACCTGAATTCACTATGCGAAGAATGCTCGATGACTATATCGAAAGGTACTATCTGAAGCTGTGGCCGAGAAGCAAATATCTCAACCTTAATGATTTTGAGAAGGCCAAGGAACTGGCTTCATGGAAGAACACCATGCGGCAGGAATGGGATAATATTGAGGTCCTGAATTATAGTTTCGAGCAGCCAAATGAAAACGTATATCATTCCGGACATGATTACAGGGCTGAGATAGCCATGGACATCAAGAAGATACCTAAGGAAAATGTAGGAGTTGAATTCGTTTTCACCCATCTCAACAAGAACGGGGAGTATGAATTTGTTGACAGCCAGGAGTTCAAGCTGGTGAGCAGCAAAAACGGGAAATGCCTTTACAGGGCTAACCTGGTGCCTGAAAAAGCAGGTACTTTCTTTTACGGAATAAGGATTTATCCCAAACACAAGGACCTTCCCCATAAGCAGGATTTCTACCTTCTGAGGTGGATCGACTAAATATCGGTGGCCCTTTTAATGGGTTCATTCCTGAGAACGAGCCCCGTCCGTGAAGGCAGATACAGATACAGATAAAAAGGCTGGTCGAGTGTCTGTCTTTGCGTTTTTCTAATGGAGGTGTAACTGACATTCCTTCTTAACCTGTCGAATCCGCCGAATTCAGGATCATCCGTATCGACCACTATCCTGAATTTTCCCTTGACGGGAATGCCGTAATCTGTGAATGACCTGGTGGGATGAAAGTTAAAAACCATCAGGAAATCCCCTCTGGTAAAGGCAACTATCTTATCATAATTATTTTCATAGATCCTGTTCAGATACCTGTCGTCGAGGAGCCGGAATTCCCTGTGGAGGTTCACCATGGCATTGTCGAATTTCATCAGGAACGAATATTTCAGGTCCTCATTCAGGGCAAGAGGCCATTGCCTCCTTGCATTCTTGTAACTCCAGTTGTTTCCCTCACGGGGGAAATCTATCCATTCCGGATGGCCGAACTCATTTCCCATAAAGTTCAGATAACCGCCCCCCGATGCGCAGAAAGTGATAAGCCTTATCATCTTGTGAAGAGCTATTCCGCGGTCGAGAGCCAGACTGTGATACGATTTCGACATCCCGGTATACATCTCCGCATCAATCATTCTGAATATAAGAGTTTTGTCGCCAACAAGAGCCTGGTCGTGAGATTCACAGTAGGAAATTATCTTTTCTTCGGGCCTGTGCTGGCTGAGTTCATGGATCAGCTGACCCATGTCCCAGTTCTCATCAGGAGTGTCCTTCACAAGTTTGATCCAAAAGTCGGGTACCCCCATTGAAAGTCTGTAATCGAATCCAAAACCCTTTTCGGAACAGGGAGCAGCAATGCCCGGCATACCGCTCATTTCCTCAGCAACCGTAATGGCTCCGGGCCTGAACTGATGTATGGTACTGTTTGCCAGGTAAAGGTAGGTCAATGCATCTGTATCCTGACCTCCGTCGAAGTAATCTTCATACCTGGTGAAGTTTTTCTCAAGGCCGTGGTTATAATAGATCATGCTTGTAACACCGTCGAACCTGAAACCGTCGAATTTGTATTCCTCGAGCCAGTACCTGCAGTTGGAAAGGAGAAAATGCAGTACGTTGTCCTTCCCGTAATCGAAGCAGAGCGAATCCCAGGCAACGTGGTTCCTCCTTGCCCCTGTATGAAAATACAGCCCTGGTGATCCGTCAAACAACCCAAGTCCTTCAAGCAGATTCTTCACGGAATGCGAGTGGACCAGGTCCATTATCACCCTGATCCCAGATTCATGTGCCGTGTCAATCAGCTCCTTAAGCTCCTCGGGTGTTCCGAAACGAGAGGACGCTGCAAAGAAACTTGAAACATGATAACCGAATGATCCATAAAAGGGGTGTTCCTGTATGGCCATCAGCTGAATAGTGTTATACCCTGAGCCTGCAATAATGGGAAGAACATTTTCGGTGAATTCGCTGTAGCTTCCTACCTTTTCATGAGGCGTCGACATCCCGATATGGGCTTCGTAGATGACAGGAGCCGTCGGTTCCGGTTCGAAATCCTTTATCTTCCACTTGTATTCCTCCTCAGGACACCACACCTGGGCAGAGAATATTTTTGTGGTCTCATCCTGGAGCAACCGCGTTGCATAAGAAGGTATCCTTTCACCCCTGCCTTCACTCCAGTGGACGGAAAGCTTGTAAAGGTCACCATGTTTTAGAGACCCGAAAGGAAGGTTTATCTCCCAGTCGCCGTACTGGTTAATCCTGTTGAGCCTGTATGATGATTTCTCCTTCCAGTCGCTGAACACACCGATCAGACAGATCTTTTCTGCATTCGGGGCATATTCCCTGAATACCCACCCGTCGAGGGTGCGGTGCAGCCCGTAATAGTAATGCCCCATTGCAAACTCCTTTAGCCCGCCTTCTCCGGCAAGATCAGCCTCTTTTGCCCGACATTTTTTTATCCGGCTTTCGATGATCCCGCTGAAGGGCTCAAGCCAGGGATCAGACGAGTAAAAACCAACAGGTTCCATTATAGTATTTTTTGGGGATAGTCTCTATAAAAATACAAAATCCAAATCACTTATTAATCCCGTTTTAAAAGGCTTTCTTATTTTTGCCGGGTAGATCCGAAAATAATATGATAATCACTGACGGAAACAGTTTCCCTTCGCTCACAGGTCCCTTCATCACGGTAGGGGTCTTTGACGGAGTTCACCTCGGACACAGGGCCCTCCTTGACCAGCTCGTGCTTAAAGCTTCACAGGCAGGCAGGATGTCAGTGGTCATTACTTTTGATCCGCATCCGAAGCTTGTCCTTGGCGGATCAAAAAACAATCTGGCATTCCTTTCAACCCCTGAAGAAAAAAAAGAACTTCTCGGGAAATCAGGTATCGATCATCTTGTGATAATCCCCTTTACCAGGGAACTTGCTTCGATGGAAGGCCGGCAGTTCATAAGTGAAATTCTTGTAGACCGGATGGGAGCCGGATTCCTCCTTGTAGGATATGACAACCATTTCGGAAAAGGCAGGGATACTGGATTTGAAAGCATAAGCCGGCATGCGGCCCGTTACGGACTGGAAACTGAACAGGTAAAAGGCCTGAGCGGCCCGGATGGTGTTATAAGCTCAACCACAATAAGAAATGCCCTTCTGGATGGCCGCCTCGATGTTGCAAATTCCTGCCTTGGGTACTCTTATTCACTCACGGGAACAGTGGTACCCGGAAACAGGCTTGGCAATTCACTGGGATTCCCGACAGCAAACCTGAAGCCCCCGCTTTATAAGCTTGTACCGGCCGACGGTGTATATGCCGTTGAAGTGAATATCGATGAGAAAACATACGGAGGCATGCTGAGTATAGGGATGAATCCGACTGTGAACAACGACCGGAACAAAAAAACTGTGGAGGTCCATATCTTTGATTTCGGGGGAGACCTTTACGGGCAAGCAGTAACAGTGGTCTTCAGGTACCGGCTCAGAGACGAAAGGAAGTTTGATAACCTGGAACAGCTTGCCGCCCAGATGAGACTCGACAAGATTGAGTCATTGCGACTTCTGACATGAACAAGCCCATTGATTTTATTGTTAACTTAGCGGCGAAATAAAAAAAATTAATAAATGAACCAGATGGTTACTGTAGAAAATTACCGGGTTAAGGATATTTCCCTTGCAGCTTTCGGAAGAAAGGAAATCGAGATAGCAGAAAAGGAAATGCCCGGTCTGCTGGCAATAAGGAAAAAGTATTCAACATTGAAGCCTTTGAAAGGCGCAAGGATTACAGGTTCACTTCATATGACGATCCAGACGGCCGTTCTCATCGAGACCCTTGTCGAGCTTGGAGCAGATGTAAGGTGGGCAAGCTGCAACATATTCTCCACGCAGGATCATGCAGCAGCAGCTATTGCTGAAAGAGGGATCCCGGTTTTTGCCTTCAAGGGAGAATCGCTTGAGGAATACTGGCGCTTTACAGCAATGGCCCTTTCATTCCCGGGAGGAAAAGGACCCAACCTGATTGTTGATGACGGCGGCGATGCTTCGCTTATGGTCCATCTGGGATATAAAGCCGAGAAAGACCCGGCCGTATTGGAAGCAAAAGCCTCAAGCAGGGAAGAAGCAATTATCATGGATACGCTGAAGGAGATACTGAAACAGGATCCGGGAAAATGGCACAGGGCGGTGAGCGAACTCAGGGGCATATCGGAGGAGACAACCACCGGGGTTCACAGGCTTTACCAGATGATGGAAAAGGGTGAATTGCTGACACCCGCCATCAACGTAAACGATTCAGTTACAAAATCCAAATTCGACAATCTGTACGGGTGCCGCGAATCGCTCGCCGACGGGCTGAAGAGAGCGCTTGATGTAATGATAGCCGGAAAGGTGGTTGTGGTTTGCGGTTACGGTGATGTTGGAAAAGGTTGCGCCAAATCCATGAGGGCATACGGGGCACGCGTTATTATAACTGAGATTGATCCCATCTGTGCTCTTCAGGCTTCAATGGAAGGATTCGAGGTAAAAACAGTTGAGGATTCTCTTGCAGAAGCTAATATTTTCGTTACGGCCACCGGCAACAGGGACGTGATAACCCTCGACCACATGACCAGAATGAAAGATCAGGCAATAGTCTGTAACATAGGACATTTTGACAATGAGATACAGGTGGACCTTCTCAATGAAATGAAGGGAACCAGAAGAGTCAATATCAAACCTCAGGTCGATAAATATGTGTTCCCCGACGGCCATGAGATATTCCTGCTTGCAGAAGGCAGGCTCGTGAACCTGGGATGTGCAACAGGACATCCGTCATTTGTGATGAGCAACTCATTCAGCAATCAGACACTTGCCCAGATCGAGCTCTGGACAAAGCCTTATGAAATAGGTGTTTACAGACTTCCGAAACATCTTGATGAAGAAGTGGCACGACTTCATCTCGACCAGCTGGGAGTTAAGCTTACCAGACTATCGGAAGCACAGGCCGGCTATATTGGCGTCGACAGCAACGGACCTTACAAACCCGATCATTACAGATACTGATCTGTCAGGAAAATCAGGGTGATGCCATGCTAACGGTTCCCGTTCCAGACACTTATATACCGCGAATCGTCAAAGCTTGTGGCATAGTTCTTAAGAGGATATTTCCCCGGACCGGAAAGCGGAGTACCATAAGCTGAAAGAGCATACCTGGTTCCGCAATGAGGGCACTCGGCAATCGAGGCCATGTCGGGACTTACCTTTACGCTTAGCCCGCTTTCGGCAAAATCGTGGGGACAGGTCCTGTCAAATGCAAAATAGTCATCAGGCCCGCTGTAAATGATAATGCCATTGTCATCATAGCCGGCAGACCTGAATCCCCAGTTGTTTGTCGAGGAATCGACAGTATCCGATACCCCGATCACCAGCAGGCTTGAAAACTCAGGATCCATCAGATCAATAGTGAACTCCACATAAACATCGGGAATAACATCATCGTTCTCACTGCTGCACGATCCCATGGCAAGAATCGCAGAAAGGAAGGGGACAAAAAGTAAGAGTCTCGGATATGCCATAATGGATTATTTACGTTATAAAAACGGCACAAAATTAGCAATAGAGTTTTTAATTGAGCAACTTTGAGTTGTAATATCAAAAAAACGGTCTGAAAATGAAAATTTTGTCACTAAGAAGAACCCTGTCTTTTCTGCTCATACTTTTTTTGACTGTTTCGGTATGCGAAGCCCAGAGATATAAAAAAAGTATCAGGAATCCCGAAAGGGATCTCTTCGGCAAAAGCCTCAATACCAAACGGGTGAAGTACAGGGAATCGCCAAGCGTTGTGAGGGCAAAGAAAAAACAGGAGGCCAACCAGAAGAAGCTTGAAAAAGAGTACGATCAATACGTGAAAGATCAGAGAAAAAGGGCAGTGGAAATTCAGTCACCTGAAGTACAGGAACGCATGCTTGCAAACCGCAAGGATACAGACCTGAAATACAAGGAGAAGAAGAAAAAAGTTATTGCTGACGATAAAAAAGCCCGAAAGAAATACAGGTAGGGATTGGTTTTGAGGAAGGTTTTTGTTGCTGGTTGCCAGTTGATTGATAATGAACGCAATAAAACATCCGGCGTTACTGGAATGATTATTGGGATATACTCATAATGCACGGGTAATAAATGAGATATAACCAGAAACCAGCAACAGGTAACCAGTAACCCGGGTTAATTACTTGTTGTTTACCTGTTTTGACCTTCTTTTTTTTGGAAATTCACAGAAGGTTTATTATATTTGTTACTGAAGAGTTCCGGGATTCCCGGGATTCTTCTTGTTTTTTAAATGTTAGATAAGGGATGTCAGACATTGTTTACATAACGGAAGAAGGCCTTCAAAAGCTAAAAGGGGAGATCGATGAACTCAGGCTTGTTGAAAGGCCGAAAATATCCAAAATGATAGCCGAAGCCAGGGATAAGGGCGACCTGTCAGAAAATGCAGAATATGCGGCTGCAAAGGAAGCTCAGGGAATGCTTGAGATGAAAATCTCACGCCTTGAGGATATTCTGTCGCGTTCAAGGGTAATAGATGAATCAAAAATCGATACCTCGACTGTAAGGATACTTAACAGGGTGAAAATTAAAAACAGGGCAAACAGCCATGTGATGGAGTACCAGATTGTACCCGAAAGCGAAGCAAATCTGAAACAGGGAAAGATTGCTGTCAATTCGCCTATTGCAATGGGACTTATTGGAAAAAAGGTGGGGGAAACCGTCGATATCAAAGTGCCCTCCGGAGTGATCCCTTTTGAAATACTTTCAATATCCTGATAATACTTTTACATTATGCCATCCATTTTCACTAAAATAATCAGGGGCGAGATCCCGTGCTACAAGATAGCCGAAGATGACAGTTACTTTGCCTTTCTGGATATAAATCCGCTGATGGAAGGTCATACCCTGGTGGTACCGAAAAAGGAGACTGACTATATCTTCGATCTGAGTGATGTTGATCTTTCAGGCCTTATCCTTTTTTCAAAAAAGGTAGCTCTCGGCATTGAAAAAGCTATTCCCTGCGCCAGGATAGGAATTGCCGTTGTGGGCCTCGAAGTGCCGCATGCACATATCCATCTTGTACCCATCAACGGAATCTCCGACCTTAACTTCAAAAATCCCAAGCTGAAACTGACAGCAGAACAATTGGAAAAAATTGCAAAAAAAATCAGTGAAAAAGTAGTACTCTGATTTTACTCCATTTCCTGTTATCCTTTTATTGCATTTTATAACTTTACAGGTACATTCTGCCCGCTGCATGAATTACCTGTACGATCTGTGGGATGACCTGATAAGTCTTCTTTTCCCCAGGCTTTGCCATGGTTGCGGCAACCAGCTTCTGAGGAATGAAAAAGTCATTTGTACAGAATGCTTCGTAGTGATTCCGCGTACAAACTTCCACCTGATCCCCGACAATCCGGTCGAGAAGCTTTTCTGGGGCAGATGCCCTGTCGAAAGGGCAGCTGCGTTCTCATACTATACACGCGACAGCAGGATAAGAAGAATGATTCATCATCTTAAGTATAATGGCGCAGCCGAAACGGGAACCGAGCTTGGAAGGATATACGGAAATTCACTTAAGAATACGGTGTTTCTTGACGGTATCGACCTGATTGTTCCGGTACCGCTCCATCCCTCAAAACTACGCCGCAGAGGCTATAACCAGAGCGAGCTGATCTCAAAGGGCATCTCGGAATCAACAGGAATACCTGTAAGCACGGATATACTCAAAAGGATTACCGTAACATCAACCCAGACCAGGAAATCGAGATACGACCGGTGGATAAATGTGAATGATATTTTCAGGATTTACGACAGGGAAGGGATAGTAGGAAAACATATACTGATTGTGGATGATGTGATCACAACCGGGTCGACTATCGAAGCCTGCGCTTCGGAAATCCTGAAGACCGATCATGTAAAAGTAAGTGTTGCCGCCCTTGCTTATTCTGTGATATGACAGGCTGTTATTTCTTTAACCTGCCTGGATTCTTGCTGATGTAATCTTTCCAGCTGTTGAAGTTCTTCTCTGAAACCGGATTATTGGTCTGATAAAAATGACACAGAGCGGCAGCAAGTCCGTCGGTGGCATCAAGCCGGACTTCCAGCTTATTGAAATTCAGGATCTTCATCAGCATCGATGCAACCTGTTCCTTCGAAGCCGATCCTCTTCCCGTTATCGACATTTTTATCTTCCTTGGAGCATATTCAAAGACCGGGACCGAACGGCTGAGAGCTGCCGCTATGGCAGCGCCCTGAGCCCTTCCAAGCTTCAGCATCGACTGAACATTCTTACCGTAAAAGGGAGCTTCAATGGCAAGCTCATCAGGATGATACTCCTCAATTATTCCAACCGTACGCTCGAAAATATGTTTGATCTTCAGGAAATGATCTTCAAATACCGAAAGATCTATTGAGCCTATTGTCATCAGCTCGGGGTCCCTGCCCGAAATCTTTATAATTCCATAGCCGGTTATCGTGGTCCCTGGGTCAATCCCGAGTATGATCCTTTCCTTTGCTTTCTTTTTCAAACCTTTTCCTTTCTTTTTATTATTTCTCCTTTATTCTGGATTAAAATGCCGGCCACAATCAGCAACAAGCCTGCCGGGGTCGTGAGGTACAGAGGTTCATGCAATACCAGACTCACAAAGATAAGCGAAAGGAATGGAGCCAGGTAGACCAGGTTGCTGACTCTGGCAGTGGAAGGTGCAAGCTGAAGAGCTTTAAGCCAGAAGAAAAAGGTGATGCCCATCTCGAAAAGGCCAATGTAAACTACAGATAACCAGCCCTTCAGACTAATACTTTCCGGCCAGTTCCCGCTTATTGCCATTGTTATTGTGAGATATATTGATGCGCAGAGGAAGTTCAGAAACAGTTTCACCGCCTCATCCCTTTTGTCTCTCAGGTTCAGTATGAAATAGAGAGCCCAGAACACCGAACTTCCCGTGGCCAGAAGTACTCCCCCGGTATCAGCCCGGTTGTGGCTCAGAAGATTTCCCTGCGACGATATAACATATACTCCGAGAAACGAAATAAACAGGGCTGCATAACTTCTTGCTTCTATCTTTTGCTTCAGTATTGGTACAGAAAGGAATACCAGAATTATAGGCCAGATCATGTTAAGGGGCTGGGCCACCTGGGCGGGCAGAAGCTGATAAGCCCTCAGCAGGATCAGATAATATATGAACGGATTCATCAGACCCAGAACTGAGGATTTCAGTAGGTCGGACGGGGTGGATGATCTGAGCAGGCTGGTTTTCTTTTCCAAAACGATAATTCCCAGCAGGGCCAGGGCAGACACAAAAGATGCTATCGACAGCATGTGGATAATCGGCATTTCGCCAAGGCATATTTTGAATGCAGTCGGGATTGTAGCCCAAAACAGTATTGCAGTTCCGGCATAGATGTATGACAAACGGGATCTGTTCATAATTTCAGCCCAGGGAGTCTTGTTTCAGCCGGGGAGATAATGTACTCCCCGACTGAGCCACAGTATGTATGTAGGTTATCAGTTAATAATGTCGAAACCAGTGTATGGCTTTAAAACTTCAGGAATAGCAATTCCCTGCTCAGTCTGATTATTCTCCAGAAGAGCTGCCACTATCCTTGGTAAAGCAAGGGCGCTGCCGTTAAGAGTATGGACGAGCCTGTTCTGCTTTTCACCTTTATCCCTGAAACGGCATTTGAGCCTGTTAGCCTGGAAAGATTCGAAGTTGGAGACAGAACTTACCTCCAGCCATCTTTTCTGGGCAGCCGACCAGACCTCAAAATCATAGGTCATCGCTGAGGTGAACGACATGTCACCGCCGCAGAGCCTTAAAATACGATAGGGGAGTTCAAGCTTCGACACCAGGCCCTCGACATGACTCACCATCTGGTCGAGACATTCATACGAATTATCGGGATGGGCTATCTGTACAATTTCAACCTTGTCGAACTGGTGAAGCCTGTTAAGTCCCCGCACATGAGCCCCCCACGATCCTGCTTCCCTCCTGAAGCAGGGAGTGTATGCAACGTTTTTTACAGGCAGGTTCTCACTGTCGAGGATGACGTCCCTGTAAATGTTCGTAACCGGAACCTCAGCAGTAGGGATAAGGTAATAGTTGTCAAGGCCAACATGATACATCTGTCCTTCCTTGTCGGGCAGCTGCCCTGTTCCGAAACCTGAATCCTCGTTGACGAGGATAGGCGGCATCAGTTCAGTGTATCCTGCTTTTACCGCTTCATCGAGAAAAAATGAGATGAGCGCTCTCTCGAGCCTGGCACCCTTTCCCTTGTAAACCGGAAATCCGGCTCCTGTTAGCTTTATGCCCAGGTCGAAATCAATTATGTCGTACTTCTTAATAAGGTCCCAGTGCGAAAGTGCGGTACCGGGAAGAACCGGGATACTGCCTCCTTCACGGACATTTATGTTATCTTCAGCTCCATGACCGTGCGCTACAAGGTTGTGAGGGAGGTTCGGGAGTTTTATTATTTCGGTCTTTACTTCATTCTCGAGAATGACAAGCCGCTCTGACAGTGATCTGATCTCTTCCTTGAGTGAGTAAGTCTTCTCCTTTGCAAGGGCTGCTTCATCTTTTCTGCCTTCCTTCATCATGCTTCCTATCTCCTTCGAGATACGGTTCATATCAGCCTGCATCTGGTCGCACTTCGACTGGATCTCCCGGCGTGTCTGATCGAGTCCGAGGATTTTTTCCACTGCCTCAGCAGCATCAAAGTTTTTTATCCTGAGTCGTTCAATTACAAAGTCCTTATTTTCCCGGATTAGGTTTATCGTCAGCATCTGGTAGTTGTATTAATAAAAAAAGCAGGCCGGAAAGCCTGCAACAAAAATATAAAAACTCCCGGTAATGCTTTCCCCGCCGGAAAAAAAAACGGGAGTTTATGATTTTTAAAATGCTGTTATTCAGTAAGCGGTTTTACCGATACGAAAACCTTATTGTCTTTTCTCTTCCTGAATTCAATCT
>JAKLIJ010000150.1 GCA_022709665.1 Bacteroidota bacterium
TGTCGAATGAGAACATTGCACCGCTGAGTACCATCATAGGTATGAGAAGCAGCGGAATGACTATGTAAATTGTAATGACAGAGTTGAATGAAGCGGATATTATCAGTCCGATCATATTGGCAATGAAAGCTGATGCGAAAAGAGCGAGCCAGTATGTGAAGAACATTCCCTTGATTCCGAGAATGGGATTTGCCACAAGCACAAAGAGAAGCGACTGAATGGCAGAGATTCCCATCAGTATGGATACTTTCGAAAGCAGGTAGCTGTTCCTGCTCAGGTTCAGGAACCTTTCCCTTCTCAGAATATTACGGTCGAGGAAGATTTCTTCGGCGCTGATGGTAAGTCCCAGGAAAACAGCCACTATTATGCTCATAAAGATATATACCGGGATGTTCTCATTATCTGAGAAGTGGTAGACATCTGAATCCGGGTCAGGTATATAACGGATGATGAAAGCAAGGATAAAAGCCAGTACCGGGGCTTCAAGCAATGTAAGGAGCACATACTGAACATTTGACATTTTGCTTTTGAGGTCCCTTGCCATATAAAGCAGATACTGCCTTAGCCGGCCGGGTTTTGAGAGGTTGCTGCCGGGTCTTTCCTTAACCTCCCTGACTGGTTCGGCAGTGTTGAGTATCTTGAATCTGTCGGCCCACTGTTTAGGTTTTACCTTGCGTTTTTCGGTGTAATTTCCAAACTCATCCACCACCTGAGCTTCGATGATCTTAAAAATCGTTTCAGGGTTTACGCTTCCGCATGAAGGACATTCTCCCTGGGATGCATTTATCTGGTAATCGAGTGTTTTGAAATGGATAACGGAATCAACCGGGTTACCGAAGTACACAAGGTATCCCCCCTGGTCGAGTATAGCAACCTTGTCGAACATCTTAAAGATATCAGAGGATGGCTGATGTATAACGGTAAAAATGAGTTTTCCTTTAAGTGTCAGTTCCCTGAGTAAATCGATTATGTTCTCCGAATCCTTCGATGAAAGCCCCGATGTAGGTTCATCGAGGAACAGGACCGAAGGCTCACGTACCAGTTCAAGGGCTATGTTAAGTCTTTTTCGTTGTCCGCCTGATAGTATCTTTTTTTGAAGGCTTCCTACTTTAAGGTCCCTCTTTTCGGCGAGTCCGAGCGAAGCAAGGGTTTTTTCCACTATTTTGACTATGTTGCCCTCATCCATCCCGCCAAAGCACTGGCAGGTGGCGTAGTAGAGATTTTCGAACACAGTCAGTTCCTCAATCAGGAGGTCATCCTGAGGGACCAGACCCATTACTCCCTCGAGTTTCTCCCTGTCCTTAACAATGTCGAAGCTGTTAAGAGTGACTGTTCCGGAGGAGGGTTCAAGTATCCCGCTCATCAGGTTCAGCAGGGTTGTTTTTCCCGACCCGCTTGCTCCCAATATGCCGATCAGGTTTCCCTGTTCCGCCGAGAGTGTAACGTTTACCAGGGTACGGTGTTTGTTGTCAGGTCTGTAACTTACCTTGTTAACCGCAAAGGAAATCTTACGGGTAATAGTTTCCGATAGGAATCTGGTACTGACATCACTGTAATAGAACGGCTTCCGGTTGGGAAGACGCAGGGAACTGCCCTTTGGAAAGGAATGGACCAGTTTTGCAGCTACAGGGACTCCGTTCAGCTGAAGCTGTTCATTTCCGAAATACCGGATGAAGTACAGGTCGACACTGGTTACCCTCAGAAAGAATATTGTGGTATCAATATAGCCCTCGTGCATTTTATTGCATAATTCGCACACGGTTTTCCCCGGGTGGAGGACCAGGATATGTGGGTCGTGTATGTTATCAGATTCGCCGCTCAGTGCAAACTCCTCTATCGATTTAATTTCGTCGGGGACTATTTTGAACACATCGGCAACTATTGAAATTATTTTCAGCCTTCTGGGGGTAGACTTCCCGCTTGAATTCACAAGTTCATACAAGCGGATCAGCACGATTGTTTTCTGGCCTCTGTTGAGGGTCCGGTTGATCTGATTGCAGATATTTAGTATTTTGACAGAATCCTGAACTGAAGGGAATTCGTCGCCTTGTATCTCCTCCCCGGGTTTTAATGGTCCGATAAATTCGTCGAACAAGAGGAGATATCTGATCATCATGTTGGAACTCAGCTGTTTTTCGAGAAAGCCTGCGACATACTCGCGTTCCTTGTCAAGAAATCCGCCATCCTGTCTTACGACAAGGGCAAACAATTCCATTAATGCTTTAAGGATTGCCTCGCTCATTTTTCAGCTGTGAACACCTACTGCTTTTTGGCCTGTCTGACGAACTTCTTCTGTATCCAGCCGGGAACAATTGAAGCTCCGATGATCAGGTAAGGGTAATAACTTATAATCCTCCAAATTATTGCGATGGCGAGGGCGAGGCTTCCCACGATGGCAGGGTCTGCCTCTATGGCGTCAGAGATAAATCTTCCGAGAATAAGTTCGGCAAAGCCGCTGCCCCCGGGTGTAGGACTGATTATCATCATGATCCATGTCACCAGCTGACGGGCGAAAATGAGCATGTGGTCTTTTACCGCGAAAAAAGCTACCAGGATGGCATTGACCACCCAGTACCTCGAGGTCCACGACAGGAAGGTTGCCGTAAAAGCCTTTATCCAGAAGAACATTGGCTTCTTTTTAAGTTCCCGGGAGCTTTCGACAATGTCGTCACCGGCCTTCAGTGCGGCGTCATGCCATTTTTTAAGAAATGGGAGCCTGAAAAACCAGATTATTATGTTTCTTATCTTTACCGGATTGATAAACAAACCGTAGCCAACCAAAAGAACCCAGGCCAGGATGATAACGTATCCGATTATTGCAACCAGGACGAGGTTGTTGAGAAGGGCCATTCCTGTTCCCTGAAGAGATGTGGTAAAAAGAACATCTCCTCCGACAAGCAGCAGGATAAGTGGAAACATTACAACGAAGTATAGTTCATCGAGAAATGATGTGGCCAGCACGATTGAAGTGCTTCTTCCGACCGATATCCCTTCCTTGTGGATGAAGACGACAGCCAGGGCTGTCCCCCCGACAGTAGAGGGAGTGATTGCTGAAGTGAATTCCCAGAGCATAATAACCCTGAATGCCTGTCTCCATGTAAGATCCTTCTCCGAAAGTATTCTTATACGGATCATGTATCCCAGATCCCTGCCGATCATGCAGAGCCACGCAACAAAAAGCCAGAACACCGACCTCCAAGTGAACCTGATATGGCTGATGGCATCAGTATCGATCTCCTTAACTATAAACCAGGCTACCACAGCGAGGCCTATTATTACCGGAAGAGCGATTTTTCCCGGCTTCAATCCGCTTACAAGTTTGTAATGTTTGTCGTGGGACATCCGCTCATTTTTTCAAGGGTCAAAGTTCTTATAATTTTGCTTAAATTCAATACTTTTAAACAGCAGTTTGCCCTTATGGTTTTCAGCTTAATGAACAAAGAAACATATATGCCATGAATACAGTCAGGTACATATTTTTTGTAATTGTGCTGTCATTTTCAGGATTGACGATCAGCCTTTTTTCAGCACAGCCTTCCGGAAGATCAGTAAGTGATTTCAATTTCGACTGGAGATTCTTCAGGGGCGACAACAGTGATGCCTCCCGGCCCGGTTTCGATGACTCCGGGTGGCGTAAGCTGAATCTTCCGCATGACTGGAGTATTGAAGGTCCCTTCAGCAAGTCGAATTACAGCTGCACCGGGTACCTTCCGGGCGGAACAGGGTGGTACAGGAAAAACTTTACTGTCCCTGATTCTGAAACAGGACGGAAAGTGTATATCAGCTTCGGCGGGATATACAACAACAGCGAGGTCTGGATCAACGGACATTATCTTGGGCTAAGGCCTAACGGCTATATCTCCTTTCAGTACGACCTTAGTCAGTTCATAAACTACGGAGGCGACAACCTCATTGCAGTAAAGGTCGATCACTCTCTATACGGCGATTCGAGATGGTATACCGGGTCGGGCATTTACCGGAATGTGCGTCTTATAACCTGCGAACCTGTTCATATAAAACAGTGGGGGATCCACTGTACCACTCCTGAAGTAACTCGTGAGAAGGGAGTGTTATCGGCTGACATTTCTGTGATCAACGAAACGCGTCACACTGTAAAGGTGAAGGTTAACAGCGCTCTTTTTTCGGGCGACAGGATTGTAGCAAAAGCCTCTGCAAATGTTACTCTTGCCGCCATGGAGGAAAATACGGTCAACCAGGTCTTCACTGTTACCGGCCCGCATCTGTGGAGCGTCGATGATCCGGCTCTCTACCGGCTTGTTACCGAAGTAAAGGGGAGGGAACTTCTTGATAATGCCGAGACCATGGTTGGGTTCAGGGACCTTAAGTTTGATCCCGACAAGGGATTTTTCCTCAACGGAGTAAACCTCAGGATGAAAGGCATCTGCATGCATCACGATGCGGGAACACTGGGTGC
>JAKLIJ010000151.1 GCA_022709665.1 Bacteroidota bacterium
ATCTCGACGAAAATACCGCCCGTATGCTTAAAGAAGCATTTGCAGAATTGCTTGAGGAAGTTCTTCATAAACAGAATGAATAAGCCATGAAGATCCTGAAGCTAAGATTTGAAAACATCAACTCCCTTAAAGGAGTTCACGAAATAGATTTCACCAGGAATCCCCTGGCTTCCGCAGGGCTCTTCGCCATTACAGGAGCAACCGGAACAGGAAAAACGACCATACTCGACGTTATCACACTGGCTCTCTTCGACAGGATACCCAGGGTGGACGACAAAATATCAAAGGGATTGATCGAAAGGACCGGGCTGATCATGACACGCAATATGAACAGTTGTTTTGCCGAAACTTCATACCAGTGCAAAAAAGGTGTTTTTACCACCAGGTGGAGCATCTCACGAACGCGGACAGGATCGCTCAGGGAATATGAAATGGAGTTGTACAACAGCAGTGGTGAGCTGCTCGATCTTAAGAAAACTGAGGTCCCGGATGAAAATGTTAAAAACATCGGCCTTAACTTCAACCAGTTCGTGAAGGCAATAATCCTGGCACAGGGCGATTTTGCCGCTTTCCTGAAGGCAAAGGGGGATGAAAGAGGTATTCTCCTTGAGCAGATCACAGGAAGCTGGATATACAGGGAACTCGGGAAAGCCGCATTCGGCAGGAACAAACTGTTCGGACAGGAACTTGAACTTTTGCTGTCGAGGGAAAAAGATCTCAGAAACAGACTGATGGACAATGAAGCATTCGAAAGTCTGTTGCACGAACTTGACGAATCTGAGAAAAAAAGAAAAAAATACCAGGAAAGGATGCTGGCTCTGAATGATCAGAAGAAACTGAAAGAGGAAATCAGTAAGCTGGCTTCAGGACTGAATGAAAAGCTAAACCGGGAAAAGGAACTGACTTCGGAAATAAATGAGTTTGTCAGACTCAACGGAGAAAGACTTGAGAAGCACCGGAAGCTGACTCCTTTTTCAAAGAAATTATGGGATTGGCAGGCGCTGGGAAAAAACCTTGATACACATGCCGGAAAGCAGAGGAAAACGCTGCAGAGCCTGATTGAGTGCAAAAATAAGGATGAGGAGATCAGGAATGAGATTATCCGTTTAACCGGAAGCACAGGTGAGGTTCAGACTGCTCTGGACGAGTTCGAGAAAAAGGTCCTCGATATTGAAAGGGAGAAAGCCGCGAAAGATGCACTTATCGAAGGAAGTAAAAAAGAGATTGTAAAAACCTGCAGCGGACTTAAGATCAAACCTGACATTTCCCGTCCCGACCTGATGGAGGCAGATGTACTCAACCTGCTTTCGGAAAAGGAGTTATCATCAGCAGGACTTAAATCTAGGATCGATACGCTGCTTCTTGAATCGCCGGAGAAAGGCCTTGGATCACTCAGATCGTTTCGCGAAGCTGCCGAAAGATACAGGACCGACAAAATGCAACTCGACAACCTCAGCCAATGGCTTGAGAAAGATAATATTGAGCTTAATGAAGCCATAAAATCCCTGGGAGAACTTCCCGGGTTGATCTCAAATGCAAAGGAAGAAAAGGACAGGGCCGATCTTATTCAGGATAATATTCTAAAGGAAAAGAGAATACGCGAACTTTCTGCAAGCCTCGAAGAACACAGGCGGAGGCTTGCAGAGGGAGAGCCCTGCCCTCTCTGCGGTTCGACTCTCCATCCCTATTGCGAAAACAGCCCTTCGTCACCCGATGAACTGGAAGAAAAAATAAAAGAAGCGGCTGATGATTGTGAAAGGTGCAGGAAAAACCTATACTCACTCGAAACACGCCTGAAGCAAAATAATGACATAAAGGAAAAGAAATCCGCCGAAATAGCCAACCTTCAGAAAGATATCCTGGCAGCCGGGGGGAAATGCATGTCAGCGATTGAGAGCCTGCCTGAAGAATACAGAAAGCTGGAGCCTCAGACTATATTGGATACCCTCCGGACAAGAACTGCGGACCTGGAAATGTTCATAAATGAAACTGCTGCGCTTGAAAAACTCCATGACCTGACCCTCCGTCTTGCATCACTCAGAAAACTTAAAGGCGAGTCGGATGATCTGGCAATGAAAAGACAGACTCTGTTCAACGGCCCTGATGTCAGCCTTGTAAAAGGCAGCCTAGTTAAAAGATTTACTGAAAACAACACCTCCTTGAATAAACTTCTTGAGGATAAGAAAGAACTTGATCAGCTTGTAGAAAAGGAAAAGACGGATCTTGCTTCGCTCGAAGGAGAACTTAAAAATGAACTTCCTGATTATCCCGAGCCGGGCAAAGCGCTTGACGACCTGATCCCCGTCCAGGAATACAATGCCCTTTATTCACTGGAAGAGCGTATGAATAAAGGACTTGTCGAAATCGGCGTTACCATAAGCGATATGAGGATAAGACTGGAGGAGATGAAGGCAGCCGACACAGCGTCAAAGATCGAGGAAATGGATGCTGAACTGGAGGTCCTTGCAAATCAGATGAGAGAAGAGAGCATCAGGAGAGATGACTTTGTCACCCGGAAAGGCGTCCAGACCGAATCGCTTAAAGAACTCGGAAAGGTTGGCGCCGAAATAGAAATGCAAAGAAAATCTGCTGAAAAATGGGTCCTTCTGAATAAATACATCGGTGACGCCGATGGAAAGAAATTCAGCACCTTTGCACAGCAGCTGACACTGCACCAGCTTGTGAAGCTTGCCAACCTGCGACTCAGGATGCTTAACGACAGATATCTGCTAAACATTCCGGAAGAAGACCGTGACGACAGCCTTAGTGTTATCGACACTCACATGGGTGACCTTAAGAGATCGGTAAAATCCCTGTCGGGGGGAGAAAGCTTCCTTGTGAGCCTCTCACTCGCCCTTGCCCTTTCAGATCTGGCTTCCAGACAGATCGACATAAAAAGTCTGTTCATCGACGAAGGATTCGGTTCTCTCGATCGGTTAACCCTCGACATGACCATCGATACCCTTGAAAAGCTTCAGTTTGAAACCAGCAAAACAATCGGGGTTATATCCCATATCGATGCGATGAAGGAAAGGATAGCCACTCAGATCCGGCTCAACAGGAACGGACAGGGATACAGTTCAATGGAAATTATCTAATCAACAGTTATCATCCTGTCGCGCTTGTTCTCCTCCCTTACCAGCTTACGAAGGGGAGCTACGGAAAATGCAGTGATACCAAGAAGGAAGATCCCCGAACCCGCTATAATAAAGGCATTGCCAATACCGATGGTATCGGCAATGAATCCGGTTGCAAGCAGGCCTATCATGGATGGCATCAGAGTAAGGCTCGAATAAAGTGAAAATACCCTTCCAAGCGCCGTAGGTTCAACCATGGTCTGAATAACTACAGTGAATGAGCCCGAAAAAATTGCAGCCGAAATGCCTCCGAAAGCTGTTATCGCAGCAAAGAAAACAAACCCGGAGGGAGGCAGAATACCTGAAAAGATAAAGGTGGCGCCGATCAGAAAATACATCAGGTTTATAACAGTTACCTTGTGTTTTCCAAGCCACGGATAACCCAGCACTGCACCTCCGATCAGCATCCCTACTCCCCATGCTATCTCCACAATGCTCATCATATAAGTTGTTCCGTTGAAATGCTGAAGAGTCATCAGGGGGAACATAGCCGATATCGGCATTATAAAGGTGTGAAGGAAAACCGACAGGATGAACATCCATAACAGAGCCGGCCTGGTATAAATCTCCCTTAGGCCTTCCTTTAACTCCCTTAATACATGCGGCTCCTCCTGACTCTTCCTCTCAGGATCGGGAATCTGAACCAGCAACAGCGATACCACTGCTATCAGAGCCCCGGCAACGTCGATCATAAGTACCCAGGTCATGTCGAGCAGGCTTATAAGCAGGGCAGCAAGAGCCGGGCCTGCAATGGTGCTCACCGACTGGATCATATTGTTGATCCCCGATATTCGCATCAGCTTGTCAGCAGGGGCAAGAAGCGGTACGGAGGCCTGCATCGCAGGTACGTGGAAAGCCATCCCCGCTGAACGAAGGGCAAGCAGGGCGTATATGTATGATATCTTTACATCTGAAGTATAAAACAGTATTGCTATCAGAAGAGTGCAAAGCGCTATGAACAAATCGGACAGTATCATTATCCGTTTCCGGTTCCAGCGGTCTACAAAGACTCCCGTAAACATCCCGAGAACAAGCTGGGGAAGAAGCGCCGCTATGGTTGCATATGCAAGAACCTCGGCTGAGCCTGTCTCAATGCTTAGCCAGAAGATTACGGCATAACCGACAATATAACTGCTGAGCGTCGAAAAGAGCTGCCCGGTGAAGATTATTGCAAAAACTTTTTTCCAGTCTGACATGTGAGAATAAATTGAAGATAAATGATCAGATAATCCGTTTTAAAAGGCCCGGTTACGGGAAACCGATGTCGCTGAAAAATTCAGCA
>JAKLIJ010000152.1 GCA_022709665.1 Bacteroidota bacterium
CTTTCATTGCCAACCCATCTGATATCGGGCCCGGCATCGCTGAACATTACAGCCCCGGGCTGAAGCTCCCTGACAATACTATGAGTGTTAGGCCAGTCGTAATAAGTCTTGTTGTCTATGCGGCGGGGTTCCTTTGCCCCGCCGTAATAACCGTCGCCGCCGTTGGCTCCGTCGAACCAGACTTCAAATATATCGCCATAGTTCGTAAGCAGTTCCCTTAACTGATCCCTGTAATACACAAGGTATTCAGGAGTTCCATAAACGGCCGAGTTCCTGTCCCAGGGTGAGAGATAAACACCCATCTTCAGTCCGAATTCATCACAGGCTTCCCTGAGGTCTTTAAGTATATCTCCCTTTCCTTCCTTCCATGGGGAGTTCTTAACGGAATGTTCAGTAAAGGCTGAAGGCCAGAGGCAGAAACCGTCATGATGCTTTGCCGTGATAATGATACCCTTCATCCCCGCCTCGCTGGCTGTCTTTGCCCATTGCCGGCAATCGAGAGCCGATGGATTGAAAACCGACTCCTTTTCGTCGCCATAGCCCCATTCC
Source organism: Bacteroidota bacterium (assembly GCA_022709665.1). Taxonomy (GTDB): domain Bacteria; phylum Bacteroidota; class Bacteroidia; order Bacteroidales; family VadinHA17; genus LD21. The sequence goes on from JAKLIJ010000152.1 coordinate 550, forward strand.
TTGTCGGTGAAGGTATTGACGGTAAAATGAACGAACATGTAATACTCAAGTTCATGCCATGCGAGCTGCCTTTCAGAAGGAATAGGTCCGAACGGTTCGGGAGGCCCTGGCTGTGAACAGGCAGTCAAAACAGCCGTCAGGAAGACTGTTATCAATGCTAAGTTCTTCATGTTGTGCCGGGTTTAAATTATTAAAGATTACGGATTCTTATATTTCTGAATTTAACGACGGAACCATGTCCCAGGAAGCCTATGTGCCCTGTGGTATTCTTAAGCCCCGGATGATCATTATGATCCATTGCCCCGTTATCGCGGGCATCTGCAATGTCGCCATCGACTATTACCGTTCCGTTAAGAGTTATCTTTATCCTGGTTCCCTTCACCCATACTTCCTGGTAGTTCCATTGTCCGACCGGATTCAGGAATCCGCGCCTTGCAGGAATGACCCCGTACACCGAACCGTGGTACTGGTAAGGTTGAAGTTTTGCATACACATCTGCATCATTGTCAAGTATCTGAAGTTCCATGCCCACATAGGCGGCATCACCCTCCAGAGGTGTTCTGATACCCAGGCCGTTATTTGCTGCGGGGGTAAGCAGGAATTCAAATCTGAAGACAAAATCTGAATATTCTCCGGCAGTATACAGATTTCCACCGCTTCCGTTTTCAGGTTTTATAACTATCATTCCATCCTCCACCACATACGATTCCTTGTTTCCAACCCATGAATCGAGGTTCCTTCCGTTGAACAGGGATACAAAGCCTTCTGATTTTTCCTCAGCAGTCAGATTATAATCCTTGTCGCTGATCTCCCTGACAAAGATATCCCTGAAGGCAAGGTCGGTTCCGTGAGCCTGAAGTTCGATGGCTCCTTTTGGGAAGATAGGGATCTTTCTGTCCCAGTAGTTTTCCATAGTAACATCATCGACCACCAGGTCTCCGTTCAGCCATACTGACACCTTCTCTCCCACCATGATTATCCTGAAGGTATTCCATTCCCCTACCTTATTATCGGCCACCTTCAGCGGTTTTGAAGGATTTACCTGATTGTTGTAAAGGCCGCCCGAACCTACCTGGGCTCCGACATCTGTCCTGGAGGTATCCCATATCTGCACCTGGGGGGTTCCCCTGAGATAGATACCGCTGTCGCCGTCTTTTTTAATTTTCCAGTCGACAAGCATTTCGAAGTCACCATATTCCTTTACCGAACAGAGGTTGCTGCCCTTTCCGTTGAACCAGATACAGCCATCCTTTACACTCCAGTTGGCAGGTACCATCAGGTTTGCCTCCTCCTGTTTCCTTTCAAGGTCGACCCTTCTCATTTTTGCCCTGGCAACAGGATTTTCAACAAGTCCCTGCCATCCGGTAAGATCTTTTCCATTGAACATTGAAACGAATCCCTCATCGGCAGGCATGGAAGCCAGATACTTGATAATCATTTCCTTGTTGTATTCGCTTTCGGGGCCGGTCAGTTTCTGTGCTGCCTTTGCAAGTATTTCCCTTACCATGGTTCCATACATGCCATCGGCTGACTCAGCCGACGGTAGAGCAATGTACATCGCAGCAGAAGCAGCAGCGGATGATGTTTCCGGATCATCGAGGTAAGTTCCTGTCAGAAACAATGCCTGATAAGTTTTCAGTCTGCCCACTTGTGTCAGAATCTCATTTTTGCGATCGGCATTGAGTGCGAAAGGAAGAATTTTCCGCAGGAGCAGAAGTTTTTGTTCATCGGTAACAGGAGCTGTTCTTACTTGTCGGATATAGCCTCTGAATGCAGGATCTTCAAATGTTTTGTTTTTCGAAGCAACAATTTCATAGAGGGCGGAAGAAGCTGTATAATCGCTCCATGAAGTAAGAGTCTTGAAGCAGATATCTCTCAGATCGGCATTTCCCAGCTCGAACTCACTAAGTACCAGGTCGAGTGCTTCTTTTCCACCTGTAGTCGCAAGAACAGGGATGAGTCTTTCTTTTGCTTTGTTCTCCTTTATGGCTTTCAGAATGGCTTCTGACCTTTTTGCCGGGTCCCCGCTCCTGTTTGCAGCCGATCCAAGAGCTGACTGCAGGTCGCCGATGTAAGCTTTATCCTGAACAGAGGTAAGGAGATTAATGAGCTCATTCTGATCGGAAGGTCCGGCGAGGTTTGCCAGAGCTTTTACAGCAGCTGTGCGGACCGGTTCCTCAGGTGAGCCGGCAAAAGGAAGGACTTCCCTGAAGTATTCATTTCCCTTGTTCCATGCCATAAGTTCGATAGCTGTTTTCCTTGCTATCGATGAACCATCCTTTAATACAGGTTTCAGCAGGGCAATCTCCTTGTTCCCCGCTACAGACATAAGGGCTGTTTTTACTGCTTCCTGATCAGTCTGTCCGGTAGCATTTTTCATAAATTCAATGAGCTCAGGCACAGCATCCGGTCCCTGCAGGGTTGCGATTGCTGCTGCTGCCTCTGCCCTTACCCTGTAATCTATATCACGGAGAGCTATTGATACGATCGGAATCGCCGAATCATCGCCGGTACGGCCGAGCATAGATATAATTTCAGGACGTGCATCGGCTTTTGCCTTCGGGTAATATGCTATCCAGGCGTTGATGATCTCTTTTCCGGGAATTGCCAGGGATGCTTCAAGGGCAGCATTCCTGTAAGTCCTGTCGGGATACTCGGAAGCCTTTTTCAGAACATTGAATGCATCGAAACCATGGAATCGTGCATAGGTTGAAAGAGCCTGTGATTTATACTGTACGTTCAGTTTTTCCTTGCTTTTTGCCATCACCAGCTTGCATATCTTGTCCATGGTCTTAAGGTCGCCGTTATTTCCGACGTTGAGAGCATAGTTAAGCAATGAAGCAGTTGCTCCGCTTACTTCCCACCTGTAAAGCACCGATTTGGCTTCTTTCATGAGAACAGGCAGCGCTGCAGGACTGGCGCTGGAGGCAAGGGCATTCAGGGCTGACGACCGGGTGTTTACATTGATATCCGAAGCCCAGGTTATGTATTCGTTTACCGCAAGTTTCGACTTCATGGAAGCGAGCGTATTCATAACAGCAGCAGCGCATGGAAGCTGCCTGTTTCTGAGCGCTTCTGCCAGAACCACTTCGGCCTTCGCTCCACCTGCAGCCTGAATGGCTGCCAGAGCGGGGTAACACATTTCCTTGTCGCCAAGGTATCTTTTCAGGGCCTCAATTGTGGCATCGCCGCCCACTGTCTGGAGCTGTTTCATAAAGAAGTCCTTTACTCCGTTTTCCTTCTGCGAAGTTGCATAGGTTATACAGACCTTTTCCCATGAGGCTTTTTCTGTTTCCTTACCTTTTTGTGAAAGGAACCTCGAAAGACTTTCAACTGCAAAGCGGGCCCGGGTATCATCTCCGGTTCCTGCAGGAATTATCTGGTCGCAGATCATTTTGATTCCTTCTTCATCAAGAGCAAGCATATCGCCCATGAGCTGATCGGTGTATGCCAGATCGTTGGCAGGGAAGCGGGCAAGAAGATCCGCAACCTTGGTTTGCAAAGTCCTTCTATCCTGGGAATAAGTAGTTCCCGATACAATCAGAAGGGTCAGGCATGCAAGTATGATTGTTTTTATTTTCATTTTTGATTTTTTTGATATTAATGATCAGATTGAGTCCGCTGGTCCGGGAACTAAAATTACCCGGCATGCTGATTCGTATCAGGACTTTTTTATATTTTCCATTCACCCCTCATCGGCTGATTAATAAGCCTGTTGGCTCCGTCATCATCGATAAACTGCTGTGCGACAGGGTCGAATTTCAGGTTACGGCCCAGTCGAAGCGCAATAATTCCGAG
>JAKLIJ010000153.1 GCA_022709665.1 Bacteroidota bacterium
ACGCCGACGGAACATTCAAATTCGATATTAAACCAGGCGACTATGAGATATATATAAGCCACGATGGCTATAACACCGATACTATTGCTCTCAGCCTTCCTCTTTACTACACCGGAAGCTACCTTAACGTAAGCCCGTCGCTTGCCCCGGAAAAAGTCTACGCAGGCGATTTCCTTTCAATTCAGAATGTGCTTTTCGGTTTTGATAAATATGATCTGAACAACGAAGCAAAACAGACTCTCGAAGTTCTAAAAAATATCCTTATCACATACCCCGACCTTACTATAGAGGTTGCAGGATATACTGACTCGAAGGGAAGCACCGAATATAACAGAAGACTTGCCGATAAACGCGCTCAGGCTGTGATCGACTACTTCACACTCTCAGGAATTGAAGGCGGAAAATTCGTCAAGAAAGCTTTCGGTGAGTCAAATTTCGTTGCAGTAAACAGCAATCCTGACGGATCCGACAATCCAGAGGGAAGACAATACAACAGGAGAGTCACCTTCGGGATAGTCAACCCCAAAACCGGTGTGGTCCTGAGGCATGAAGTCTATACTCCAAGGCATCTGAGACAACCAAGCGCTATAAAGTACAGTATTGTGCTCCGACAAACCAAAGATGTCTTGTCCCCTTCATATTTCAGTAACGTTATCAAGGATGAGATGCTCTTTGTCAGGTCTGTAAAAACAGATACAGCTAACATCTATGCCCTCGGGGTGTTCTTTAACAGGTCCGACGCCGTTACCTACCTTGGGTATCTGAAGAGTCTCGGCCTCGATAACGCTTATGTCATAAATCAGTACGAACTCGACAACCTGTCAGGAGACGGAGAACCTATCTTGATTCAATCACAGGCACAAACCAGAATGGTCTACTCTATCCAGCTGAAAGCAACCAGGAACCCTATCGACATTGACCGGATATTCCCGGGATATGATGGGGTGAGAGAAATAGTAGCCGATGATGGATTCTATAAATATGTCTGGGGAGAATTCACATCGGTAGCCGATGCCAAGGATGCTCTGCCGGAGGTAAAGAAGGATTTTGAAGATGCATTTATCAGACAGGTAAATGTTGTCAGATAATCAGGATTTCTCCACACCTGAAACAATTTGATGATAAACAGGGAAATAAGCCTGAGGGCCCTTGAACCGGAGGACCTTGAGTTGCTTTATGACTGGGAAAACGACATGTCGAACTGGCTCATAAGCAATACGATGTCTCCTTTTTCCAGATTTACCCTTAAACGCTACCTGGAAAACTCCCATAAAGATATTTACGAGACGGGCCAGCTTCGGCTGATGATCGATTATACGGCGGAAAATAAAACGATCGGGACTATAGACCTTTTCGATTTTGACCCCTTTCACAGAAGGGCCGGCCTGGGAATTCTGATCGCAGCCGGGGAATACAGACGAAGGGGATTTGCCACAATGGCTTTGGAATGCATGATCAACTATTGCTTCAATAACCTTATGCTTCACCAGCTTTACTGCAGTATACTTTCAAATAATCAGCAAAGCATGGCATTATTCAGAAAACTCGGGTTCAAAGAAGCGGGGATCAGGCGTGACTGGATCAGAGTAAAAGACGGATACCACGATGAACACCTCTTTCAGCTTGTAAACCCCGGCTGCTGAGATCATTTGAGCCCTGAGGCAAGAAGACCGCAGGCTGCAGAAATATCCGCTCCCCTTGACTTCCTTATGGAAGCCGAGATCCCTGAAAATACAAGTTCCTGTTTGAAATGCTGCATTATTTCTGGCGAAGAAGATTCATTGCTGTCTCCGGGAAATGAATGATATGGCAGCAGGTTGACTCTGATACCGGTGCCGTGAAGAAGTTCCTTAAGCCCTTCCAGATGAGCCGGTGTGTCATTAAAATCACTTATCATGACATAAGCTGCGCTCATCCTCCTCCTTTTCACCGATGCAGCCGACTTCATCTCCTCAATTATCTCACGGGCAGGATACAAGCTTTCAGCCGGGACCGATCCAAGCCGCTCTTCGGAAAAAGGAGAAAACAGGCTCAGCGTCAGATTGCAGTTACAGGAATCGAGATATTTCCTGACACCCGGCATTAATCCGACAGTCGAAACAGTTATGTTCCCCGGACTTAATGCCATCCCCCATTGGGCAGTCATTACCTTACAGGCTCTGAGCACATTGTCAAGATTATCCATCGGCTCCCCCATACCCATGAAAACGACATGAGTAACTTTTCCGCCAATTTCGGGTGCCAGAACCTGAGTGAGGATGTCGCGTGCCGACAGATTTCCCCTGAATCCATATTGCCCTGTAACACAGAAAGGGCATCCCATCCTGCAGCCTGACTGGGATGAGACGCATACAGTGGTCCGATTTGAATCGGTCATCAGTACCGTTTCAAATTCCTGTCCGCTTTCATTCCTGAAAAGAAATTTCATGGTACCGTCAGCCGACTTTTGAGATGAAACCGGACTAAGGACACCCGGGTACGATATCTCTTTCAGCTTCTCCCTGAGTTTAAGGGGAAGGTCCGGTATATGCATCAGACTGCCGGGCTTACATTTATAAAGCCAGTTGGCTATCCTGAGTGAATGCCTTTCCGTGCACTCCGCCAGTTCTTCTATCTCTGAAGCTGTAAGTCCGCAAAGACTTTTCATACTAACCTCCCTTCCGGAAGCAAGCCACAGTATAAACTCCTTTTCCTGATCAACAGGGACAGGCTCCTATTGAGTGATCAGTCCCCTGTTTTTCAGAAGAGGTTCAATCTGAGGTTCACGGCCGCGGAAATTAACATACATCTGCATGGCATCCATGGTTCCGTCTTTCTCAAGGATATTCCTTCGGAACGATTCGGCTGTAGCCCTGTCAAAAACACCCTTTTCCTTAAAGGCTTCGAAAGCATCATTATCAAGGACAGCAGCCCATGTATAGCTGTAGTAACCCGAATCGTAACCGTCGATTATATGAAGGAAATAAGTGCTCCTGTACCTGGAAACAATTTCAGGAATCAGGCCGATCTTGTCAAGGTATTCCTTTTCAAATTTCTGTACATCAATCAGGGCGGGAGCCTCAAGCGTGTAATAAGCTATGTCGAGAAGAGAGGCTGCAAGAAGCTCTGTGTTAATAAAGCCCTGGTTGAAATATTTGCTTTTATCGAGCTTCTCCACCAACTCAGCAGGGATTGGCTCGCCGGTTTCATAATGACGTGCATAAACATTCAGCAGTTCGGGTTCCGAAACCCAGTGCTCCATAATCTGAGAAGGAAGTTCCACAAAGTCCCAGGCTATATAGGAACTGTTGTAGGTATTCTTGCAGAACAACCCTTCCAGAGCGTGCCCAAATTCATGGAACAGTGTCTCCACCTCCTCAAGGCTGAGCAGAGAGGGCAGGTCAGCAGTCGGACGCGTAAAATTGCAGACAACGGTAACAACCGGTGTAACAGGCTTCCCGTCAGCGACATGATGACTCCTGTATCCCCCGCACCATGCTCCCTGCTGCTTGCTGTCGCGCGGATGGAAGTCCATATAGAGAACTCCGATATGCGATCCGTCGGCTTCCTTAACTTCATATGCTTCTGCATCAGGATGAGGAAGAGGGATATTGGTCAGAGGTGAGAAAGAGATCCCGTAAAGCCTGCTGGCACAACTAAAGACACCTTCCCTGACATTATCAAGAAGAAAATAAGGTCTGAGAGCATTGTCATCCAGATCGTATTTTTCCTTACGGACCTTTTCGGAATAATACCACCAGTCTGAGGGTTCAAGTTTGAAATTACCTCCTTCACGGTCAATGAGCTTCTGCATTTCCTTAACCTCATTCTGAGCTACCGGAACAGCCTTTGACCACAGGTTGTTAAGAAGTTCAAGAACATTATCAGGATTCTTTGCCATCCTTGGCTCCAGCACCAGATGCGAGTGTGTCTTGTATCCCAGCAGTCGGGCACGCTGTGCCCTCAGCCTTACTATATCAGCCAGTATCCTGTTGTTATCATATTCATTGCCATTGTTGCCCCTGTTGGTGTAAGCTTTGAACAATTCCCTGCGGAGATCCCTGTTTTCCGAATATTGAAGGAATGGGAAGATACTGGGCCTCTGTGTTGTAAATGCCCATTCTCCTTCCCTGCCTGCAGCCTTTGCAGTTTCAGCAGCCGCATCGATTATCGATTGAGGCAGTCCGGCAAGACCATCCCTGTCTACAAAAAGCTTATAGTCATTTGTCTCGGCAAGAACATTCTGATTGAACTTCACGGCAAGCACCGACAACTTCTGGTTGATACTCTTGAGAGTATCCTTATCCGCCTCGTTCAGGTTGGCTCCATTCCTTACGAACTCCTTATAGAGATT
>JAKLIJ010000154.1 GCA_022709665.1 Bacteroidota bacterium
AAGAATGAATATATCATCTACAAAAAAGCAGGATCGCTCGATTACCGGCCACCGGTTCACATGAGCCCCGAAGAATTCAGAAAATATGAATACAGCAGGACAATGCGCGATTACTGGCAGTCGAGAATCACCGGTGAAGAGACCGGATTCCGTTCTACACTCATCCCTCAGATCGAAATCGGCGGAGCTGCCTTCGACAAGATTTTCGGCAGCAACACAATAAATATAATTCCACAGGGTTCAGCAGAACTCATCTTCGGTGTCAATATATCGCATACCGAGAATCCAACTCTTTCTGAGAAACTCAGAACGATTCCTACCTTCGACTTCAAGGAAAAAATTCAGATGAATGTAACAGGCACCATCGGCGATAAGATGGAACTGGGTGTCAACTATAATACTGATGCTATGTTCGACTTTGAGAACAGGACAAAGCTTCAGTATTCAGGTAAGGAAGACGAGATCCTGAAGAAAGTAGAGGCCGGCGATGTCACCCTTCCCCTGAAGGGAACACTTATTACAGGAAGCTACAGCCTCTTCGGCCTGAAAACAGAGATGCAGTTCGGCAAGCTGACTGTTACAACAGTCCTATCACAACAGAAAGGAGAGTCATCAGTAATAGAAGTAGAGGGAGGGGCACAGCAAACAAATTTTGAGATCTATGCCGATGAGTATGAGGCAAACAGGCATTTCTTTCTCTCACAATATTTCAGGGATATCTATGACGATGCTCTGAAAACACTTCCGATCGTAAGCACAGGTGTAAACATTGAAAGGATTGAGGTGTGGATCACAAACAAGACGAGCAGGTTTGAAGAAGCCAGCAACAGAAATATAGTCGCATTCATGGACCTCGCCGAAAACATAAATCATATCCATAATAATGTCCCGGGTTTCCAGGAGACACCAGGAGCGCCTCTTTACCCCGACAACGGCGCTAACAGGCTGTACGATCAGCTTAATACAACTTATACAGGTATTCGCGATGTCGACCAGGTAACCAATACACTCCAGTCATTATATCCTTCATTCCAGATAGGCAGCGACTTCGAAAAAATTGAAAATGCCAGGAAACTGAATGAAAGGGAATATTCACTCAACAAACAGCTGGGCTATATTTCCCTGAATATGGCCCTTAACACTGATGAAGTGCTGGCTGTAGCCTATGAATATACAATTAACGGACAGGTGTATAAAGTAGGGGAATTTTCGACCGACGGTGTCTCAGCCCCTCAGACACTCATTCTGAAAATGATAAAGGGTACTACCCTTACCCCCAGGCTCCCGACATGGGACCTCATGATGAAGAACGTCTATTCCCTGGGATCAGGGAAGCTCGACAGAAATGATTTTGAGCTTAACGTTCTTTACCAGGACGATAACACCGGGAATTCAATTAACTACCTGCCTGAAGGAAGACTCCAGAACCAGATACTGCTTCAGATGCTGGGACTTGACAACCTGAACTCACAATCGGACAGGCAGCCTGACGGGTATTTCGATTTCATAGAGGGAGTGACTGTAATGACCGACAGGGGAAAAATTGTCTTTCCTGTAGTTGAACCATTCGGGTCCCATCTCCGAAAAGCCGTCGGGAATCCAACTATTGCCGATAAATACGTATTTCAGGAACTTTATGATTCCACACAGACCGTGGCCCGTCAGATGGCAGAAAAGAATAAGTTTCTTCTTTCAGGCAACTATTCCTCAGAGTCAGGATCCGAAATCCAGCTGAATGCCACGAACATACCACAGGGATCAGTGGTCGTGACTGCCGGAGGTGTTACTCTTACCGAAAATACTGATTACACTGTCGATTATAACATGGGGACAGTGAGGATTATCAACGAAGCGCTGATAGAATCACAAACACCTATTTCAGTTTCACTGGAAAGCAACCAGTTTTTCGGATTTCAGACCAAGACTCTTCTTGGAACCCACCTCGATTACCGCTTCTCGGAAAACTTTGATGTAGGGGCAACAATACTCCGCCTGACAGAAAGGCCTTATACACAGAAAGTCAATTTCGGGGAGGAACCGATTTCAAATACAATTTGGGGATTAAATACATCATACAAAACCGAGTCGCAGCTTCTTACAAAGATTATTGATAAGATACCTCTTCTCGAAACCAAAACACCTTCGGCAATATCCTTTTTCGGTGAGTTCGCAAACCTGATACCAGGTCATTCCAAGGCCATCTCCAATGCCGGGAACTCATATATCGACGACTTCGAAGCAAGCGAGATACCCCTCGACCTGAAGTCGTTCAATGCATGGACCCTGGCAAGTATTCCCCAGGGACAGGATCAGCTTTTTCCCGAAGCCAGGCTTAACAATAATCTGTCAAGCGGATTCAACAGGGCAAAGATTGCCTGGTACGTAATTGACCCCATTTTTCTGAGAAACGGTTCTTCGACACCAGATCATATCAAGAAAAATCCTGATGAACAGTCAAGTCATTTTGTAAGAGAAGTATTTGAGACAGAGATTTTTCCATATAAGGAGAGCGCCAGTGGCATACCTACCAATATTTCCGTTCTTAACCTTGCATATTATCCTGGCGAAAGGGGTCCCTACAACTTTGATACCGATCCGGGGCTCTATTCACACGGTATAAATTCTGACGGTACTCTCAATGATCCTGCAACACGATGGGGCGGAGTAATGCGCGAAGTGCTTACCAGCGATTTTGAGACCGCAAACATTCAGTATATAAAATTCTGGCTGATGGATCCCTTTGTTGAAGATCCATCACATGAGGGAGGAGATCTTTATGTGAACCTCGGAAATATTTCAGAAGACATATTGCGTGATTCACGAAAGAGTTTTGAGAACGGCCTTCCCGGCGGAGAGCTTCTTTCAAATATCGATACCACGGTGTGGGGCCGTGTTCCTACTGTTCAGTCAGTGGTAAATGCTTTTGACAACGACCCGCAGTCGAGAATGTACCAGGATGTTGGATTCGACGGCCTCAGAAACCAGGATGAACAAACATATTTTTCAGATTACCTGAACCGGGTTCAGGCTCTTGCCTCATCTGAAGCTTTTCAGGAAATCAGCAGAGACCCTGCCGGAGATAACTTCCATTATTTCAGAGGATCAGATTATGATGACGAGGAACTGGGAATACTTCAGAGATACAAAAAATATAACGGGCCCGAGGGTAATTCTCCCACCGCTGAGATGTCATCCGAATCATATCCGACATCAGGAACAACCCTTCCGGACATGGAAGACATAAACCGCGACAATACCCTGAGCGAAACAGAGAACTACTACCAGTACAGGGTAAGCATGAGACCCGGAGATCTCCAGGTGGGAAGAAATTTTGTTGTCGACGAAATTGAATATGAGGCAACAATGGCTAATGGTACAAAATCAAAAGTCAGATGGTACCAGCTGAAGATCCCTGTAACAGAATATCAGCGGGTTGTCGGTAATATAAGTGACTTCAAGTCGATCCGTTTTATGAGATTGTTTGTCCGCGGTTTCAGCAAACCGGTGATAATGCGATTTGCAAAACTCGACCTGGTAAGAGCAGAGTGGAGGAAATATAACATTTCCTTTATGGAAGGAGGGGAGAGGATCACCGTTCCGGAAGCAACCGACGGAACATTTGAGATAAGCTCTGTGAGCATCGAAGAAAATGCCGGGAAAGAACCTGTAAACTATGTTCTTCCTCCCGGATTCACCAGGATGACTGATCCCTCAAATCCTCAGCTTCAGCAGTTGAATGAACAATCGATGGTACTGAAGGTTCAGAACCTCGAAGATGGCGATGCACGGGCGGCATTCCGGAATGTCAGCCTCGATATACGGCAATACCGTCGCCTGAGAATGGAAGTTCATGCCGAAGCAATGATAGGCCAGATCCTGCGCGATAATGAACTGACAGCCTTTATCAGAATAGGATCGGATTACAAGAGTAATTTCTACGAATATGAAATACCTCTCCGTCTTACTCCACCTGGTCACTATGATAATAAATCAGACGAGTCACGTACAATAGTCTGGCCTGAGGAAAACAGCTTCAACATCGACCTGTCGGTGCTTCAGGATGTAAAACAGGAACGAAACCGTAAGCTTCAGGAATCAGGATCGTCACTGAGCATTTCCGACGTCTATGTTGCTGTTGTAAACGGCCATAGGATTTCCGTTTCGGGTAATCCAAACATGAGCAATGTTAAAGTAATAATGGTCGGAGTACGTAACCCAATTAAAACCCGT
>JAKLIJ010000155.1 GCA_022709665.1 Bacteroidota bacterium
CAGTACCCTTCACAGGAGAACCTCTGTCGGGAATCCAGATAATGGGATTCCTTGAAACCAGGGTCCTTGATTTCAGAAATATCGTAATGCTTTCGGTGAACGAAGGAAACCTGCCCTCCGCAAGTACAGGATCATCATTTATCCCATACACCATAAGGGCTGCATTCGGTCTTCCCGTCATTAATCACCAGGAATCGCTTTATGCTTACCATTTCTTCAGACTCCTTCACAGGGCCGAGAATGTTACATTTGTCTATAACTCCGATTCCTCAGGAATGAGAACAGGTGAGATGAGCCGTTTCCTGACACAGATGAAATACGCGCGGATGATAAGCCCGGAAGCGATCACCCTGAATTTCGACATAAGAACGAGCTCACCTGAGAATTCACCGGTTGAAAAGACCACAGATCACAGGGAGAAGTTGTTGAAGCTTTATTCCGGCGATCAGGCAGTTTCCCTGATGTCGCCTACGGCAATAAACACCTGGATCGGATGCAGAATGAGGTTTTACTACAGGTATGTCTGCGGGCTGAAGGAACCTGACCTTGTTTCCCCTGAAATCGACCATACGGTTTTCGGTCAGATACTGCATGGTGTAATGAAAAATATCTATACAGGAACAAAAGATAGTGTTGTCACAGCAAATTTCATTGATTCAACCGGCCGGAACCAGGCTTTGCTCACCGGTCTTATACTCAACTCCGTGGAAACGGTTTATGGAAAGGACCTTCTTCGACCGGAGACTGGCAATGATATAATAATCAAGGATATATTGATAAATTACTTAAGGAGGATACTTGCAGCCGACCGCCTGCTTGCTCCTTTCACCCTGGTCGCGGCTGAAAAGGAATTCCGGTTCAGGATGCAGGTTGAAAGCGACGGTGAAGAGTTAAGTATCAGGACAGGCGGTAATATCGACAGGATAGACAGGACAGCAGGCCGGCTGAGGATTGTGGATTACAAGACGGGAGAGGTTGCAATGAAGATTGCTACGACTGATGACCTGTTTGCTGACGACAGGAAGAAAGAACTGGATGCCTGGCTCCAGACAATGCTTTATTGCGAAGCCTGGCTTATGAATAATCCTGATGAGGCTGTTCGACCAACCATCTACAGGATCAAGGCGATGAGCCAGCCTGATACCGGGGATATACTTAAATTGGGCGCAGACAGGAAAAATGAAAGCTTGCTGGAAGATTACCGTGATGTCAGGGAATCTTTTATTTCAGGAATCAGGGTTGTGATTGCTTCAATATTCAGTCGGAAAGAACCTTTCCGGATGACAAAAACCGTTTCCAGATGCAATTACTGTCCCTACAGGGGATTATGCAGGAGATAAAGAAATTTGCTGTTATTCCATTTCCCTTTGAAGGGCTGCCATCCGGATTGCTGTCACCGCAGCTTCATCACCCTTGTTGCCGAGCTTTCCGCCTGCCCTTTCAAGGGCCTGCTCGTGGGTGAGAGTGGTAAGTACCCCGAAAATGAAAGGGATATTGTATTCGAGATTCAGCTTTGTTATTCCATAGGTGACACCCTGGCATATATAGGTGAAATGCGGCGTTTCACCCTGGATCACACAGCCAAGGCAGATCACTGCGTCAAGATCGTCATATTCAGCCAGGAACTGCGCTCCCAGTGTCAGTTCAAAACTCCCGGGAACATGCTTCACAACTATGTTTTTGTCGCTGGCGCCATGTTTCTTAAGAGTCGTCAGAGTACCTGAGAGAAGAGAGGAGGTAATGTCGCTGTTAAACTCTGCAACAACAATCCCGAATCTCATTTTCCCGGCATCGGGAACCGATCCCTGGTCGTATTTCGACAGATCAGTCGTGCTCATTTCCCTGAAAGTACTTTAATCCTTGCAATGTATTTGTCGATGGAAGAACCCTCAGTGCTTGAAGGATATGATTCCTTGATCCTCTCGTATATCTTTAGCGCTTCGTCATACTTGCCGGTAGATTCATAAAGCTCTCCGGCTTTCATCAGATAAAGAGGCGTATTAAAGTCATTGCCGGCAAATTCTGCCGCCTCAACATATTTTGATATTCCTTTCTCGATTTCACCGAGTTCAACATAAGCATCGCCTGTAGCCCCGATTGCAACCGATCCCAGAACCTTGTCCTTCTTTGAGTATTTGTCAAGGTAGTCAATAGCTTCTTCAAAGTTCCCGAGGTGCAGGTTGCAGATTCCGGCGCTGTAACGTGCCAGATTCCCTGCACGGGTAAACTTGTATTCCTTTGCAATATCAACAAAACCAAGATAGTTGCCGTCACCGTTAAGGGCAAGATTTATGGAATCGAGTTCCAGATAACGCTGCGCCTGATACATCTGGGCCTGAGCTTCGTCATTCTTTTTAATAACGTACATTCTACCCAGCCAGAAAATCCCCACAATAACAACCAGAATACCAAGTACTATCAGAAGGGGTTTGTAATTCTCTTCCAGAAATTGTTCTGTTTTGGTAAGAGTTTCTTCTACGTTCTTTATCCCCTGAGGATTCTCATCTTTCTTACTTTTTGCCATAACAGTTTATGCTTAAATCACTTAAAAAAATAACTCCGCAAAAGTAGTGCTTTTAAAGTAATTTTGAAATAAATGGACAAAAAAATAAACTATGGGCTTTTTTGATATAAGAGATAGGATATCAATTATTTAACAATAAATTTCGAACTTAGGTTCTTTTTTGTAAATTTGTATCTCTTAGCTAACCTGAACACCGTGCATTGAAATGTACCTTAAGAAACTCCTCCTTACCAACTTCAAAAACTACGGCCAGGCCGACATAGGATTCTCCCCGAGGATAAACTGCATAGTGGGAAACAACGGTGTCGGGAAAACCAATATTCTCGACGCTATTCATTATCTGTCGCTAACCAAAAGCTTTTTCAACAATATCGACAGCGCCAGCATAAGGCATGAAGATGAGTTCTTTATTATCCAGGGAATTTTTGAAAAAAACGGGGAAGAGGATAATATTTTCTGCTCCTTTCACAGGCAGAAGCAGAAAACGCTGAAAAGGAACAACAAGGAATATGCGCGGCTTTCAGACCATGTAGGAAGGTATCCTGTGGTTATGATATCGCCGGCCGACAGCTCATTGATCCTTGAAGGAAGCGAGGAACGGCGTAAATTCATGAACAAGATAATAAGCCAGTATAATGCTGAATACCTCGAAGCGGTACTGAATTATAACAAAGCGCTGCAGCAGCGGAATAAACTGCTGAGGGATTTTGCCTTTTCAGGACAGTTTGATCCGGAAATGCTTTCAATCTGGGACGCTCAGCTTGTAAAGTACGGCAGCCTGGTCCATGCCGAACGCAGTCTTCTTATCAATGAGATTATACCGGTTTTCTACGAGTATTATACACTATTATCGAACAGCCGGGAGCACGTAAACCTTAAATACAGGTCGCACCTGAACGAAGGAAGTTTTCAGGACATGCTTTCAGCTTCAGTAGTGAAGGACAGGGCGCTCGAGTACACAACAGTTGGGATTCACAAGGACGACCTGGTCTTTGAAATGGACGGTTATCCTGTGAAATCACTTGGATCGCAGGGCCAGCAGAAATCATTTCTGGTAGCACTCAAACTCGCCAAGTTCGATTACATAAAGAGAAAGGCAGGATTTCCGCCTATCCTGCTCCTCGATGATGTCTTCGACAAATTCGATGCCGGCAGGGTAGCCCAGATAATAAGGCTTGTGGGAAATCACCGCTTTGGTCAGATATTCATTACAGATACTCACCAGGAGAGACTTCATAATATTCTGCAAAGTATCGAAACAGATTACAGGCTTTTCAGGATCAATGATGAAGGCATTGGAGGAGTGACCGGGAATGGAGCACACACATAATGAGAAGAAGCAGAACGATATCACTCGGCGAAGCGATGCGCGATTACATCAGGGAAATGAACCTTGAAGGCAAGCTCCTTGAAGTGAATCTTATAAATTCCTGGGAAGAACTCGTAGGGAAAGCCATAGCCTCGAGAACTTCAAAAGTTTACATCAGGGATCACATACTTTATATCCGCCTGAATTCCTCTGTGGCCAGAAATGAGCTTATGATGCTGCGGGAAGCCCTGAGGGAAAAGCTGAATGAGAAAGCCGGAAAAG